>CAZGZR010000028.1:0-28639 GCA_964529745.1 uncultured Candidatus Bathyarchaeia archaeon
GGTCTACGATGTGGAGGGGGTTGCTGTGGGGCTCAACGTGGGCCGCCGCCTCGTAGCTCATCCCCTGGGGCAGTGTGTGGCGGAGGCCGTGGGGCACGGTGACGTACTCGGCGAAGCCGCCGTCCGTGTGTATGCCGAATAGAGTGGAGTCTTCGCAGAGGTTGCTCATGCCCTGCCTGCAGAAGCCGCACTGGCCGCAGGCCTTCACGGACTCGCTTATCACCCTGTCCCCGGCCGCGTACCCCTCGACCTGGGCTCCCGTCTCGGCTACCTCGCCAGCGAACTCGTGGCCCATGACAACAGGGAGCGTCATGCCGCTGTAGGCGGCGGTGTACCTGTAGATCCCCAGGTCGCTGCCGCAGATGGCGGCCGCCTTGACACGGATGAGCACCTCGTCGCCGGCAACCTCGGGGACGGGCACGTCTCTAACCTCGATCCCGGGCTCGGGCCTTGACTTCACTACCGCCTTCAGACGCCTCACCAGTCACCGAAAAAGGGGCATCACCCGTCTTAATCTTTTCCCGGAGGGATATGCAGGTCTATAAGCCTGGAGTCCAGTGTCTATTCGGCTTTGAACTGGCTCATGATCAGCTTCCTCGCGTTCACGCTCAACGTACCCCTCTACTTCTTGTCGGTGGAGCACGGGCGGCTGGAGAGGCGCTTCGGCGTAGAGATGGGTAGGCGGGTGGGAGACGCATTAGGGATGTTGTCGGGCTGGGGGATGTTCGTCTACTGGATGGGGATATGGGTGTCGCCGCAGAGCAGGTTCACCTTGCCCTTCGGCTCCTACACGCTTCGGCTGATGGGATTGGAGGTGACGGTCGCTCACCTCGCCGTCTCCATTCTTTTCCTCGTTCCCGCCGTCTATCTCGGCATCGCCGGCGTGATGGAGCTGGGGCTCAGGGTCTCCGAGACCCACAGGCCTGTGGCCGTCGTCGATACCGGCGTGTACGCCCACGTGAGGCATCCCCAGTACTTGGGCGGGTTCCTGGCTCACATAGGTGTCTCGGTGTTGCTGTCGGCGAGGGACTCGCTGCTCCTGTCCCCCATAGTACTGATTCTCTTGTACGTCGTCTGCCGCAAGGAGGAGACGGAGCTTGTCAACGAGTTCGGGGAGGACTACACCGAGTACAGGGAGAGGGTGCCCATGCTGCTCCCGAGGATCAGGGCTTGAGGCTTCGAAGCCCATATCTAGAATGCGGCCCCCATTGGTACCATGGACGACGCGGAGAGGCGGGTGCTGGACTCCATCGACCATGAGGGCATGATGGAGTTCATCGGAACGCTTGTCTCCACACCCAGCTACGGGGGCGACGAGACGGCGGCCCAGAGAATCGTCGCTGAGAAGCTAAAGAGTCTCGGCTTCGACGTCGATACCTGGATGATCGACTTCGACGAGCTCAGGAGGCACCCCGAGTTCAGCATGAGCATACCCCGCGACGAGGGGATGGGCGTCGCTGGCACCTGGGGCGAGGGAGAGCGGAGCCTCATCATATGCGGCCACATCGACACCGTGGCGCCGGGGGACCCGGAGTCATGGGTAACGCCGCCCCTTGAGGCCACCGTTGTGGATGGGAGGCTACATGGCAGAGGCGTCGTGGATATGAAGGCGGGTCTGGCGTGCGGCCTCTATGCGGTGAAGGCCGTCATGGACGCCGGCGTGAAGCCCAGGGGCCGGGTTGTGTTCACCAGCGTCATCGGAGAGGAGGACGGGGGCTGCGGCGCCCTCGCCGCCTGCCTGCGGGGCTACCGGGCCGACGCGGGTATAATAATGGAGCCCAGCGAGACCAAGATAGCGCCCGAGGTGGCCGGCGCCATGAGCTTCCGCGTCACGGTTCCGGGCCGCAGCGCCCACGCCTGCGTAAGGGAGGAGGGCGTCAGCGCCGTAGACAAGTTCATCATCCTAGTCGAGGGCCTCAGGGAGCTGGAGGCGGAGAGGAACCGGGGCGTGGACAACCCCCTCTACGCAAGGTACGAGAAGCCCTACGCCCTCAGCATAGGGACCGTGCACGGCGGCGAGTGGCCGGGCACCGTCCCCGAGGAGGTTGTCTTCGAGGGCCGCCTCGGCGTCAAGGTGGGTGAGACCCGGGGTGAGGCCAGGATGCAGCTCGAGGAGAAGGTGGACGCGGTGGCGGACGGAGACCCGTGGCTCAGGGTGAACAGGCCGAAGGTTGAGTGGGCCGGCTACAGCTTCGCGCCGTCCAAGGTAGAGCTCGACCACCCCATCGTGGAGGCCGTGGCAGGGGCCTATAGGGAAGCAGTCGGCGAGGAGCCCGTCTACGAGGGCATGACCTACGCCTCGGACGCCAGGCTGCTCATAGACGTGGGAGAAACACCGACCATCGTGTTCGGCCCCGGGGACGTCCGGGAAGCCCACAGCGCCAACGAGTCCGTCAGCCTAGAGGACATCGACAAGACGGTCAGGACCCTGGCCTTGACGGTGCTCAGGTTCCTGGGGCACCACGACTAGGTCGCCTTCTTATTTTCTTATATACGTCTTCGGCTAGGCATATCTGGGCGCGTTGAAGAAACTCGGGCTGATAGTCAACCCCATCGCCGGGATGGGCGGCCGCGTCGGCCTCAAGGGCAGCGATGGCGAGGAGATTCTTAGGAAGGCGAGGGAGCTGGGCGCCGAGCCCCGGTCACCGGCCAGAGCCGTGGAGGCTCTCCAGGCCGTCAAGATGGGTTCACCGAGCTTCAAACTTTACACATATCCCGGCGAGATGGGTGAGGACGAGGCGCGGATGGCCAGGCTGGAGCCCAACGTAGTGGGCGAGATCACGGCGGGGGCGACCACAGCCGAGGACACGAAGGAGGCGGCGGCAGCGTTTGCCGACTTGAGCGTGAACCTTCTGCTATTCGCCGGGGGCGACGGCACCGCCCGCGACGTCTACGAGGCCATAGACTCAAGGGTGCCTGTGCTCGGCATACCCACAGGCGTCAAGATACACTCCGCCGTCTACGCCGTCACCCCGGCTGCCGCCGGGAGGCTCGCGGCCCGCTACCTGAACGGAGAGGCGTCAGAGACTCGGGACGCCGAGGTGATGGACATCGACGAGGAAGCCTTCAGGGATAACAGGCTCTCGGCGCGGCTCTATGGCTACATGAAGGTACCCTACGCCCAGGAGTACCTGCAGGACGGCAAGGAGGGGGGCGTCAGACAGGAGCCCCTGGACCTGGAGGCCATAGCGGCCGACATCAGAGACGAGATGAGGCCCGGCGTCCTCTACATCGTGGGCCCGGGCTCGTCCACCGCGCCGGTGGTGGAGCAGTTCGGCGCAGAGAAGACGCTCCTCGGCGTGGACCTCTTGATGGACGGCGAGCTGGTCGGCAGGGACGTCAACGAGGAGGAGATACTCGCCCACCTCGACGGCAGGAAAGCGAAGATAGTCGTCACCGTCATCGGAGGCCAGGGATTCATCTTCGGCAGAGGCAACCAGCAGATAAGCCCCAGGGTCATCAGGAGGGTCGGCAGAGACAACATCATCGTGCTAGCTACGCCTCAGAAGCTGGCCACCCTCAGGGGTCGGGCGCTGAGGGTGGATACCGGGGACCCGGAGCTGGACGAAGAGCTGAGGGGCTACTACAAGGTAGTCACGGGCTACAGACGGCGAACCCTCATCAAGGCGATGTGAGATGAGGCTCCCCGAGGAACTCACGGAGCTCACGGAAGGCTATAGGTTCCAGCGCCACCCCTACGAGGAGACGGGCGCCGAGATACACAGGCTGACGGCGGAGGGCAGGCAGACGCTCTACCTGAAGGTGTACCCTGTCCGCGGGAGGAGGCTTGAAAGGGAGACCAGGGTCCTCAGGTGGATCGACGGGAGGCTGCCAGCCCCGAAGCCGCTGCTCTATATAGCTGAGGGTTGTTGGGAGTACCAGCTGACGACGGAGGTGCCGGGGACGCCCGCGTATCAGCTGGAGAGAAGTGAAAGGGTGAACGCCGTGACGGTGGCGGCTGAGGCCCTCAGAACCATTCATGGGCTCGACTCCCGGGGCTGCCCCTACATGAACACCGTGGCGAACAGGATCATCGAGGCACGAGAATCGAAGGACCCCGAGACCCAGAGGGCCCTCGACGGGCTTGAGGCATCCATGCCGGACGAGGAGCTGGTCTTCACCCACGGCGACTACTGTCTCCCCAACATCATCCTGGAAGGCGGAGCCTTGAGCGGCGTCATCGACTGGGACCACGCCGGACTCGGCGACCCCTACGCCGACCTAGAGGCTTGCATGTGGAGCATAGGGTACAACTTCGACGAGGACGCGGAGAGGCTCACCCCTCTGTTCCTCAAGGAGTACGGCATCGAAGAGCTGGACGAGGCTAAGCTGGAGTGGTACGCGAGGCTCTCGGATTACACGCCGTAGCCTACTTGGGCTTGTAGGGGCCCAGGTACTCCTCCTGGAGTATGTTGCCGCCGTCGATGACTATCTCGCTGCCCGTGAGGTAGCTGGACTCGTCCGACGTGAGGAACAGCACGAGGTTGCCCACGTCTTCCGGCGTCCCCTGGCGGCCCATGGGTATCTTGTACCCGAACTTCCTCATCCTCTCCTCCGCGTCGCCGGCGTCGCCTCTCCTGAGCCCGACGGCGCTGGGGCTGTGTATGTAACCGGGTAGGATGGCGTTCACGTTGATGCCGTGCTGCGCCGTCTCCAGCGCGAGGGCCTTGGTGAACCCTATCACCGCCGCCTTGGTGGCTCCGTAAGCCGTCTGGCCGCCGCCCGGCGCCCCCACCATGGGGCCCGTGACGCTGCTCACGTTAACTATCTTGCCGTACCGGCGCTCCATCATGCCGGGGAGCACCGCCTTGGCACACCTGAACATGCCGAACACGTTGACCTCGAACATCCTGTGGAGATATTCCTCGTCCATCTCCACCAGCCGTCTCCGGGGGTAGATGCCCGCGTTGTTGATTAGTATGTCTACTCGTCCATGCCTGGCCGTTATCTCCTTGAAGACCTTTGAGACTTGCTCCGGGTCGGTGACGTCCATGACGAGGCTCTCCGCCGAGTGGCTATCCTCGGCTATCCTCCGAGCCGTCTCCTCCACCCGGGGCGAGACGTCTGTGAGTACGACGGTGGCGCCGTTTCGGGCCAGGACCCGGCTCACGCCTGCGCCTATGCCCTGCATGGCCCCAGTCACCACCGCTATCCTGCCTTCCAGCCTCACTTCATTCCCCTCTTCCTCTTGTACGCCCTCCAGCTCATGGCCCACCTCTCCGGGTCGTCGAAGCCGTCGAACATCACCCGGTGGTTGCTGCTGCGGTGGGGCGCCGTCTTCACCAGGTCGGGGTCGCTGTACGCCTCCTCGCATACCGTCTCAAGCACGGCGCACCAGTGGTCGATGTCCTCTTTGCTGTAGGTCTCGCAGGGCTCCGGTGTGAAGGGCTCGGGCACCAGCCACGGGTGGTGGCTAGTGAACATGCTCTGGACGCCGTAGTCCACCATCCTGCGGTTCACGTCGTCCACCCCCACGCCGGTCTCCTCCCTTAGCTTCTCGAGGCTCCAGCGGGCCTGGTCCAGCCGCCTCCCCGTGAAGGGCAGGGAGACCCCCCTGATCCGCTTCACCTTCTCCGCGAGGTACTGCTGGTTTATCATGCTGGCCTCGGCGGCCTCCCTGAGGCCCCTAGCCCCCATGGCCAGGCACCACGCGTAGCTCCGCAGCACCACCTGGAGGTTGCCCATGAAGTCTCTGACCCTGCCTATGCTCTTGGGGCGGTCGTAGTCGAGATAGTAGGCGCCGTCCCTCTTGACGATGACGGGCACCGGGAGATACTCCTCCAGGTCACTGGTGACGCCGACGGCGGCCGAGCCCGGGCCGCTGCTGCCGTGGGGGCTGCTGAAGGTCTTGTGGAGGTTGAAGAACAGCATGTCGAACCCGGCCTCCCGGGCCCTTGTGACGCCGAGGATGGCGTTGGCGTTGGCCTGATCGTAGCTGCATAGGCCGCCGGCGTCGTGGACGATGCCAGTCCACTCGTCTATGCTCCTGTTGAAGATGCCGGTGTCCTCGGGGTTGGTCACGAAGATGCCGGCGGTCCTGGGGCCCACAGCCTCCTTCAACGCCTCCGTGGACGGGAGCCCCGTCTCGGGGTCCGGGTACAGGGTGATGACCTTGAAGCCCGCGGTGGCGGGGGCCGCGGCGTCGCATGGGTGGCTGAATATGGTGGTGACCACCTCGTCCCGCTCTGGCTCCCCGTTGTCCCGGTGGTACTTCCTCATGATAAGGGCGTTGCAGTAGCAACCAGCCGATCCCCCAGGCGGCTGATACGTGAACGCATCCATGCCGCTGATCTCCCGTAGATACACGTCCCCGAACTCGTACGCCATCTCCAGGACGCCCTGAATGGTCTCCCCCGGCTGGAGGGGGTGGACGTCCGCCATCATGGCGGCCAGCGCCTCGTTGACCTTGGGACTGTACTTCATGGTGCAGGTGCCCACCCCGATGTGGATCCCCGTCTCCATCCCCAGCGTCATCTGGCTGAGCCGGAGGTAGTGGCGCAGCACCCGGATCTGGCTAAGCTCGGGCAGCCCCGGTGGGCTTCTCCGCCTCATGGCCTCGGGGACCAGCGCCTCGGCCGGCCCCACCTTCTCCTTGATCTCGGGCTCGGCCCCGGGCGGTATGAAGCCCCTCTCCCCCGTGGTGCTGAGCTCGTGCACGATGGGCTCGCTCCACCTGGGCGCGTGGTACTCCCTCAGTCTCACGCCAGCACCTCCCGGAGGGCGGCGGCGAGGCCGTCTATCATAGCGAGGCTGTGCATCTCCGTTACGCAGTACAGGGCTGCCTCGCCCAGCTCGGGGTACTCCGCGGACAGGTCCTTGCCGCCGAAGATATTATGGCTCAGAAGGGCCTCGTTCACGTCCCGTACAGGCTTGTTGAACTCGACCGGGAACTCCTTGAAGAACGTCCTGTACGGGATACATGCCCCGTCTAGCTCGTCGAGGGCCTCCGCGGCGTAGTGGCTCTTCTGGAGTATGGTCTCCCCCAGCTCCCTCAATCCTTGGGGCCCGAGGAGGCTCATGTAGACCGCGGCCACAAAGCCCCAGAGCACCGTGGTGGTGCCCACCCAGTCCTTGGCGTTCTCCCTGGCCATGTAGCTGGTGCGCTCGTAGAGGGCCTGCCCGTACCCGTACTCGCTCTCTACGGCGGTGTCCGCGAGGCTGATGAGCCTCAGGGGATACTCGGCGACGTAACTCTCCTCGTCGCGGCTGGCGATGAACCCGCAGCTTCCGCCGCCGGCGTACATGTGCACCCCCAGGGGCTGGGCGTCGCCGCACGCTATGTCCACGCCGTAGTCGGCGGGCGGCGCCAGCACCCCCAGGCTTATGGGGTCCACGCCGCAGATACACTCGGCGCCGGCGTCGTGGGCGGCGTCGGAGACAGCGGCAGCCTCAGCCTCGATGACCCCCAGATAGTTGGGGTTCTCGAAGTACACGGCGGCCGTCTCGTCGCCTACCTTGGACTCCAGGTCGGCCAGGTCCACCATGCCCGTGGAGGCGTCGAAGCCGACCGTCTTGACCTTTATGCGGCCTGTCTCCGACGCCGAGTCGCAGAAGTTGCGCATGATGCCCAGCCTCGCGGGGCTCACGCTCCGGGGCACCAGCACCTCCCGTCTCCCGGTGAGCCGCGCCGCCATCCTGACGCTGTTACCGGCGGCCGCGCCCCAGTCGTAGGTGGGGATGCCGCTCACCTCCATCCCCAAGAGCTCGCATACGAGGCTCTGGAACTCGAAGTTGGCCTGGTACCGGCCCAGGTCGCTGTGGCCGCCCCCCGAGTAGGCGGTGAGGAACTCGCTGCGGCCCGCGATCTCGTCGCAGACGCTGGGCACATAGTGCCTCCAGCAGCCTGCGCCCAGGTAGCTCACGTAATCATCAGTGGTCACGTTCTTTGAAAGGATAGACTCGACGCGGCGCCTCAGATCCAGCTCGCTCAGTATGGCCTCGGGGAGGTCCATGGGTCCGTCGAGCAGCAGCCTCTCAGGGATCATCTCCCTGTACAGCTCGTCGGCGTCCCCGGAGCCGATGAACCTGAGCATCTCCCTCTTGATCTTCGGCACTGAGTTGGGGATGTAGGGGTGAACGAAGCCTTCCTCGTCCATGAATAACACTCAGTCAAACCAAATCCGGCGACGGTTTAACACTTTTCTTGGCCGGGGGATAAACGGTGCCGCTGCTTATGGATTGGGGTTCAGTAAGGTTTAACCATGTACCACCTTTCAGGGTAATGAACTGGTGTCTGGCTAGTTGCAGGAAACGGAGAAGAAGTCGCTCATACCGCGGAACGTGCTAGTGCTCACCATGAGCCGCACCATCTGGAGCATGTCCGACACCAACCTAGACACCTACATCAGCAACTACATGCTCGCCCTCGGCGCCACGGTGCCGGCCATCGGCATAATGAACGCGCTGGGGAGCTTCGGCGCCATGCTCATGTACCCCATAGGCGGCTATATCGCGGACAAGAGCGGCAGGGTGAAGCTGGTGGCCTACTCGACGCTGCTCTACGTCTCCAGCTTCGTCGTCTACCTGCTGGCGCCGACGTGGCAGTGGGCGGCGTTCGCCCTTGTCTACCAGCAGATGGTGCTCTTCTACGTTCCCGCGATGAACGCCATAATGGCCGACAGCATCCCAGTGGGTGACAGGGGGAAGCTATTCGGGTTCAACTTCGCCCTCCCCAACCTCATACGCATAATATCGCCTTACATAGGCGGCCTCTTCATCGCACGCTTCGAGCTCATACCCGCCATGAGGATAGGGTTCACCGTAAGCCTCGTAATCGGCCTCGTCGTCACGGCCATGAGGATGTTTTATCTGAGGGAGACCATCGACCAGGTCGAGGAGGTGGACTGGCACCCCTACAGGCTCGTCAAGGAGGCGTACAGGGACATGGACGTCAGCCTCCGCTGGATATGGCGGAACATACGGAGCTACGCCGGCGCCACAATGCTGCTCTCATTCCTCAGCAGCATGATACTGCCGTTCTGGATAATATACGCCACCCGGGAGATCGGGATGTCCGAGTACACGTGGGGCGTCATACTGCTCTGGAGCGGCGTCGCCAAGGCGGGGCTCAGCCTCTTCATAGGCGGGATAGTGGACAGGTTCGGCGCCCGCAACTGCTTCATAGCGGGGCTCCTCGTCTCCATCCCCGCCATGTACATGTTCACCTTCGCGGAGGGTTACAGGGCGACGCTCCTCATCTACACCACCATCATCCTGGGCTCAGTCCTCATCTGGATATCATCACAGGTCTACCTGGCGGACAGCATCCCCCGGGCCATGAGGGGCAGGGTGATGGCGGGGCTCGGCAGCGGCATAACCCTAGGCGTCACCGGCGTCGGGTTCCCCACCGGGTTCCTCGTCTTCTTCCCCAAGATACTGGGCAACCTCGTGGGGGGCTTCATCTACGCGCTCAGGCCCAGCGCCCCGTGGACCCTGCAGAGCGTGCTGCTGGCCGCGGCCCTCGTCTACCTCTGGTTCATGCTAGAGGAGCCGGAGAAGGCCGAGGAGTAAGCAACCCATATATCTGCAACTTGTCTAGCCTTAGACGGGTTTTAACCCCCTCTGACCGGGCAGGAGGTGAGAGCAGGGTGATAGTGATCAACTACTTCGACTGGTCGGGCACGAGGGACGGCCTCACGGGCTGGGTGGAGGCGGTCAGGGCAGAGTGCGAGAAGCAGGGCGTCCGGCTGCTTGGCCTCTACGGCCCCAGCCAGGTCAAGTTCAACTGGTGCTTCATCCACGAGGCTGACAGCCAAGACCAGTATACCAGAGCCATCCAGGGGCTGGCGATGCCCGCGGAGGTGACCCATCAGGTCATCCACTACTTCTGGCCTGACAAGTCGTTCACGAGGGAGCTACCAAAGTACCCGCCGCAGCACTTCTTCGACGTGACCTAGGCGCATCCCCCACCTTCCTCAGCCATCCCGAGAATGGGGAGGAGGCGTCTAGCCGCCTATCTTGACGTTCAAACCGTACCCCTTCAGTACGCCTCGGAGCCGCTCCAGGCTCTCCTCGGTGGGCGGCTCGGCTACGAACGGCGGCGCCGTCTCCCTATTGAGGCGCTGCGCCTTCTCGGAGCCCACCCTGTGGTAGGGCAGCAAGCAGATTTCGGTGAAACCCAGGCACGAGACGCGCTCTCCCATGAGCCTGATGTTACCTTCGTCGTCGTTGACGCCGGGGACGATTGGTGCGCGGATGACGACCGGCCTGCCCCTGAGGAGCGCCAGGTTCGAGAGCGCCAACTCGTTCGTCGCCCCCGTGTATCTTCTATGTTGCCCGGGGTCCATGTGCTTTACGTCGTAGAGGAACAGGTCTGTGTGTTCAATGATCTTCTCCAGGGCCGCCGGGTCGGTGTGGCCGCTGGTGTCCACGGCGGTGTGGAGCCCCTCCCCCTTGCACGCCTTGAGGAGCTCTGCGAGGAAGAGGGGCTGCATCAAGGGCTCGCCGCCGCTGAAGGTGACGCCGCCCCCCGACTCGCGGTAGAACTCCGAGTCCCTGAGGATCTCCTTCATGACCTCCTCGACGCTCATCTCAACTCCGACGAGTTCCAACGCCTCCGCGTAGCACCCCTCCACGCATGCGCCGCACCCGACGCACAGCTTCTCGTCGATCACCAGCCTGTCCCCGATGGAGACGGCGCCCTCTGGGCAGCCCTCCACGCAGCTACGGCACCCGATGCACCTGGTCGGCCACCACATGAACTCCGGCATGGGGTTCTTGCTCTCCGGGTTGTGGCACCATGCGCAGTCCAGGGGGCAGCCCTTGAGGAAGACCGTGGTCCTTATCCCCGGGCCGTCGTGGATGGCGTAGTGTTTTATGTCGAACACGACGCCCATGGATGTCTTCACACTCCGCGCGTTGAAAAAACTTGTCGCCTGAGGGCTCCCCTTGGTCACATTTTGTGACCACCACATGAGACTTCAAGAGGTGAGTCCGCTTTATAAAGGGAACACGTGACTCAAACCCTGAAAGACATTGGATTACAGCGAGATACCTGCCACGAGGATAAGTGGCTCGGGCCGGGTGACCCTTCAGGGCTTCGGCACCGTGAAGATCAGCGGGAGCGGCAGCGTCTCCCCGGAGCGAATATCGACCAGCGGCAGCAGCACCCTCCCCGGAGGCCTGCACGTGGGGGAGCTCAAGACCAGCGGCTCCTCCAGGGTGGAGGGGGACATCAACGCCGAGTGGATGGAGTTCAGCGGCTCGGCGTCAATCGAGGGCGACGCCCGCTTCAGGAGCCTCAGGAAGTCGGGCAACCTTGACGTGGAGGGCGGCGTCCACGGCGACACCATGCACGTCTCAGGGTCCACCACCATACGTGGAGACGCGGTGATAGCCGACGAGCTGAGGGCCAGCGGCTCCATCCGCATCGGAGGAGACATAGAGTCCCAGGGCAGCGTCGAGCTGAGGGGAGCCTTCGAGGTGAGAGGCGGGATCAAGGCAAAGCGCTTCGAGGCCCGCCTCGGGAAGAGGCTCAGCGTGGCCGAGGAGGGCGTCGAGGCCGACGTCGTGGACGTGGAGCCCCTGCCCCGGGACTGGGACAGGGAGGGAGAGCTCAGGACCAAGGACATCGTAGGCGTCGAGGAGGTCACCATCGAGAACGTTAGCTGCGACAACGTGAGGGGTGGCAGGGTGGTCATCCGCAGCGGCTGCAGGGTCAACGGCGTTGTGGAGTACACCGAGTCCGTCGAGGTGAGCCCCAACTCATATCTAGCCCAGGAACCCGTTAAGATCGAGTAAAGGTAAGCATGTCTACAGAAGGCGAGGAAGCTACTCGGAGCCTAGTGCAGAGGCTGCGAAGCGACTTCGCCTTCATGCAAGGCAACTTCCTAGTGATGGTGTTGAGCTGGCTGTTCCTCGACTTCTTCACCGAGCTCCCAGGCACATACTACCCGCTTTACGTCAAAGCCCTCGGAGGCACGGCCTCCACCATCGGTCTGATTGGTGCGGTTCAGAACGCCGCCGTCGCACTGGTGCAGATACCTGGCGGCTACCTCACCGATAAATACGGCCGCAGATGGCTCATCGTGTCCATGACCTTCGTCGCGGCCTTTGCCCACCTCTTCTACGCCTACGCGCCGAGTTGGGAGTGGATAATGGCGGGGGCCGTCATCTCAGGGTTCTGCAGCATCTACCGGCCCGCATTGAACGCGATAGTGGCGGACTCGCTGCCCGAGGAGAAGAGGGGCATGGGCTTCAGCATCATCAACCTCATCGCCAGCGTCTCCACGACACCTGCCCCCCTCATAGCGGGGTACCTGTTCACCCTGTACGGGCTGGTCCCCAGCATGAGGCTGATCTACAAGCTGGTGTTGATGGGTTTCATCGTGGCGGCGATCCTCAGGTCGAGGCTCAAGGAGACCGTGAAGGCCCCCGCCGAGATAAACGTCAAAGAGATGCTGGGCGAGTACCCGGTCTCCCTCAAGGAGTCCATCAACGTCTGGAGGCTGGTCCCCGCCGCGGCCTTCATCCTGTTCCTCATAAACGTTATAACGAGCTTCGCCTCAGGCCTCTTCCAGCCCGTCTTAGCCCTATACATAGTACAGGATCTGGCCATAGGCGAGGTGGAGCTCAGCTACATCATGACCACGCTGCCGGTGACCATGATCCTGCTGGCGATACCGGCAGGCAAGATGGTGGACAAGATCGATAAACGGCTACCCATAATGCTCAGCTTCGTCTTGTGGGGTGCCGCGATACTGCTCCTCGTGTACGGCGACTTCTACAGGCTGATACTGTCGATGGTGCTCGTCGGGTTGTTGATGATACTGGTGAACAGCGCCACCTCGGCGCTGTACGCCCAGCTCGTCCCGCAGGAGCATCGGGGGAAGGTGAGCGGTTCCATGGGCTTCTTCTCCATGATAGCGGCGGCCCTTGGGCAGCTATCGGGGGGCTGGCTCTACGACAGCGTCAGCCACCAGGCACCGTTCCTCATCGAGCTCCTGCTCATAGTGCCGCCCATAGTCATGGCGTGGCGCTGGCTGAGGCCGGAGCCCGGGCCCCTAGACGAGACCCTTACCGGCTAGGTAGCCGGGGAGCTCAGCGACGCTGGGGAGGATGCCGTGGGGGTTGGCCGAGGCGAGGCGTTGTATGCTCTGGGTGCCCGTGAGCACAGCCACCGTGTGGACGCCCGCGTTCAGGCCCTCCTCTATGCCTTTCGCCGTGTCGTCCACCTTCAGGACCTCTCCGGGGTCGGTCACCCCGTGCCGCTTCATGGCGTGCAGTATCATGGCGGGGTCGGGGCGGGAGGCGCCCACCTGCTCGCTGCACACCCAGCCGTCTATCAGCCCGTCCCTCAGCCAGCCCAGGTGCTCCACGATGGCCGAGGCGACCTCCTCCGGGAACCCCGTTGAGGCGACGACGGCCACGCCGCGGTCCCTCAGATACCGGAAGGTCTCCGAGGCGCCCGTCACCTCCTTCACGCGGCCCGTGTTCGCGTTGAGCGTCTCCAGGAAGTCCCTGTATATCTCGGGGGCCTTGTCGCCGCCCAGCTCGCTTATAACGGTCCACTTGTCCCTGCCTCGCTGCTCGTTGAGGACCTCCATGGGTACCTCTACGCCGTGGGCCGTGAATGCGTCGCTGTAGCTCTTCAGCACCAGAGGGACGCCGTCAACGCGGTCGTCCACCGTGGTGCCCGCCATATCGAAGACGGCAAGCCTTATCCGGGGCATCTATGCTTCCTCGACGATCTCTTCCAAGGGCTTCCGTCTGGTCTCCTCGGTGAAGCCGCCGTGGTCGGGGTAGCCGAGGGGTGTCACGGCCACAACCTCCAATTCGTCGGGGAGCCCAAGGGTCTTCTTCACCTCCGTGTTCCGGAAGTCGCCTATCCAGCATGTGCCCAGCCCCTCGGCCCGCGCCGCGAGTATTAGGTGGGTGAATGCGATGCTCAGGTCCATGACGAACGACATTTCTCCTATATAGCCGCCCCTGTTGGTGGGCACCCTCCACCCAGCGACAGCGATGACGATGGGGGCCTGGTCGATCCACGTCTGACCGCCGCACGCCTGAGCCACCCGACGTTTCTTCTCCGGGGATTTGACTACGTAGAACCTCCAGGGCTGCCGGTTGCTTCCGCTGGGCGCAATCCTCGCCGCGTTAAGCACCCGCCGCAGGGACTCCTCGGGGACTGGGTCCGCCTTGTAGGACCTTATGCTTCTCCGTGTCTTGATTACCTCGTAGAACTCCATATCATACGAAGACGCGTCCCACGATATAATCTGTGGGTAACATCGGGCTTTACGAGCGCAAGCCCCTGGCATCCATCAATGCCTTCAAGGGCAGCCCCTACGACAGGGCGTAGTCGAGGATAGTGTCTACGTGGATGTCCACGGTGTCCAGCACGGTCAGCGCAGTGTCTTCCTCGCCTATAATAAGGGGCAGCTCGGTGCACCCCAGTATCACGGCATCCACGGGGCAGCCAGCCAGTATCTCAAGAATCCTCTCTTTGCTCTCCTCGTTGTGAACGCCTACGACGAGCTCGTCGAATATGATTCGGTTTATCTCGTCCTGCTCTCTCTCGTCCGGTGTCACCACCGCGACGCCGCGCTCCCCGAGTTTCTCGCGGTAGAAGGAGGCCTGCATTGTGTGCTTTATCCCGAGGAGCAGGACCCTTTCAACCCCGAGCTCCGCGGCCCTCTCAGCCGTGGCTTCGGCGATGCTGATCATGGGAACCTCTGCCGCTTCAGAGACCTCGCGGTAGACGGTTTGCGGCGAGTTGGCCGCCATGGCGATGAACTCGGCGCCAGCAGCCTCAAGCCCCCTGATACCGTGCATGATGTACTCTATGTAGGCGTCCCGGTCCGTGTTCTCGTGGTCCGTGAACCTCTGGAAGTCGAGGCTGAAGACCACCACCTCGGGGTAATGGTAGTCGCCCCTCCTCGCGTGGTACTTCTCGTGGAGGAGCGTGTAGTACCTGGCCGTGGACTCGTGGCTTATGCCGCCCAGTATGCCTATCCGTTTGGACAATGCGCCTCGGTTTGAGTTGGATATACAGAGTAATATCGTTAACTGGTGGTGTAGTACTCTGAGTAGCTCAGGAAGTACGTCTCGTCCTGTGGGTCCGCGACTCCCATTACCAGCCTCTGCTTCTCGGACCGTGGGCCGGTCACCCTCACGGTGAGCCATTCTTCCTCACCGAAGGCTAGGTCGAAGTAGCTGCTATACTTCTCGGCCACTATTTCGCCTTCCTCGTCCTCCACCGCGAGCCAGAGGCGGTAGTCCTCGGCGGCGAGGGCGCCCTCGTTGGTCACGTGGAACTTCACGGTGACCCTGTTGTTCAGCCTCGTAGCCGTCCAGCTGTAAGCAAGGAAGGGCATCTCCTCGACGGGGTAGAGGGTCGCCTCCTCGGGGTCGTGCTCGGGCGGCACCTCGCCCTCCTCCCAGCCTGGGGCCGTCGTCTCCAAGTAGTAGTAGGTGACGTTGTTGTGGACCCAGTGAGTGCCTGTCGCATTCACGGCCACGCCAACAGCTAGATGATCCGGCATTAGGATCAGTGAGACGTTGTATCCCATGGAGTCCAGCAGCGACGCCATGAGGATTCCCGTGTCCTCGCAGTCGCCGCCGCCGTCTACCAGGGTCTCGACCGGGAACCGGGGGTACTCGGTCTGCGCCTTCGTCTCGATGTCAAGGGCGTAATCCATGCTCTGGATGAACGAGATCACCAGATCGGTCTTGTTTTCCTCGCTCAGCCCCTCGTCCACCTGTATCAGGTTGAACTCGTACACAAGGGCCTCGACGTACATGTCGTCCAGCGGGTGGAGGATGTAGCCCCTGTAGTCCGTGGTCTGGTAACGATCCTTCTCGCTGTAGTAATCGTACAGTTGCTCGGGCACGGTTATGGTCACGCTGCGCTCAACACCGCCCCACTCCCACGTGTACTGCTTCTCTAGGACGGGTATCGTCTCCGGAGAAATATCGAGCCCCCCGAAGGCGGCCTCGTAGTCGCTGAGGAGGGTCTCGTACTCGGACTGGAGCTGCTCGTACTGTTCCGTCAACGCCTCGTACTCGCTCATCAGCGTCTCTTGGTCGCCCACGAGGTCGGTGTGTTCGTCCTGCAGGTCCTGCAGCTGCTGGTTCAGCGCCTCATGCTCCTCCGTGAGGGCGTTGAACTCGCCTGTTAGGTCCTCGTAGTCGGAGGTGAGCTGGTCCACGGCGTCCTGTAGCCCCTCGATCTCGGGGACGATGTACTCGGTGTAGTAGTAGTAGCCTGCTCCCGCCGCTATGATGGCGCCGATGAGTATGGAGGCGATTATCTTCGCGCTCAAGCTGGTCACTCAATGAGCGAGCCAGTAATAAAAGATGTGCGCTACGGGTATGGATCGCGGCTACATCCCTATGCCGGGGGTCCTGTACCGCTTCATCCACTCCGCCTTCATGACGATGTCCCGGGGGTCGCGGAGGTGGTCGCTGCACATGACGCCGTCCAGGTGGTCGATCTCGTGCTGCAGGAGCTCGCTCATGTCGTCCCTGAACTCCTCCACGTGGCTCCCGCCGTCCTCGTCCCTGTACTCCACCGTTATGGCCCTGTGCCTGGGTATCTTTACGAAGAACGTGGCCTCCAGGCTGAAGCAGCTGTCCCATACCTCGAAGGTCTCGTCGCTCCGCCTAACGATCTCCGGGTTCATGAGGTAGAAGCTCCTTTCAGGCATCTGGACGTAGACCACCCGTTTCAGGTACCCGATCTGGGGGGCCGCGGCGGCCCGGCCCATCCCGTAGTGGCCCTGAGCCCAGGTCAGCGTGTCCTTGAGGTCAGCCAGAACGTCATCGATTTCATCGAAGTCCGTGACTTTCTCAGACGTTTCCCTCAGGGTGGGGTCACCAAGCAGCAGTACCTCTTTGACGACCATACATGGATGAGGGGCTCACCGAACGTAAACCTTGTGGGGCCCGCTTAGCGTAAACGATATACCCTCGTCTCCGTCCTTCAACACATGCCAGAGACTCCTTATTACCAGCTGGACGCCTTCACAGCGGAGCCCTTCAAGGGCAACCCCGCCGCCGTCTGCCTCATGCCTTGCAGCCTCGACGATGATCTCTACCTCTCGATAGCTGGGGAGATGAACCTCTCGGAGACCGCTTTCCTCGAGGAGCAGGCCACGGGTTACAGGCTGCGTTGGTTCACGCCCAAGAGGGAGGTACCCCTGTGCGGCCATGCCACCCTGGCGGCCGCCCACCTCCTGTTCACCAGGCTCGGCGTCGAGGACGACACGGTGACGTTCCACACCGTGGCCGGGGAGCTCTACGCGCGTAGAGCCGAGGATGGCGTGACCATGGATTTCCCGCGGAACGACCCCCACCCCGTGGAGCCCATCGAGGGGATACTGGACGGTCTCGGCGTATCCAACTATGAGGATTTCCAGTACAGCGACACCAACCAGAAGATCGTCGTGCTAATCAGCGGTGAAGCAAAAGTCAGGGAAGTGTCCCCCGACTTCCAGGCGCTGCTGCGGGTCGAGAACACGCTGGGCTGGAGGGGAGTCAACGTAACGGCGCCGGGGGAGAGCCACGACTTCGTTTCCAGGTACTTCGCACCCTGGATGGGCGTAGACGAGGACCCGGTCACGGGGAGCGCCCACACCGTGCTGGGGCCCTACTGGGCGGCCAAGCTGGGGAAGAACAGGCTGACTGCCTACCAGGCGTCCGAGAGGGGCGGCGAGGTGCACGTGGAGGTGACGCCCACGCGGGTTAACCTCACGGGGCGGTGCGTGCTGGTAGCCGAAGGCATAATACACTACTGAGACGCGCGCCGCCGCGGCCAATCTCCTAGGATCTAGAGAGCCTGAGCCCCGTCTTCAACGCGGCGTAGAGCACGCTCAGCCCCAGGAACGCCAGGGTGAGGTTGGACACCAGCTTGAGCTCCGACGCCAACGGCATCTTCATGCCTAGGGACTTCCTGTACGCGGTGAACACGTAGTTCAGCGAGATGTAGAGGCCATTCACGAACCCGGCGCCCACGAAAATGAGAAGAGTCTTACCCCACAGCCGCCTCTCCTCGGCGAGCTCGGGGCCCATGAGCCCCATTGAGGGAGCGGCCTGAGGCTGCAGCTCATCCATGTCGTCGTACATGTCCTCCGCCTCCCCCCGGGGCACAGCCCGCGGCTCCTGGGGCTCCCCTTTGCTTCTCCCGGGGAGACGGTCCCTAAGTCTTGACATAAATCCCAAGTTGATCCTTTTCAGGAACCCGAGCCTTGGGCTGGGTTGGGGTGGCTCGTCGTAGCCGTATTCGGACGCGTAGTCCGTCTCGTAATCAGGCAACTCTCTGAAGGCTCTCCTAGACTGCTTTACGGCTCCCCGGTTCATGACTATCACCAGGAGCGCCGTCCATAAGGGTATCAGCCCACAGAGTATGAGCACCCAGTTCAACCTGATCAATGAGGTTCACGGGACGGGTGCTTAAACCGTATATGGAACCATAATAACGAAAAACCGGGGGCTACCCCGGCTCCAAGGGCTCCACGGGCTCCACCGGCTCCACCGGTTCCTCCTGGATCAGCGCCCTCCTGGCGATGGCAGGACCCAGGATGCCGCTGAACAGGATTGTGCCGAGCACTATGGGCATGCAGAGGTCGGGGTATATCCCTGGGGCCACGAAGTGGACTCGGCCTGGGTCGAATATCTGGGGCAGCTGAGACATGACGAACGCGGGGAGCCCCGACGCGTAGACCACCTGGGAGAGCACCCGCTCCTCACGGGTGAACCCGAAGGGGCCGCTCAGCACGTTCACCAGCATGTACCTCATCGCGATCTGCATTATCACGAGGGCGAAGCCTATGAAGGCGTACCTCAAAGAGAGGCTGACAACGACGCCTATGTAGACGAAGAAGAAGCTCTTAACGAAGAAGGTCACCTCCTCGTGGAACTCCCTGAGCCGCTTCTTGTCGATGAGAACCCTGTCGTTTCTGCCCAGCCGCTCCATGATGTACCTGTAGTTGGTTATGGCGAGTCCGAAGACGAGGGCGGTCATGGCGCCGCCGCCCTCACCAACCCAGTGCTCGCTCGCTATGTAGGTAGGCAGTAACGCCGCCAGAGTAATCATATATGTGTACGGTCTGGTCCTCAGCCTGTCCAGGACCTTGGCCCAGACGACCCCCACGGCGAGGCCCAGCACGGACGAGAGTATGAAAGTGGTGAGGAGGTCCTTCACGGTGTCGCGGACGGTGAACTGGGGCTGTATTATCATCTTGATGAGGGTTATGGACGAGATTATGCAGACGGGGTCCGAGACTATGGACTCCATTGTGAGCAGCACCCTGGTGCTGTCCAGGTTGGGCAGGGAATCACCTATGCTGCTCAGTATGCCATAGACCGCAACGGTGCTGGTGCCCCCCACCATGGCGCCCAGCAGCATCCCCTGGGGGAACGTGAGCTCGGGGACCAGGAAGTAGGCTGTGAGGATGCCTATGAGGAGTATGGAGCCCATTATGGAGGCGACTGAGAGCACCATGGCCTTCCCCATGGAGCCCAGAAGCAGCACAATGTCCACGTTGATGCCCGCCTCGAACAGTATTATGCTCAGCGCTATGATGCTCATGAGGGGCGCCAGCTCGTTGAAGAGGCCCTTGTCCACGTAGCCGAGGACGGGGCCCATGAGGATGCCGAAGGCCATGAGCCATACGACGTCCGGTATCCGGGTCTTGGAGTAGATGAGGCCGCTTACGTAGCTGACGAGTATGGTCAGGGACGCGAGTATGATTAGGTTCTCTACGTGCATCTTGTCCCTTCCCTAGTGCGCCTCGTCTCCTCCCACACTCGTTGACCCCAGACGGGGTTCGTTCAGCGAGAAGGGAGAGACGTCTACATTCGTGCCTTTTAAGCCCAAACCTATACGCTTCTGGGTACAGGCAAGCGCGAGGACCATATAAGCTTATTGAAGGCCCCCGATACTTCATGAAAAACGGTAAAAAAGCCACGTTTGATGCCGATCCAGGTTTCTCCCAAGTGGTTTAGGGTGACGTCGAGAACCGGAGCGTGAAGCCTACAGCCACCGTCATAGGCTACGGTTTCAAGTCGAGTCCCCCGGACGCGGCGTTGGTGAAAGATGAGGGGTTCCCCATTTTAATAACTTGTTGATTTTTTTGCTTCTGGTTTAGACTTCTAGATACCGTTGATGGCTCCGCGCACGCGAAAGGGATCAATCCCTTGTTTAAATAAGATACTCTTAAATCACATAGTTCATTGGAAATAATTGGTTTGTTTGTCAGTCAGAAAAGTTAAGCAACCTACTCGAAAAGTGAGGCGGAATAAGTATCTGATTACCTGGAACCTTCTCCTGAACCGTGAAGACCTGGAAAAGATATCATTTAGACCCGAGGCCCTCAAAAAGGGACTCAGCTACCTGAAGAACGTAGCCAAGGGAACAGGGCTCAAAGTCTACAGAATAGTAGAGATGGAGGAGATCACACGCCACATGCGGCTCGGCTCTATCCCAGCGTCGGCGAACCCCAGCGGCGTAGCCATCGCGGAGGCGACCAGCCTCAGGGAAGCCAGGAGGATGGTCGACGAATGGGTTGAAGGATTAACCTATGGAGGACTACCCGTGGGGGGGCGCCTCGAATACGAGATCAAGCCACTGATGGAGCTGACAGGGAGGTGAGGAGATGACTTTCACCGTCGCAGGCGTCGTCAGATACGACCAAGTTGTCCTGAAGACGGATACGCTGGAATTCAGGACCAACAGCACGCTCGTGCTGGCACCCGTACTAAGGTTACCCGAGCAAAGTGGCTCCGTCGACCCCACCGCCCCCAGAACGCTCACGATAGTCGCGGACCGAATCACCATCGATGACCACGCCGAGATCACATACGACCTAGACGGCCGCTCAGGATACGACCCGGATACACCCGCACCGCCACAGGGAGGCACGGTCCCCAACGGCAGCAACGGCTCATCCATCACCGGGGCGGGACCCTACCCTCAAGCAAGCAACGGCGGGGACGGCAGCCCCGGGACAACGGGGCTAAGGGGAAACCCCGGCATCAACGCCCCAACGCTGGAGATATTCGCCAACGACGTGTCCCAAAACTACTCCGACGCCATCAAGATCAACTTCAAGGGACAGGATGGAGGAAAAGGCGGGAAGGGTGGAAACGGAGGAAACGGAGGAAACGGCCAGAAAGGAGCCCCATCAACAACCAGCGACTCATGGTACGACGGGGACGAATGCACCAGGGAGCCGGGGCGCGGAGGAAACGGCGGAAAAGGCGGAGACGCGGGGCTACCCGGGACAGGAGGCGCAGGAGGAAACGGGGGAAACATCAAGGTCTTCGTGAAAGACTCGTCACTCACCGCTGTAAACGGCTGGACCTACATAGTCAAGGGCGGAAAAGGCGGAGACGCCGGCACCCCAGGTGCACGAGGCAGCGGCGGAGCAGGCGGAGCCCAAGGAGACCACAACAGCCCATGCCCCCAGCGAAACGAGTACAGGGGCACCGACGGCCCATCCGGCCGCTCAATGAATGATATAGACGCACACTGGGCGACAAACTACCAGGGAGCAGACGGCTCAGACGGAGAGTATGAGACGTATGAACTCAACGATGCGCCCAGCTAAGGAGGATGAAATGAAATGATATCTGTAGAAATTTATAACGTGAGCAGCAAAAACTACGTCAACGACGACGTAATCTACTGCCGCATCCTACTATTCACGAACATCGGAGAGAACAAACTGGTCATAGTGCCGAAGAGCGGAGCCGCCCCCGGAGCCAGACGCGTACTAAAGATAGTCGCCAACACAATCGACACACGGCTGGGCGGAGGCGTCAGCGAGATCACCTACAACCTCGACGGCGACCTAACGTTCCCGCTGCTCGACACAGGCCTGGACCCCAAGACGAAGGCCAAGAATGGCAGTGTCGGCACACCAGATTACTCCCATGGCCCCCTGCCCCCAATCGACAGGGCTTCCCCCAACTTCACCCCATTGGATCCGCTTCACTACGTCGGAACCTACCCCAAGGGCCAGGACGGTGGAGACGGAGTACCAGGAGGTAAAGGCGGGAAAGGGGCGAAAGGGTCTGACGGTCCCATCCTAGAGATCTGGACGAAGGAGATACTGGGGCCCGGCCTGAAAATAGACCTGAGAGGCCAAGAGGGAGGAGACGGCGGCAAGGGAGGGAAAGGCCAGTACGGTGGCGACGGACAGATGGGCTCCACCGCGGTCACAGGGACAGGCGAGACTTGGCTCGGCGTCCCCAACCTCACCTGTGTACAGGGGCCAGGGTTGGGCGGAGACGGAGGCAGGGGAGGAGACGCAGGCTGCGGCGGAGACAGCGGAGACGGGGGAAACGGCGGCGTAGTCAAACTCTTCTACACCGCAGGCGTAGACACGACTAAGCTCACCAACCTGCTCCAGAAAGGAACAGGAGGCCTAGCGGGGCCCCCAGGAACACCAGGCAAGGGTGGAAAATCTGGGCCAGCGGGAGTCAACACGCCGCCGTGCCTCCCTGCTCTGCTCGCCCAGGACGGACCCGACGGCAACGCTTGCCCCAGAGAACAGGAAAGGGTAGGCGTTTCGCTGGATGGTGAGGACGGCGTGGACGGGTACTACGTCTACCAGCAGGTTGCGGATATCCCGAAGCTGCCGGGGCTCTGGATCTAAACTAGAACGCCAAAAAACCGGCCCATTTTTTCTCACTTAAGACGCTGTAGTCAGGCCTTTGTCTATTATTTTTTCACGCACAAGCTCCCTGAATAGGGCAGTGCCCCTTAACGATTCCTCGACATCGCCACGAGAGACATCGCCGAGGATCAGGCCGACGGGCTCGATTATCTCCGGGCACGCCTCCGAGAGGGACTCCTCGAAGGCTCTGAAGGGGACATAGAAGCTAGGATTCTTTCCCTGCTCAGCCTCCTCGCACACCACCGGGCACCTAGCTAGGCTGTACGCCCAGAACCTCAGATAGAAATTCGCGTTGGCTACGTCACCCTTACGCGACAGGGCCTCTGCGACGGCCAGCCTGTAATCTAGCTCTAGGCTGGAGAGTGAGTACTCGTAGTGGCCCCACGTCATCTCACTCATTCCCCGTACCGGGTGTGGGTTACACCTGGACCTCACGGCGTCGTAGACCCGCTTCAAGGCAGTGATGGAAGCGGATGGCTCAAAGTCTAGGTGAAGATTCGCCAAGAGAACCTCCTCCAGATCACTATCCGTCGCGGCGTCCATGCGTCTAAGCTTCGTCATGGGCTTGGTCATTAGGCTCGTGACGCTCTCTCTGACTGCGTCACCCAGGGCGATCATGTAGTAGGCGTGGGCGGTCTGGAGGAAGAACAACGCACCCGGAGGGAACCCCAGATTCCTCTTCGCCTCCTGGAGAGCCGAGTCGCCGAACGCCAGCTGGCTACCAATCCTCTTCCCCCATATGGCTTTATCGTAGGCGTTGACCCTGATCTCGTCTATGAGCGGCCCTATGAAACCGGGCTTGCTCCAGACCATCTCCGACTCGACGAAGAGATGAGGAAGCGTCCTGTATCCAGCCGCTTCGTATGGGTCGATCATCTCCGAGACGGGAACCCAGAGAACATCCACATACACTCTCCCAATGGAGGTGGAGACAGTCATTCTCTGAGGATACTCCGCCGTCCTGTTCCACACCGAGAGAACGTCTATCTCGGGCACCTCCGGGCAGTCCTCGTCCATCAGGGGCTTCCTCGACAGGACGCAGAGTGAACCAGGCTTCAACGCGTCAACGGCTTTCCCGACGGCCTCCGCCAAGCCGGCCTCGGTTCCCCCGTCTACGCGACGCCAAACCTTATCTCCATGTGTTAACTTGTCTCGCCTCTACAGTATCTTTCAAACTCCGCGAGCGCAGAGTACACTGTCGCCGTCGTGAACAAGCGGTTATGGTCTTTGATGACCGCTCCGATGGCCTTTCCGTCCCTCACCCAGGCATGATACCTCCACGGCTCCTTCATGGCCGGGTAAGGTATCCTCAACAGATAATAGGGGGGCCAGCTTCCATCCTCCAGCTGGTGCCTTAAAAGCCACTCGACGCCCCTCCATACCCGATCCGAGTCCATTGACCTGGAGCCCAGCATGAGGCCCTTCAGGGCCAATGCCGTCGAGAAAGCCACTCCCTCACCTGTCGTTCCGTCGTTCCAGCCCCCGTCAGCTAACTGGGTCTCAGCGATCCAGTCGCACGCCTTCCCTAAGGCCTCATCAATTCTGTTGCCTGCCTTCAGAGCCCACATGCAACTGAATGTGGAGTAGAGCGCATCGTTCCACCAATAGGGATTCCAGTAACCCTCCTCCATCTGAGACCCCTTAATAAAACTCAGTGCATCGGCGACGCCCTCAGAGGTGCCCGCATCGATGAGCGCCCGGGTCGCCACACCCGTGATACACAGCTGAGACGTCTGCCAACCCTTAAACGAAACACTGCCATCCAGCCCCATGTAGCGCCCCACAGAGATAGGCGACGCATAGGTCCTGAAGCCCCCGTCAAGGTTCTGGTGCTCCAGGAGGAAACGGACACCCCTCTCAACGCCCTCGCCCATTCCAAGCTTGGAGAGGAAAAGGATACACCACGAAGTAGAGTCGGCGTCCGCCGGAACACCAGGCCCATAACCCCAGCCACCGTCTCCTCCCTGGTGATCAATGAGGCTTTGAGCAGCATCCTCCAGCAACCCAAGGCTGACACCACACTGACACAGGGCATACCCGGTGTACCCTGAGACCCAGTAGACGCTCTCCCCAGCCAAAGTAAGAAAATCTGACCAAAGTCCACCCTGGTTCCGACTGGCTTCCATAAACCTGAGGGCTTTCTCAAGGGAAGACCCGAGCCCCTCTGGGACGTTCATACTGGAACACCTTATCCATTTTGCATCTAATAGAAGATACGGTATTTCATAGGCTCGTGTTTAAACAAAGAGCAAAATGATTGTTTAAGCGTATTAAATTGGTGGGGCCGGAAGGACTTGAACCCTCGACATTTGGGTTTCCCCGCTCCAGAAACTCTTCATCCCCCTGAGGGTCAGTCAAGCCTGTTGTACTTTCTGGAGCCCAACGTCATAGCCACTAGACCACGGCCCCGCCAAAAAACTGCACCCCATTTCACCATATAAATCTACCCCCAGCCACACAATCAATAAACGGGTACAGCCACGAAACGATCCCTTAGTGACCCTTCTCTTCAAGAGACCGTTGCTCATCAAGGTCCTCAGCGGCGAGAAGACGCAGACCCGACGAAGGCGCCGCCCCAACGTCAAGGTAGGAGGCGAGTACCGCCTCAGGAAGGGGTACAGCTGGCTCCAGACCCGCATCACCGTCACCGACCTACGGAGGCAGCGCCTGGGAGACATCACCCCAGATGACGTCGGACGGGAGGGGTTCAACAGCATCGACGAGTTCAGAGAGGCCTGGAACGGCATATACGGGGGCTGGGACCCGGACCAGTTGGTCTGGGTCGTGGACTTCGTTTTGACCGAAACGTTTAAAGAAAAGCCGTGAGGCGAAATAATGGGTAACCGGCCAAAGGGCGTGGGACCCACCCGAACCCATTCCGAACTCGGAAGTTAAACCACGCTCCGTTCACGGCATTAGTGATGTCTTCGGCTTCGTGAAACCGTGAAAGCTGGTGGCCCACCTTCTAATCACTTGGCTAAGTGACGGTTGCCCTGTCGTCGCTAAAAGCCTCGTGCTCACCGCCGTCGATGACCGCCTTCAGGTGCATGGCCACCTGCCAGACGTCGTGGTAGCCTATGTAGAGGGGTATGGGCGCCAGCCGTATTATGTTGGGTGGACGGAAGTCCGGGATGACGCCGCGGGCGATGAGCGCCTGGTTTATCCTCCAGGCGTCGTCGTGGGTGACGCCGACGTGGCCGCCTCTCCTGTCTGGCTCACGGGGCGTGGCCACCCCGTAGTTGTAGGGTTCGTCGCCCAGCATCTCGTCTATCAGGTACATGAGGTAGCCGGTGATGCGGATGCTCTTCTCGCGTATGTTGCCGATGCCGGCCTCGGCTATCATCCGTATGCTTCCCTCGATGGGCGCCGAGCTGAGCATGGTGGTGGTTCCTATCTGCCACGCCGCCGCCGTCCGGGCCGGGTCGAACTCGGTGCGCATCTCGAACATGGTGCTCCTGTCGTTGCCGAACCAGCCCGCCAGGCCGGGCATCGTGCCGAAGTGGCGGCGATTCACGTAGAGGCTGCCCGTGCTGCCGGGGCCGCCGTTCACGTACTTGTAGTTGCACCAGAACGCGAAGTCCGTGCCCCAGTCGCTGAGGCGGTGAGGCACCACGCCGACGCTGTGGCTGCAGTCGAAGCCTATGAGTATGCCCCGGTCGTGGGCCTCCATGGTGAGCCTCCCCATGTTCAGGAGCTGGCCGCTGCGGTAGTAGACGCTGGGCAGAAGCGCCAGGGCCACATCGCCGCCCATGGCGTCTACTATGTCGTCCTCCTCGACGAGGACACCGTCCCTGCTCTTCACCAGAACCAGGTCATCGTCCGGGTCCCCGCCCCTGAGCCTTATCTGGGCGCTCAGCGCGTAGAGGTCGCTTGGGAAGTTCAGCTCGTCGGCCAGTATCTTACGCCTCCCCGCCTCGGGCCTGTAGAACGTGGACACGAGGGCGTGAAGGTTCACCGTGGTGCCGCCCGTTACAACAACCTCTTCGGGTTGTGCGCCTACGATGGGCGCCTGTAGCCCGCCCAGCCTCTCGGCGTACTCTATCCAGGGCACCTCGGCCCCGCCCCAGCCCCTGATGCCCAGCTTCCTCCACTCGTCCATGACCCGTAGGAGGGTGCTCTCGGCGTCGAAGCTCATCAGCCCGAGGCTGTTGCCGTCCATGTAGATGCAGCCCGGCAGCCTGTAGAACCTGTCCCTGTACCCCGCCAGCGGGTCGGCCTCGTCCAACTCCAGGGCGCATTCTTCCCCGGGCTCGAAGTCCATAGAAAACATCTCTGGATATTCTTCAAGTCCGTGAGGCTTTAAGACCTGTGAACACTGCGGCGTCTAGTATAGGAGGGTGACTTCCACCGTCTCGCCTTCCTCGACCACGCTTACGCCTATGGGTAGGATTATGTACCCGTCGGCGTGGGCCATGCTGGTGATGTCGCCGCTCTGCTTGTAGACCCTGTAAGCCTTCCCGTCCTCGACCCTGACTGTGATGAACTGCTCGCGGTCTGACCTCGACTCCATCCTGTCCCCCATGGGCAGCCTCAGAACACGGGCCTCCCTAGGGGGCAGCCGCGCCATGAGGCGTAACGCGGGCGCCAAGAAGACGTAGCTGTTGTTGAGGCAGCTTGTGGGGTAGCCGGGCATCCCGAAGATGGGGGTGCCGTCCACCTCGCCGAAGAGGGTAGGCTTACCGGGCTTGACACTTACGCCGTGGAAATAGACCGTGCCGAGCCGCTCCATGACCCCGCCAAAGAGGTCCTTCGAGCCCACGCTGCTTCCGCCGCTGAAGACCCCCATGTCGTTTCCCGCCGCGTCTTCGATGGCGGCCTCTATGGACTCCGCGTCGTCTAGCATGATGCCCCTCTTCACGGGGACTCCCCCGTTGGACTCGATGACCGCCGACAGGGTGTAGCTGTTTATGTCGTATATCTGCCCAGGCCGCAACGGAGTCCCCTGTGGGACTATCTCTGGCCCCGAGGAGTAGATGGCTACCTTGGGTTTATCGTATACCTGCACATCGGCGTAGCCGAGGGCCGCCAGGGCCCCCACCATCCCGGGTGATAGAACGGCGCCCCGGCTCAGCACGTGGTCGCCCTTCTTCATGTCCTCACCGGCGGGGGCCATGTTCCTGCCTGCTTTGACTTCCTTGTAGACGGTGACACACTCTCCCTCTAAGTCTGTGTCCTCGACCATGACAACGGCGTCGCTGCCCCTCGGCATGGGGCTCCCCGTCGCTATCTCCAATGCCTCGCCGCCGCCGACCTCACCCTCGTAGAGCTCGCCCGTGTGCTGGACGCCTATGAGTTTGAGGCGGACAGGCGAGTCCCTGCTGGCCCCGGACGTGTCCCCGGCCTTCACGGCGTAGCCGTCCATGGACGCCCTGTCGAAGGGCGGCACGTCGAAACCCGCTACGACGTCCACCGCGAGCACCCGGCCCGCTGCCTCGTCGAGTGCAACAGCCTCCACGCGGTCGATGGGCTCCAGGTTCTCCGTGATGAGCTTGACCGCGTTCTCCCTGGTGGTCAACTCAGTGAAAGGCTTCATGGTCATGCCCGGTCCAGCTCCCACAGCATGTGTCCGACGCCGGGCAGAATGATCTTTTCGAGCGCCAAACGCACGGCCCCCTTCGAGCCGGGTAGACAGAAAACGAGCTTGTCCCTGGCTACGCCAGCCGTGGATCGGCTCCATACGCCGGGCAGCCCGACCTCCTCGTAGCTGAGTCGCCTCATGTGCTCCCCGAAGCCTGGCAGCGTCTTCTCGAGGAACCTGCTCACCGTGTCAACAGTCTTGTCTTTGGCCCCTATCCCGGTTCCTCCGCTGGTGACTATCACCCTAACGTCGTCGTTGCTGACGGCCTTCCCGATCCACCCCTCGATCTCGGAGGAGTCGTTGGAGACGAGGCCATAAAGTTTCACCTCGTTGCCGGCGTCCTCGATCAGCTTCCTGGCCATTCGGCCTGTCTCGTCGGTCTCGACCGTCCTCGTGGCGCTGGTAACTAATCACGCGAAGATGGTCCTGGTCTCCTGGTCCC
>CAZGZR010000029.1:0-28590 GCA_964529745.1 uncultured Candidatus Bathyarchaeia archaeon
GCAACAAGAATGGTATGCCCATGGCCATCTCAAACAGGGCTGCGTTCGACGAGCTCGGAGGGATCGCCGACTATTATCTGCTCCACAACAGGGAGATCGTGAACCGCTGCGACGACTCGGTCCTCAGGGTGATAGATGGTAACACGGCTTTCACGAGGAGGTCGAGAGGCTATGTTCCCGACCCCATAGACACACCGATGAAAAAAGGAGTAGGGATCGCATTCGGCGCTGAGCTTAGGAACGCGGCCGCCGTGGCTACTAAAGGCAAGGTCTTCATGACTCAGTACCTCGGGGACACGGACACCCTTGAGGGCCTGAGGTTCGAGGAAGATGCCATCCAGACCATGCGTGACCTGCTTAACATCACGCGTGACCCGGATGTGATGGGGTGTGACCTCCACCCGGGTTATATGACGTCACAGATGGCCGAAGTGATATCACGTGAGAGGGATGTGACGTTGGTGAGGTCACAGCACCATCACGCTCACATAGTCTCTGTAATGGCCGAGAACAACGTCCCTAGGGACGATGAGATACTGGGGATCGCGTTGGATGGCGCCGGATACGGCTCAGATAGGCAAATTTGGGGTGGAGAAATACTAAAATCAGCTTACAGCGGCTTTGAGAGGCTTGGGCACCTAGAGAATCTGCCCATGCCTGGCGGGGATCTATGTGCATATCACCCATATAGGATGCTTGTAGCGGGACTGAGCAATGCCATCACAGGTGATATTATACGTGATATCACAGAAAATCACGTTGAAAATGCCTTGCCCCATGGTAAGATGGAGCTGGAGGTCATAATGAAGCAACTGGATAAACCGGATATCCTTAAGACTTCGAGTTCTGGAAGGTTTTTAGACTCCATAGCCGCCCTGCTTGGCTTAACTTACTATAGATCGTATGAGGGGGAGCCCGCCATGAGGCTTGAGGCGCTGGCCGCCGAGGGACGCCCAGAACACATTGATCACGACGTTGAAATCATTAAAAGAGGCGGAAAATATGTTTTAAAAACATCAAATATCCTATATTATATGTCCAAAATACTAAATAAGCATAAAAAACAGGATGTTGCCGTTTTTGGGCAGAAATATCTGTCAGAGGGAGTATCTGAGATGGCTATAAAGAGCTCTGAAGACATGGGGATATATGTAGTAGGTTTATCGGGCGGCGTCTTCCTTAACGACTATATCACTAAAACCATAACAAATAATCTGCGTGAAGCCGGTTTAACGGTTTTATTTAACACAAATGTTCCTCCTGGCGACGGCGGAACGGCATTAGGGCAGGTTTGCAGCGCCCTCGACAGTGTGATGTAGTGTGATATCACACTATTTTTATGCTTATAGGGGTCGCCAATTGGCCAATTCCCTCAATGAGCTCGTTCTCGATCTGTTCTAGAATCTTTTTAGAAGCCTTCAACTCACTTGATTCTATGATAGACACATACTCTTTTAGTTTTTCAGCTAAAACATAATACTCATCAAAAGGCCTCGCGTCAAACACCCCGATATAACTCAACAGAACGATGGTGAATATGCTTGAGATCACGTTCTGCCTAGCCTGAGCTAAAGAACGGCTAAATGAGCCCCTACTTACTTTTTTCCCCCTAAATAGGGTTTTTTGTTTAAAAGAAACATTTTCATCAGAGATTAGGTCAGTTAACATGTCTATTACAAGTGTTTCGAATTGTACACGTGTTAAATTACTATTTTTTAACAACAAACCCGTAATAGGGTCTTGAAACGTTTTTTTGACGATGTTTTGGTATCCCTTAGAAGACAAAGAAGCCGCCTCACATCAATTAATACGTAAAGACAATATATGTATTGTTGACAAAACTGTATACCAATAAACCGCTTCGATGAGATCTGTTTTCAAGATAAAGCACACCGAAAAATTACAAGATATATACAAAAACAACGATAAATATACCAGATAATTAAAACAAACATGTATGGATAAGCCGGGGAAAGTCTTTATCTAGGAATATAAACAGGGTTTCCACATGGTTTCAGTGAAAGACTTAGAGATAAACTGCGGAGAAAATGAGCGCAAGATCAAGGAATTCATCACTCAGAGCATAGAAAAATCAGGTCTCGACGGCGCCGTTGTTGCGGTAAGCGGCGGCATAGACTCGGCAGTGACCCTAGATCTAACGGTGAAAGCCTTAGGAGCCGACAGGGTTACGGCGCTAACGATGCCCGAGCGTGACGTCACATCGGAGAGTGATATCATGGATGTGATGCAAAACTGTGAACGACTCAGCGTCACGTGTAACACGGTGGATATCACGCCCATATTACGTGTGATGCGTGACACACTCCCCAACTATGACGTCACAGACCGCGTCACGAAGGGTAACATTAAGCCCAGAGTCAGGATGACGGTCGCCTACTATTTCGCTAACAGGGATAGACGCATGGTCATGGGCACCTCCAACAAAAGCGAGTTACTCACGGGTTTCTTCACCAAGTACGGGGACGGCGGCGTGGACCTCATGCCGTTGGCTGACCTATACAAGACTCAGCTCAGGCAGCTCGCGAGGCACCTCAAGATACCGCAAAACATCATAGATAAACCTCCCTCCCCAGGCTTCTACCCGGGACACACAGACGAGGACGAGCTCGGCATCGACTACACGACCCTGGACTTGATACTATACTCTCTGGAGAAGGGTTCAGACGCTTCGAGTATAGCCGAAGACCTAGGGATATCAAATGAACTGGTCGAGTCCGTCATGAAACGCGTAAAAGCAAACGAACATAAAAGACGGCTTCCACTAATCTTAAGACTAGGATAATACACTGCATAGGCAAAAGAGGGAGACGGATGGGCAGAAAGAGACAGAAAGTCGTGAAATACGTCAAGAAGAGGCTTCCAAAAGAGTACCTTTGCCCCAACTGCGGGATGAACACCGTCGGAGTCATACTTCACGAAGATGAAGGATACGCCCGGATCGTATGCTCGAAGTGCTCCCTCAAGGGACAGGTGCCTATCCCGGAGAACACGGACCCCGTGGACGCGTACTGCATCTTCGTGGACCATTACTACGGCGTCGAGGAGCCCCCGACCCCATGATCGGTAAGGTCGAGCAGTACCTCATGGACGAGATTTCGGAGCAGGGCTGCATCCACTTCACCCTTCTAGACCCCGACAAGTCGTCAGGCTATGACTGCGCGGAGATAGCCAAGGAGGCTGAGGAAGGCGGGACCACCGCCATAATGATAGGCGGCTCGACCTTAGCCTCGTCGCATGACTTGGACGCAGCCGTCCAGAGGATAAAGAAAGTGGTGAAGGTACCGGTGATCCTTTTCCCCAACGGCCCCATCGGGGTGTGCAGGCACGCGGACGCGATATGGTTCATGAGCCTCCTGAACAGCCAGAACCCATACTACATCATGGAGGCGCAGATGCTGTCGGCGCCTTTGGTTAAACGGTATGGACTCGAGGCGATACCCATGGGCTACATCATCTGTGGAGAGGGCTGCGTCGCCGGCTACGTTGGCCACGCCAGGCCCGTCAGCTATAGGCACCCCAAGCTCGCCGTGGGCTACAGCATGGCCGCGGAGACCTTGGGCATGAGGTTCGTGTATCTTGAGGCAGGCTCAGGGGCACGTGAACCCATCCCGGCTTCCTTGATAGCTGCCGTTAAGAAGCATGTGAGCATCCCCATAGTCACGGGCGGCGGCATCAGAGACCCTGAGGCGGCTCTGGCGGCGAAGAACGCGGGTGCTGACGCCATAGTGACTGGCAACATGGTCGAAGAAGAGAGCCTCGTGGGGGAAAAGATCAAAGAGATAGTGTCGGCGATAAGAGGCTAGAGACGGAGTTATACACCCGGACCGGTAAGAGTAAAGAACAACAAACCACTAGTATATTGTGCAACATCCACGCTCGGAAAGGTAGCCCCAAGTTGATTGAAGTCGAGATGCCCCCGGCCTATAAAGGGTACTTCAAGGAGCTAGAGGACAAGCTCAACCAGCTTTATGGGGTAGCCGGAAAGGCGCGGGCTAAAGGCTTGGACGCCACACTGGAGCCCGAGCCAGAGATAACCACCGACATAGCCGAACGCATAGAGAAGCTCATAGGACCCAAAGGCATCACTCAGCGGATGCGGGAGCTGGAAGGAATGGACCGCCGCGAGATGAGCTTCAAGATAGCCCAGGAGATATCTCTCGGCCGCTACGGGTCAATGGAGAAGGAGCGGGCCGCGGAGCAAGCCATCAGGACCGGGCTCGCCATAATGACGGAGGGCGTCACCATCGCCCCCATCCAAGGAATCCCTGAGATCAAGATCAAGCAGAACCCCGACCGCACCGAGTATCTGAGCCTCTACTTCGCGGGACCCATACGGCCGGCTGGCGGCACCGCCCAAGCGATGACCCTCATCATCGCGGACGTGGTCCGGAAGGCGCTGGGCCTCGACAGATACCAGCCTAGCGAGGACGCCGTTAACAGGTTCATCGAGGAGGTACGTATCTACGAGAGAAGCGTCAGGCGTTTCCAGTACCACGTGACCGACGAGGACCTGGAGGTAGCGCTCAAGATGCTGCCCGTCGAGGCCACCGGGGTATCCACCGACCACTACGAGGTCAGCAACTACAGGGACGTCCCCGGGATAGAGACCAACAGGCTCCGGGGAGGAGCCCTCATCGTAGTCGTGGACGGTATAGTAGGCCGGGCCCGAAAGCTCTGCGGCATCTGCGACAGCATCGGCATAGACGGCTGGGACTGGCTCGACAGACTCAACCATAGGAACCCCGAGCAAGGCGACAGCAAGCCCACAGCCGCCTTCATGGAGGAGATAATCGTCGGACGCCCCGTGTTCTCGTTCCCCAACACCCCCGGCGGCTTCAGGCTCCGCTACGGCAGAGCCCGCACCACGGGGCTCGCCGCATGTGGCGTACACCCCGCCACCATGGTGACGCTGAACGGCTTCATGACCACCGGGCTGCAGCTCAGGATCGAGTTACCCGGTAAGTCCGCAGCCGTCTGCCCCGTGGACACCGTCGAGCCGTCAGTAGTCAAGCTGAAGGACGGCTCCGTCATCCGGGTTGACAACGTTGAGAAGGCCGAGGAGGTATACGACGAAGTGGATGAGATCCTCTTCAACGGAGACGTGCTCATCAACGCGGGCGACTTCCTCCAGTTCAACCAGGCATTGCTTCCCGCGGGCTACGACGAAGAGCAGTGGCGCCTGGATGTCGAGTACGCAATGGAGGCCGTGGGCGCCACAGCGGCGGAGGAGCTTGCCGGGCTGCCCGCCGACGTCATAACCGATCTGGCTGCCGACCCCTGGAACCCTCCAACGCCCTCAGAGGCCATCGCGCTCACCAGGATAGACGCGCCGCTACACCCCAGATACACGTACGACTGGTCAAGGACGACCCTAGAGAGGGTGATCAGACTCAGAAACGCCCTCGCAGAGAGCTGGAGCCAACGTGAACAAGGGATAAGGCTCGGGAATGAGGATAAGGAGACCCTTGAAACCCTCCTCGTGCCCCACGCCTTCGAGGACGGCGCCGTCAAGTTCGGCGAAGCCGACGCCATCCTGGAAAGCTGCATGGCGCTGGACAGGAAATACGTCGAGGCGGAGGCCGACTCGCCGCTCCAGCAGGTCAATCAGTGGGCGGGCTTCACGGTCAAGGAGAAGGCCTACGTCTACGTGGGCGCCCGCATGGGGAGGCCTGAGAAGGCGAAGGAGAGGAGGATGAGCCCCTACGTCCACTGCATATTCCCCGTCGGCAACGCCGGCGGCCCACAGAGAGACATAACCCGTGCAAAGCGCGGCGACAAGATCAGGGTCCAGCTTGTGAGGCTTGACTGCCCAGAGTGCGGTTACCCAGCCAGGACCGCCCTCTGCGAGAACTGTGGTACCGTCACAGTGATGAGGAGACAGTGTCCACGCTGCAAGACCCTCACAGACAGCGACACGTGCCCCGCTTGCAACACGGACACCGTGGGCTACGACTGGACGGAGATCGACCTCAGGGAGGAGCTCGAAAACGCGCGTCGACGCATCGGCGGCAGCATCCCCAACAGGATCAAGTGCGTCAAGCGGCTCATGAACGAGAACCGCATGCCTGAGCACCTCGGCAAGGGCATCCTCCGCGCCAGGTACGACCTCAGCGTCTTCAAGGACGGAACCCTTCGCTACGACCTCACGGACATACCTCTCACCCACTTCAAGCCGGAGGAGGTAGGGGTGCCCCCGGAGAAGCTGAGGGAGATGGGGTACACCGTGGACGTGGAGGGGGAGCCGCTGACGCGGCGGGACCAGATGCTGGAGCTCATGGTCCAGGACATCGTGCTCCCGGAGGAGTGCGGCGACTACCTCGTCAAAGTCACAAAGTTCCTCGACGAAGAGCTCCGCGACTTCTACAAGCTTGAGCCTTATTATAACGTGGACAGCAGGGGCCAGCTCATCGGCCACATAGTGCTGGGGCTCGCCCCCCACACAAGCGCCGCTATCGTCGGCCGCCTCATTGGTTGGAGCAAGGTCCGCAACTGCTACGCCCACCCATACTGGCACGCCGCCAAGCGCAGGAACTGCGACGGGGACGAGGACGCCATCTTAATGGCGTTGGACCCGCTTCTCAACTTCAGCAAGAAGTACTTGCCGGAGCAGAGCGGCGGCCTCATGGACGCACCGTTATTCGTCATCCCCAACCTAAACCCAGCGGAGGTGGACAAGGAGAGCCACAACGTGGACGTCATCGGCCGATACCCACCAGAGTTCTACACCATGTGCATGGAGGGCGCCCCTCCCTCCCAGTTCGCGCCTCTGGTTGACACCCTAGGCGGCAGACTCGGCACCGCGGCCCAGTACAGGGGATTCAAGTACACCAAGGAGTGTAGCGACATCAATCTGGGCAGCCACGCCGGGGCGTACAACAAGCTCCAAACCATGCTGGACAAGCTGGAGAGCCAGCTGGACTTAACGGAGAAGCTGCGGGCCGTGGACGGCCAGATCGTCGCCCTGAAGATACTCAACAGCCACTTCATGAAGGACATCGTAGGCAACCTCCGGGCCTTTACCAGGCAGACCTTCAGGTGCAGCAAGTGCAACAAGAAGTTCAGGCGGCCGCCGCTCAAGGGCACCTGCGACAGGTGCGGCGGCCCCATACTGTTGACGGTCCACAGGGGAGGCATAGAGAAGTACATCGACTCCGCGGAGGACATCGTCGAGACGTACAACCTGGGTGAGTACTACAGCGACAGATTAAGGCTAGTACGGGAGGAGATTGACTCCCTGTTCGGTGAGGAGCCTAAGGACGACCACACCCAGTTCAACCTCACAGACTTCATGCGCCCGAAAGAGAGACGTTGACACTCGGAAAGGTTATTATTGCACACGTGAGTAAAAGGAAGCGAGCAAGGGATGAGCAAGAAAAAAAAACAAAGCTCGACTGGGATGCCTCAGAGCAGCGCGGGCCTAATGAGGTTCTTCCAGGACGAGACCAACGGGGTCAAGATACCGCCGGAGTTCGTCGTAGGGGCGGCTTCATTACTTATCGCGGCAGTGATCCTAGCCCGTGTATTCGTACCCCTCTAGACGCCATCTACCTAATAGCCCGCGCATAACTCTGGCCCCATCTTCCGTAAGTTATCAAGATATAGGAGGAAGAATCGATGCCTGATCCTAGGAGACGTAACCTTGTTATCATGGGGGTTAAGCCCATCATGAACTACGTGGTGGCGTGCCTCACTCTTTTCAACGACGGAGCCGAGACGGTGCTGGTGAGGGCCCGGGGCAAGCACATCAGCAAGGCCGTAGACATGGTACAGCTACTCCGCAGGGTCTTCCTCAAGGACGCCATCGTTAAGGACATCAAGGTGGGGACCGACACCCTGACGAGAGACGATGGAAAAGAGGCCCAGATATCCATCATAGAGATAACGCTGACGGTGTAGTGGTCAGTTTTTTAAGTCCAACAGTCCACCCTTCCACCGAAGGGATCTGAATGTCTTATCCAAAGATTAAGGTAACCCCGCCGGGCCCCAAGGCGAGGAAGATCGTCGAAAGGGACTCCGCGGTCATCTCACCGAGCTTCGGCAGGGCGTACCCTCTCGTCATCGAACGCGGAAAGGGAAGCATAGTAGTTGACGTGGACGGCAACGAGTTCATCGACATGAACGCTGGGCTGGCGGTCTGCAGCGTCGGCCACAGCCACCCCAAGGTGATCAAGGCCATAAAGGACCAAGCGGAAAAGTTCATCCACTATAGCTACACCGACTTCTTCTACGAAGACTACGTCAACCTGGGCGAGAAGCTGCACGACCTAGTGCCGGGGGACCACAGGAAGAAGTTTTTCTATGGCAACAGCGGCGCGGAGAGCGTCGAGGCCGCCATGAAGGTGGCGCGCTGGCACACAGGCCGCCAGGGCTACCTCGCCTACATCGGCAGCTTCCACGGCAGGACCATGGGCGCAGTCAGCCTCACGGCCAGCAAGCCCTATCAGAGGGCGCGGTTCGCGCCGCTCATCCCGGGCGTGGAGCATATATTCTACCCGTACTGCTACAGGTGCCCGTTCAACCTGGAGTGCCCGAGCTGCGGCTACGCGTGCGTGGACTACATAGACGAGTACCTGTTCCACCGGTACGTGCCCCCGGATGAGGTGGCCATGCTCATAGCCGAGCCCATACAGGGAGAAGGCGGCTATATAGTGCCTCCGGACGGCTACTTCAAGAAGCTGAAGAAGCTTCTCGACGAGTACGGCATACTGTTCGCTTCCGACGAGGTTCAGTCGGGCATGGGGAGGACCGGAAAGTGGTTCGGCATCGAGCACTATGGCGTGGTCCCCGACATAGTATGTATGGCTAAGGGTATAGCGGCGGGGATGCCCCTAGGCGTCATGGCGTCCAGAGCCGACATACAGGACTGGAAGCCGGGTAGCCACGCCAGCACCTTCGGCGGCAACCCCGTGAGCTGCGCCGCCGCCCTCGCCGTGATAGATATCATCGAGTCGGAGAAACTGCTCGAAAACGCGCAGAAGCAGGGCATACACATCAAGGACAGGCTGGACGAGATGAAGGACGATCACTCCATGATAGGCGACGTCCGCGGCAAGGGCCTCATGGTGGGTGTCGAGCTCGTCAAGGACAAGGACACGAAGGAGCCCGCCCAGAAGGAGACAGGGGAAGTGATGATGGAGTGCTTCAGGAACGGCCTGGCAATAGTAAACTGCGGCGTAAGCGTAATACGGTGGATGCCTCCCCTCCTCATAACAGGCGACCTCGTGGACTCTGCATTAGAGATATTCGAGAAGAGCCTGACAAAGATCGAGAAGAGGGAATAGATTCCCCGCTTTTTACTCTCTTTCTACGACCATCTTGGTGAACGCCCCGCTGCTGACTTGGATCAATCCGTCGAAGGGTTCCCGCACGTTCATGTACTCTAGCCTGATCTCCGCGCCCGCCGTCAGGTCCATCGCGGCCTCTGCTAGGTCCCTCCAGAGGCTCACCCTCGCCTCCCCGGTGCCGTCGTCTATGCGGAAGTTGGTTACCGTGGCCGGGCCCCGAACGGTCTCTATGTCCCGCTGCACGGGATCGTCCAGCATCTGGCCGCGGACCGTGACGTTCCTCTGGCCCTCCCTGAGGTCTATGATGCGAGTGATCGTTCGTTCTATCTCGGGGAGCTCCACGTCCAGGTCTTCGGGGTCGATGTGTACGCGTCCGTTTCGGCCGGCGTTGAGGTCTATGCCGCCGTAGCCGGCCCGGGTGTAGCCGTTCTCGACCACTATTACGCTGCCTTCCTCTATCTGTTCGACAAGGTCCACGTCGCCGTCCCAGAGGCTGAGTCGGACGGTGCCCGTCTCATCCTCCAGCAGAACGGATACGACCTTACCCTCCGAGCCGTCCCGCCTGACAAACTCCCTGATCTCCCCTACCTGGGTGGCCAACGCGGCGACGTTCACGCTGCCCATGCCCTCGCGGAGGTCGCCTATCTTGGTCCAGTAGGGCACGGGCTCGTCCGGCTTGACGCCGTGCTCCACCTCGACGATCTCGGTGTTCCAGCCCACGTGGACCTCGGGGCTGCCCGTGTTTCCTGTGCGGGCACTACCGGCCACAACTCTCACCCGGGTCCCTTTCTCGATGCCGCCGTATTCGTCCACCTTGTCGTCCCATAGCACCAGGTTCATCCTGGCGCCGCCCTCCTCGATGACGAGCCTGCTCACCTTTCCCTCGCTGCCGTCCTGCCTCACGAAGGTGTTCACGGGATAGCTGTCCACGACGACGCCCTGTATGTTGACGGTGCCCTCCTTGAAGACGCCTGCGGGGGTAACGAAGAACGAGTCCACGGATGGATAGTCCTCGTCCACGGCGTCCATGGGCTCCATGAACATCTGGCCCCTGTTACCCATGTTAACCTCTATCTCGCCTCTGCGCTCCCGGCTGTAGCCGTGGAGGATGCGGATTATCTTACCCGGCGACAGCTTGCTCGCCTCCACGTGATCAGCCTTGTCGTCCCAGAACACCACGGTTACTGTACCTGTCTTATCGCCCATGATTAGTCTCAGCACCTTGCCTTTACGCTGGTTGTCACGATCGAAGGTGTGGCTAGGAAAGATGTAGATGACGCGACCCGTGAGGCTCACGTCGCTGAGGCCGGCGGTCAGGTCCCCTATTTTGAGCTTGGCCTCGATCTTCTGTCCTGCGCCGTTGATGCCCAGGTTACTCGCAACGAGGTGCGCCGCCGCCTCCTCCGTGAGTAGGCCCGCCGCCTTGGCGCGCTCCTCGTCTATCAGCCGCCTGACGGCGTCCTCTGTGAGGTTGGGCTTGAGCCTGAGTATGCGTTTAATGATGTCGTCTATGGACATGGTTCAGAATGGAATGTGGGGTGACACGTATAAGGATATTACTTGACGCCTTTACTGGACTCGGCCGTGTACATGTACATGAAAGCCAGCGCCAGCGCGGCGACGCCCAGCATGAAGATGAGCTTCTGCACGAACCCGAAAAGCAGCTCTATTGTCATCAGAAACACTAGAAACCGTCCGTGTTTAAAGGTTTAGCTGCCGTCCTCCACAGCATAGCTCTTCCAGATATCCATGAGCGTGTGGTACGCCTCGTCGTCCTCGTGTACTGTGTCGTAGTGGCGCAACGCCTCTGCCAGCCTCTGGGCCAGCACATGGTAGCACACGGCTACCTCCTCGTCGAGGACCCTGAAGTAGAAGTCGCTGCAGCTGCAGTACCCCGCGCGGGGGTAGATCATGTACTCCGCGTTGTTGCCCACGGCGATCCAGACCTCCCTACCACTGGGCCTGAAGACGTACCGCTTGACGCGGTTCTCGGTCACCATCCCCCAAGCCCGGGTGAACCTGTCGCCGAAGGCGTCCATGAGCCGCTTCCAGTTGAACCTGGAGAGCTCCCTGCGGGTCCTGACCTCGCCCAGCACCTGCTCCAGCACCATATGCTCCTTCAGTGGCGCCGACATCACAATGAACTGGGGCTTACTGCTCTTAATTATATAGTATTCCGTATGGCGAGTGAACCCTTTAAACCCCGCTGTGCATGGTGATCTGCGTATGATCCGCCTGCTTACGCCCCATCCCGCGTTGATGGTCGAGTCGGGGGAGCGCGTGTTGCTGGCGGCGGACCTCCACCTGGGCATGGAGTACGACCTGGCCAAGCAGGGCATCAACATACCCTACCAGTGGACCAGGATGCTCGATGAACTCCTTGCCCTACTGGATGAGAATAAGCCGGATAGGCTGATACTGGTGGGCGACGTCAAGCACGGCGTCCCAGCCACCAGCTTCCAAGAGAGGCGGGAGATACCCCGGTTCTTCGAGGCCCTCCTTGAAGCGGTGGACCAAATAGACGTGACCAGGGGCAACCACGACGCCAACATACAGAGGTACCTGCCGGAAGAGGTGACCCTCCACTCCTCGAAGGGCGTCGTAATCGGTGATGGTTTCCAGGTGGCTTGTCTCCACGGCCATGCGTGGCCTCCGCCCGAGATAATGGCGGTGGACTGCGTGGTGATGGCCCACAACCACCCAACGGTGATGCTGAACACGCCCCTGGGCATAAGGGTGACAGAGAGGGCGTGGGTGAGGGGCAGATGCGACCCGGAGAGCCTCGCCAAGGCGTTTCTGGAGCAGGATAACGTGAAGACGGAGGGAGACCCGTTGGAGGCGTTCAGGGAGAACTACCTCGTGGAGCCGGGCAGCCCAGAGATCATAATCATGCCCATGTTCAACGACCTCCTGGGGGGGCTGCCGGTGAATACGGAGTCGCCGAAGAGCCTGCTGGGGCCGCTGTTCAGGACAGACGCCGTGAACATGGATGACTTCGACGTCTACACCCTTGACGGCACCTACGTGGGTAAGGTAGGGTTCCTGCGGCAGAGGCTTGAGTCGTGGTAGTGTGTAGTTTGTGGCCACATACTTGATCTTTTACGGTTAGCCATGGATCAAGGTTCTAGCCCTAGGGTGTTACCGGGGCCAAGCAGGTATTGCCATTGGGACCCTTAACCGGGTCCTTCCTTCCCCCTTCTGTACGCTTCGACGCACATGTGGCATAGGCCCACGTATGAGCCGTCTAGCTGAGGAGGGCCTTTCTCGTGGATCTCCCGCAGCGGGGGGCTGTTCCACGCGTTCTCCAGTATGTCGCGCAGGCTTTCTCTTTCGAGGTTCCCGATGGTTGCGTCGTTTCGGGCGGCGAGGGGGCCGCAGCAGGGCATGACGTCGCCGTTGGGTCGGACGCCGATGTCGGTGAGCATGCTTCTGCAGGGCTCGGCCTCGACGTGTATGAGTTTTTGCTGGTGTCGGGGTGTTTCTTCGCCGCGGCCGATGGGGGTGAAGTGGGTCTCCATGGCTAGGGCGCTGGGGTTCGGCAGCTTCTCGGCGCCGAGGACCTGGATGTCGGGGTCTTCCAAGAGGGCTGCGATCCTGTGGGTGGTAATATCGCTTTTCTTTTTTACGGTTATCATGAGCACGGGTTTCAGTTCGAGTCGTTTGGCTGCTTCGAGGCAGTTTTTCACTCGCTCTAGGGGTATGGTTTCTTGGTGGAAGTCGTCTACGCTCATGTTCAGGGTGTCCAGCCCGGCCTCTTTGAGGGGTGACAGCCGTTGGAGGGCTTTTTCGTCGCCGGTGGCCCAGTTGCAGTTGGTGACCGCCTCGCTGTGGATGCCTTTGCTGGATGCGTGCGCGGTGAGACCCATGAGCAGGTCGTAAACCAGGAAGGGCTCACCGCCGGTGAAGCTCACCCAGCGGGCGCCGTTGTCCGCGGCCTCAGCGACGTACCGCTTCGCCTGTTCATGGGTCATGGTGGCCTCCCTGTCGGGGGACGAGTTGAACCAGCAGTGGCGGCAGGCTGCGTCGCATCTCTCGGTGAGGAGGAGGCCGACGCGGAAAAGGGGGGGATGGGTCATGTCGGCTGCTCTAGGCTGGCGAGGATGTCTTTGACGAGCGTGTTGGCCTGGGTGAATCCTTCTTCGACGATGTTTCTCTGTCTGAGGAGGTGGTTCTTTAGTAGCTTGAACTCGTGGCTCTGGTGCAGCGTCATGTTGGCCAGGTCGGTGATTGCCGATAACCTTGGGAAGGGCTGGGCGCCGAAGGTCTCCATGGTGGTCTGCTCGCTGGGGCCGGCGTTGCTGTGTGCGACTGGGTTTACGTGCCTGGAGACCCACATGAGGCGGGTGTTAAGCTCCTGGATCTCCGGCTCTGAGAGGGTCTTGGCCTTGTTTTCGAGGGCCGCGTCCAGCTCCCTGCTGAGCCGTGTGAACTCCTCTGCGCGCTCTATGACGGGGTGGAGGCTGAAGTAGGCGCGGACCTTCTCGGACTTCTCCTGCATCTCCTCCAGGATGCCGTGCATCCGGTCGGCGTAGCCTGTGAAGCTGAAGGGCAGCACGGGACTGTTGGTCATCCGGACTATGAAGCCAAGCTCGGCCTTGACGTCCATCTCCAGTACGTCCACGTCGCCGTGGTCCATGGTGGCGTAGGGTGTGTGCCACCACCAGCCGCCGCCGCTGTAGTTGACGTGGGGGTTGTAGAGCTCGGGGGGCCTGCTGGTTGTTATGCTGACGTGGGGCATCCCTGTGCCCCAGAAGCTGCCGTCGCCTGCCCGGGTCGCCCAGCGGAGGTTGTCCACCTTGCTGCCCTGGACGTGTTCGATGGTGTCTTGGGCGGCGTCCATGACCTCGGTGACCTGGACGGCCCTGAACCCGGTGGCGCCCTCGGCGCCGGGGCTATCGATGTTGAGGCTGCAGATACAGCGGTGCCGGAGCTCGTGCCACGTGGCGTCGTTGTACCACGTGGAGCCGGCGTACCGGCCTATCTCGTGGCCCGTCCAGATAGCGAAACGGACGCTGCGCCTGAGCTCGTCCCTGTTCTCGTTGAGCAGCCGCGCCACCTCCATGATCGCGGTGTTGCCTGAGAGGTTGTCCACGACGCCGGGGCTGAACGGCGGCGTATCCACGTGGCCGTTGACGAGGATGAACTTGTCGGGCTCAACACTTCCCCTGATCTCGGCCTCCAGCAGCGGCAGGGTCTTCCAACCCGTGTCCATCACGGAGACTATGTGGGCCTTGACGCCTCCCTGCTTCACCAGCTTCTTGAGGGCCTGGCCGTCGCGGTTGCTGATGTGGAGGACCGCGGAGATGGTCTGGATGTCGCCGATGTTCTCCGGCGTCGGGCTGCCGCTGACGCTGAAGTCGGCCCGCTGGTGGACAACGGTGGGCATGTAGTCGTCCTGCTCGATGACCACCAGGCCCTTGAGGCCCATCTTCTGGAGCCTCAGGAGGAACCCGTCCCTGAGCCCCATCCAGTCTCCGCTGGTCTTCTGCTCGCAGAGTACAACCTTGCCGCGGCACTCCGCGTAGCCCAGCTCCTCGGGAGGCACGTAGATCATCTCGGCCTCGAATCCCTCGGGGGTTGTGGTGCCAACCTGCCTGTAGGGGGTGCACTGGATGCTCATCTCCACGGGGTGGGTTATCCTGAGGCTGCTGTACAGCGGGTTGCTCAGGTACGCCTCGAACCAGTGCATCCGGGTCTCGAGGCCGTATTCGTCGAGCCGGCTCTGGATGTACTTGATGGCCTGCACCTCCTCGGGGCTTCCGGAGTGGATGGGCGCGAACTCCATCATCTTCTCCCAGTTGGCTTTCATCCCCGGCTTGTCGATGCCTTTCTCCAGTTTCTCGATGAGCGTCTTGGTCTCATCTGTGAGCCATATCATGGCGGATCACTGAGGATACGGGTTTAGAGGGGTATAACACTTGTCCGGGGATGGGATGAAGGCGGCGAGAACGTGTATCTGTGAGGGAAATAATAATATGTCAAATAGGACATATATATCTTACTATATGACAGATATGTCGCAAATATTATATGTTCGTTGTGCCTATATTCAAACCTCAGGTAACTAGATGAATCCATGTAGAGAATGCCTGAAGATTTATAACGACAGCCCATGCTCGAAGCTAGGGCACTGTATCTGGGAAGGCTCCAACATGAAGCCTAAAGCAGATGAAGACGAGAAGACTTTGGCCGCGGTGCCGAAGATCATCGTCTCATAAACCATTTTATTTACATTTGTTTGGTGGTGGGACCGCCCGGATTCGAACCGGGGATCACGCGGACCCGAACCGCGTATCGTACCAAGCTTGACCACGGTCCCAGCGGATTAAGACCGACGCGCCAAGCCTTAAAAAAGGTTCTCAGGAAGTGGGTCCTAAGCCTCGACGACGGCGTCCCTTATGGTCATGTTGAGGACTACCTCGGCTATGTCTGCGCCGTATTCCGCCGTACGCAGGATGCTCTCCACGATCAATCTGAGGGCGGGCATCTCCTCGGGAGGCGCGTGCTTCACTATCTTGTACAGGACCTCAGTCTCGAGCCTGCGCGTCTGCTCCGCCTTGTTAAGCACTTTATCCGCTAAGCCATAGTTTTCCTCGAACAACGCGTCCATGGCTGACTCGAATATCTCAAGCGCGAACTCGCTTAGCTTCTGGAACTCCTCCAGCACCTCGGCGTTCACTACGCTCAGGGTGAGTTCCAGCCTGTTGTGGGCGATGTTCACGGCGTGGTCCGCCATGCGCTCCACGGACTTGGTTATGAGCCTGTACCCCAGGCACTCACGCGGCGACTTGAGGCCACTCTCCTTGAGGACGTGGCCGTCTGTCACGGCCACCTTGAGGAGCCGGACGATGTAGAGGTTGAACCGGTCCACCTCGTCGTCCATGGCCACGATCTCCCGTGCGAGGCTGGTCTCCTCCGTTCCGAGGGCGGTTATCGCGTCCCTGTGCATGGCGGCGGCTATCACGCTCATGCGCCTCAGCGCGTCCTTTACCGAGAGCTCCGCGTAGCTGAGGAGCACCTGGAGGGTGAGCTCCTTCGGCAGATCCGAGAGTATCTCTGTGCCCACCAGCTTCTTCCGGGTGAAGTCCTTCACCATGAACCTCTGGCTGCTGTCGAGTCTCTGCTGGGTGCTCTTCAGCTGTATCACGTTATAGCCCATGAGGTACGCCGATACCACCCTGCGTACTATGCTCTCGGGTGTATCGTCCGGTTTAGGGTTGATGATGACTCTTCGGGTGCCGTCCCCGGTCTCGGCTCCCTGGGGCTGTAGACAGAGGGTGAGGTCATCCTTCTGGTTTATCCGTACGACGCTTCCCTTCTGTAGCCCCATCTGCTCCACCCAGTTCTTGGGCAGCGACACGATGTAGGTTGAGCCGCCTGTCACCTGCACCTTTCGTAGTTCCTCGCTTTGGCTGCTGGTCGCGGTCGTCAATATGTTTCCACCTGCCACTATATCACAGGGAAGTAAATATATTTATCGAAAATATTGGGTAAAAGCGCATTTAATATAAAAATATATAGATATATTGTCATTATATATTCTTATATTGTTTCTTTATATTATATAAGGAATCTATTTATTCTGTTCCTCCATGATAGCACGTGAAAGAGGAATATAGCGATGAGTAGCCAGAACAAATTCATAACCTACACAGTCGTTGCACTGATCATCGGGGCAGCCATCGGATACCTAGCCGCCGGCCCAATAAAATACAACCAGCAGATACAGGATCTACAAAACCAATTAGCCGAGGGAGGGAAGGCGGAGCTCGCCGGAAGCCTCTCCATCGCGGGATCAACAACAGTTCTCCCTATAGCCCAGGAATGCGCCAACCTATTCATGGAGCAGCACCTCAAGGTAGATGTGAGCGTCGCCGGAGGCGGCTCAGGGGCAGGAGTTAAGTCCGCGGGATCAGGGGAAGTCGATATCGGCGAAGCGTCGAGGAACATCAAGGCGTCAGAACTGCTAAGCTACCCCGACCTCGTCGCGTTCAGCATAGCCAAGGACAGCGTCGCAGTCATAGTAAACCCAGACAACCCTCTAGCAGGAAACCTCGACCTGACTCTTGAGCAGGTTTCAGATATATTCAGCGGAGAGACCACCAACTGGAGCGAGCTGGGTGGCCTGGATCACGAGATAGAGGTTTACACACGTGAAGAGGGCTCCGGTACACGGGAGGTCTTCGTAGACTACGCCATGGGCGGTAAGGAGTTCGCGGCGAACGCGGGCATCAAGCCGAGCAACGGCGAGATGAGGGCCGCAGTGGCCAGCAACCAGTACGCCGTAGCGTATGTCAGCTTCGGCTACATAGACGACACGGTCAGCGCAGCGAAAATTAACGGTGTAGAGGCATTGGTGGAGAACGTCAACAACGGCCAGTACCCTATCACGAGGATACTATGGATGTTCACGAAAGGCATGCCAAGCCCGTTAGAGGCGGCCTTCATAGAGTACGTCCAGAGCCCTGAGGGACAGGCGGTAGTCGAGGATCTAGGCTATATACCCATCTACTAAAACCTGTTTTTAGAGTTAAAAAAGGAAGAAGAAGGATGAGAAGCGGGGACGTGGTAAGCAAGGTATTATTCCTATGCGCCTCCCTCTCAGCCGTCATAGTCTTCCTCATCATAGCCTTCCTTCTACGGGAAGGCATCACGGAGTTAAACCCGGGTTTCCTGTTCGGTATGACGTGGAGCCCCCACAGAGGGCTCTTCGGGATATTCCCCACGATGGTAGGGACTCTGTGCGTGGTAACAGGGGCCGTAGCCATAGCCACCGTGATTGGCATACCATCAGCGATCTTTCTCTCGGAGTTCTCCCCGTTCTGGGTTAGAAACATCATAAAATCATCCGTGGAGGTCATCGTAGGCATCCCCTCCGTGGTCATAGGGTTCTTCGGGTTAACTGTCCTGGTCCCGTTCATACGAGACCATATAGGCGGCAGAGGCGAATCCATCCTCGCCGGCTGGATAGTGCTGGCCTTCATGATACTGCCAAACCTCATAACGATAGCCGAGGACAGCCTCAGGGCGGTGCCCAGATCCTACAGGGAGGCGTCGCTGGCGATGGGAGCCACCAAGTGGCAGACCGTCCGAAACGTGGTGATTCCCTCAGCCTCGTCGGGAATAAGGGCGGCCCTCGTGCTGGGTGTCGGCCGCGCCATGGGGGAGACTATGGCCGTGCTTATGGTCGTGGGCAACCCCGAGACCCCTTGGATACCCACGGGCATACTGGACAGGGTTAGGATGCTCACCAGCACGATAGCGATAGAGTTCAGCTACGCCGAGTGGGGGTCCACACACCAGCACGCACTGTTCGCGATAGGCGTCGTCCTTTTCTTCATGGTAACCGCCCTCAACTTCATCGCCACCTTCGTCATCAGGAGGAAGAACATACAGTGAACGAGGTACAGAAAGAGAAACTGGTGAAGGGGCTCCTGTACGTGGCTGTGGGGCTAAGCATAGTCATACTCCCAATCATAGTCGTCTGGGTGACGGCAAACGGCGCAGGAGCCATCAGCTGGGGGTTCCTCACCGGCCGCCCCTACCGGTTCGAGTACGGTGGCATATACCCTCAGATAATCGGCAGCGTGTACCTCGTGAGCCTGTGCACCCTGCTGGGTGGGCCGCTGGGCATAGCCTCCGCGATATACCTGGCCGAGTACGCCCCAGACAACGTCGTGACACGGGCCGTCAGGTTCTTCACCGAGACCCTGGCTGGTATGCCCAGCATAGTGATAGGGCTCTTCGGTCTCCAGTTTCTAGTGTACTACCTCAAGCTGAAGACCAGCCTCCTGGCTGGGGCGGTGTCCCTGAGCTTCATGATGCTACCCTGGACCATCAGGGCCTCTGAGGAGGCGATCAAGGTCGTCCCCAGGGAGTACAGGGAGGCGAGCCTGGCCATGGGGGCCACCAAGTGGCAGACCATCCTCAGGGTCGTGCTGCCCGCGGCGGTCCCGGGGATGATGACCGGTGTGCTCCTCGGTATGGGTAGAGCCATAGGTGAGACGGCCGTGGTGTGGCTAACCGCGGGCTCGGGCCTAGAGGCATTCGTACCCAGGACCCTGAGGAGCCCCACGGGCAGCCTGCCCATGTACATCTATCTTCTCGCAACACAGGGACATACCGCGGAGGGCCTGCAGAACGCCTTCGGGGCCAGCCTCGTGCTCATCGTGATGTTCCTGGCCATGAGCGTGTCGGCGCTCCTCATAAGAAACCACTACCTGAGGAGGCTCGGACCATGAGCGACAAGTACATGATCAACGGAGACGCCGCCTCTTTCAGCCCACGGCTGGCCAACGACAAGATCGTCTTCAAGGGATTCAACCTCTGGTACGGCGACAACCACGTCCTCAAGGACATAGACGCGGCCATCAAGAGCAACATCGTGACGGCCTTCATGGGACCCAGCGGATGCGGCAAGAGCACGCTGCTCAGGAGCATCGACAGGATGAACGACATAATCCCGAGCTGCAGGACAGAGGGAGACGTCTACATCGACGGCCGCAACATCTACGACGCAGACGAGGACGTGTACACGCTGCGTAAAATCGTCGGCATGGTGTTCCAGAAGCCCAACCCCTTCCCCATGAGCATCTACGACAACATAGCCTACGGTCCAAGGCTGCACAACACGGCGTCAGGCGACGAACTGGACAAGATAGTCGAGGACAGCCTCAGAGGCGCGGCCCTCTGGGACGAAGTCAAGGACAGGCTCCGCGAGAACGCGTTCGGCCTCAGCGGCGGCCAACAGCAACGCCTCTGCATCGCCAGGGCCCTCAGCATAAACCCGGAAATCATCCTCATGGACGAGCCGTGCAGCGCCCTGGACCCCATAGCCACCATGAAGATAGAGGCCCTCATGAGGGAGCTCAAGGAGAGATACACCGTCGTGCTGGTGACCCACAACCTGCAGCAGGCCGCCAGGGTCAGCGAGATGACAGCCTTCATGTACCTCGGCGAGATCATAGAGTTCGGCGCCACCCGGGACGTGTTCGAGAACCCCCGGAACGAGCTAACCGAGAACTACATCACTGGGAGGTTCGGGTGAGATAGAATGAGTAGACCACTAGACATGGGGCTGAGCCAGATCAAGTCCCTGCTGATCAAGATGGGCCGCCTCGCCATGGAGGCCCTGGAGCTCTCACTGAAAGGCTTCTTCGAGGGCGAGGACACGTACGTCCAGAACCGGGCCTGGAGCAACACCATACTCATACTCAGCGAGGAGGTGGAGGACAGGGCCACCGAGCTCATGGCCCTCCACCAGCCCATGGCGGGAGACCTCAGGACCCTCAAGGCCTACATAAAGGTAGCCTACGACCTGGAGCGCTTCGGCCGGTACGCCATGGACATCAGCGACATCAAGAAAAGGATAGGTGGCTGGGAGCCCGTCCCCGACGAGAAAGGCTTCAGGGAGATGGGAGAGAAGACCAAGGAGTGCGTCGCCATGTCCCTGAAGTTCATAGAGACCATGAACGAGAGGCTCATGTGGGAGACGTCGAGGCTGGAGTCCGAGGCGGATGAGCTGTACCTGGCTAACCTCGGCAGGCTCACCGAGTCCAAGATGGACAGCAGAACCATCATAGCGTACCTACTCACCATACGCTACCTAGAACGCATAGCAGACCACGCCAGCTACATAAGCGAGTCCATCAGCTACGCCGTCACCGGCAAGAGAGTGTCGCTTAGGTGAAAGAGGGATCAGAGACGAGGATGGCCGTGTTCTCTGACGTCCACTCCAACATACAGGCCCTGAGGAACGTACTCGCCGACATAAGGGAACAGAATCCCGACGCCGTCTACTGCCTCGGCGACCTCGTGGGCTATGGCCCCAGGCCCAACGAGGTAGTGTCTCTACTGAAGACCCTAGAGGTCCCCACGGTGATGGGCAACTACGACGACGGCGTCGGCTACGAGCGGGACGACTGCGGCTGCGCCTACACCACAACGCAGGAGAAACTGGACGGGCAAGCGAGCATCGACTGGACGACCAGGGCGGTGACGCCGGAAAACAAAGAATACCTGCGCGGGCTAGAGAAGAGCATAACGGTCGAGGCGGGGGGCAGGAGGCTGCTGCTCGTGCACGGCAGCCCCCGCAGGGTCAACGAGTACCTATACGAGGACAGGCCCGAGGCGAGCCTCAGGAGGATGCTGGAGCCCCTCCAGATAGACGTCCTGGTGTGCGGCCACACCCACAAGCCGTACCACAGGGTCGTAGATGGGGTACACGTTGTAAACGACGGCAGCGTGGGGAAGCCCAAGGACGGCGACCCCCGAGCCTGCTACGCGTTGATCATCGTCGCCGAGGAGATCAGGGTCGAGTTCAGGCGGGTTGATTACCCGGTGCAAAGCGTGGCCGATGAAATAAGAGGAGTGGGTCTTCCTGCGGCTTTCGCCGAAGCGTTGGTCACAGGCGGCGTGGACGAGTCTCAGGTTAGCCGCCTGTAAGCGTGGAGAATATTTTATCGAAGAAGACCAGTATGTGGACGGTTAAACGGTACAGGAAGCCGGGCTTATCGACGGTCAACGTGTAGGTTTCCTCTGCGGTGTTTCCGTTGACGTCGTCAACTGAGACGGTTACCGTGTGGCCGCCGTTAGGGATCTCCGACACGTCGAGCAGGTGATCCAAGTGGTCTGTCTTCGTGTTGTTGAATCTACGGGACTCGACCTGTTCTCCGTCGAGCAGCAACTCTGCACGGGAGAGGCCGACGTTGTCAACGAAGACGATCCATAGGACATAGTCGTTGTAGAATACCGCGTCGTCGAAGCTGGGTGAATCGATGACCGGCGGCAGCGTGTCGGTCCCGACCGTGATGGTCGTGGAGGTCATGTTTTCCTTCCTGTCGAAAGCGTATACGGTGATGTTGTACATCTCCTTGTTCAACGGTAGGTCTAGGCGGTATCTGAACTCCGCCTCCAGGCCGGTTATGTGATCGGACTCGTAAAGGATCTCCCCCACGGAGGCGTTATAGTACTCCACTCCGTGTTTCTCTGCGACAACGTATGTCTTGGTGAGGCCGAGGTTGTCGCTCACCGTCCATACAAGCTCGGGGGGTGATCCGGGAGGCGTTGGCTCTAGCCGTAGTTCAGGCGGCTCAGCGTCCTTCCACACGGGCATCCTCTGCTCCGCCTCCGGGGGCAGGGGCTCCTGCAGCGGGTAGCCCCTCAGCGGTGGCTCGGTGACCTCTATGCCGAGGGCCCTGTACAGCGTGGCGGCTATGTCGGGGATGAAGAGGCGGGTTTCGTTCGTGTTGGCTTTGAGTCTGAGGTCGTTTGAGACCAGCCATGTGAGCGGCTCGTGGGGGTGCTCGTATCCGTCCTCGAGGAAGCCGTGGTCCGTGGTGACGTAGACCAGCGTATCGTCCATTATCCGATACTCCTCCAGCTTGTCGAGGATGAGGCCGAGGTACCTGTCGCACCGTAGCCCGCCCTCGTGGTACTCGGGGCTGTTCTCGCCGTAGAGGTGGCCGGTCTTGTCGGGTTCGGCGGTGTGGAAGAAGGCTGCGAAGTGTTCCTGGTGGTGGTCGTCGATGAACCTCAGGAACTTTTCGCCGGTGCCGCCCGTCTCGTCCTCGAGGTACTCGTCCACCATGGACACGTAGTCCAAGCCCTCCATCTCGGCGAAAACGGGGGCGATGTTGGTGGTCTTACCCGAGATGAAGCCCGTCGCTATGTTTCCGCTTCCGAAGTGGCTCTCGGCCCTCTCTAGGAAAGTGTACCCGGTGGGCAGGGGGTGGAAGACGAAGCCGTTGGCGTAGACGCCCGTCACGTTGGCCTGGTAGCCTGACAGCATCTGGGCGTGAGCCGTCTTGGTCTGGGTCAGGTAGTCTATCTGGTTGAGCTCAAGGTAGACGCCCTCCTCCATGAGCCTCTCCAGGTTGGGCATCTCACCGGCGTCCAGCTGCTCCCAGAGGTGGTTCCTCTGGTATCCGTCGAATGAGATGAGTATGACATTTGGGGCGTCCTCCATCGCGTAGACAGGCGGCGCAAGAAGCATGGAAAACAATAGGATGACTAGGACGCGATGGAGCTTTTTTATCACATTGCTTCAGATCGAATCGAAGGTATATACTGGTTTATAGGTCTGCGGCGTCTACAACAGTTCTACTGGTTTATATGATTCGGCTCCACTACGGAGTCGATGTACGATCTGGACAAGGTCAGGGCGGCCTCCGAGCCGGTGCTGGAGTACGTTGAGGACTGCAGGAAGAAGGCGCCGAGGCTCTACAAACAGTACGAGACCTACATGCTCGACGAGGCGGCCGTCACGAAGGTACGGTGCCACGCGGACAGGGTGATGGTGGTGGTGTTCAGCGCCGAGTGGTGCCCAGACTGCCAGAGGAACGTCCCCATACTGGCCCTGCTCAGCAGGGAGACGGGGCTTGAAATAAGGGTGTTCGGCCACCTCATGAGGGACCCGAAGAGGAAGGGGTGGAAGATACCGCCCAGCCCACCCGAGGTAAACGAGTTCAAGGTTGTCAAGATACCGCACATAGCCGTACTGGACATGGACGGTGAGGTGGTCGGCGAGATCATAGAGAACCCGCCCAAGGGCAAGACCCTTGAGCAGGCCCTTCTGGACATCTTAGAGGCTTGAGCTAGCCTTTAATACGCCTTTTTCTGTTCTTCATGGTCAGATATGAAGGCGGGAACCATCCTACGGGAGTTCGAGACCAGGGACGGCAGAAGAGTCATCTTGAGGACCCCCACCTGGGAGGACCTGGACGACATGCTGGAGTTCATCAACAGCCTCGTCGAGGAGGAGGCAATGATCCTCATGGAGGTAAAGCAGACCCGGGACCAGGAGGTGGACTGGCTCGCACACGCGCTGTCCAACATGGAGAAGGATAGACAGGTCAGGGTCGTCGCCGAGGTGGAGGGGAGGATGGTGGGACAGTGCGAGGTCGCGCTGGGATCAGGCAGGAAGAGCCACGTGGGCACCCTAGGCATCTCCGTTAAGCAGGGCTACAGGGAAGTAGGCATAGGCCAAGAGCTCATGAGGGAGGCAGAGAGGCACGCAGCCAGGCTTGGATTGGAGAAGATAAAGTTAGAGGTCTTCGCCACCAACGACAGGGCAATCCACGTCTACGAGAAGATGGGGTACAGGCTGGTTGGCCGCGTCCCGGGGGAGATCAAGCACAAGGGCGAGTACGTTGACTCCCTGTACATGGTCAAGGATGTTTGCTCATCCTAGTTTTATATCACCAGGCTTACACTGACTCGGGGCGAGAACGTTCTTTAAAGAGTTTACGTTGGAGAAGGGGCTCAAGGTCGTCCTTAGGCCACCTAAGTGGGGCGATGTAGACGAGTTGCTTGAACTTCACAACGAGCTGATCGATGAGGGGGCAATGATCGGCGGCGACTCCAAGAGGACCAGGGATCAGCAGGTAGACAGCCACGCCGAGATGATGAGGGCCGTGGAGAGCGGCCGAGCCGTGGTTGTCATAGCTGAGGCAGATGGAGAGACGGTGGGGCAGTCCAACGCGAGGAAGAGAGGCGGACGCCTCAGACACACGGCAGGATTAGGAGTATTTATGAAGAAGCCGTACAGAAACCAGGGCATAGGATCTGAGATGATGATGGAGCTGGAGAACCAGGCCAGGGCCATCGACGTCGAGATACTGTACCTGGAGGTCTACGGCGTCAGCCCAGCGATGAGGCTCTACGAGAGGCTGGGCTACAATGAGTACGGAAGGCTCCCTGGGGGCATCAAGTACCGCGGCGAGTACGTGGACTGCGTCTCCATGTACAAGCGCATCGCCGGGTGACGAATACCTTTTTAAAAGCCACAGGCACCATTCATTGTACGGAGACAGGGAAATGAGTGTGTATCACTCGGACTGGACAGCCTCCTCCTAGCGGAGGAAAACGATTCTAAGCGCCACCCTAGTCCCGACAGAGAAACCAACCCAGCGACGACGCTGGAGTCTAATGGAGAGAGCAAGGCATGAGTGACCAAGATAGACAGAAGATGGTGGTGACGCCCTGGGAGGTGAGCGGCGACATCGACTACGACAAGCTCATAGAGCAGTTCGGCGTCCAGCCCATGACCCAGAGCCTCGCGGACCGCATCGCAAGACACGCCGGGTACATGCACATACAGCTCCGGCGGGGAATATACATCAGCCACAGAGACTTAGATTGGTGGCTGGACGAGTACGAGGAAGGAAACAGGGTCGGCCTCTACACGGGCCGCGGACCCTCGGGCCACGTCCACCTGGGACACCTGCTGCCCTGGTTCTTCTGCAAGTACCTCCAGGACGCGTTCGACGCAGACCTCTACTTCCAGATGACCGACGACGAGAAGTTCCTCCACAGAGAGGATCTCACCCTGGAGGAGGCGATAAGTCTGACCTACGACAACTCGCTGGACATCATAGCGTGCGGCTTAGACCCGGAGAAGACCCATATAATAAGCGACTCGGACCACATACAGTACATCTACAAGCTGGGCCTCAAGGTCGCGAAGAGGATAACCTTCAGCACCGTCAAGGCGGTGTTTGGCTTTACCAACAGCGACAACATAGGCTCCATCTGGCACCCGGCCCTCCAGGCAATGGTGTGCTTCCTCCAGTCGTACAGGGAGGGCAGGAACATACCGTGCCTCATACCGGCGGCCATCGACCAGGATCCCTACTGGAGGATAACCCGCGACATAGCGGAGAAGCTGGGCTACTACAAGCCGGCTCAGATACACGCCAAGTTCCTGCCTGGGCTCGCCGAGGGCGGTAAGATGAGCGCCAGCCAGCCCGAGACCGCCATATTCACCACGGACCCGCCGGAGGTTGCGGAGGAGAAGGTGATGAGCGCGTTCACCGGCGGCAGGGACACCGTCGAGGAGCAGCGGCGGCTGGGCGGACGCCCAGAGGTGTGCAACGTCTACGCCTACTACTACTTCCTCTTCGAGGAGGACGACGAGGCGTTGAGAGAGCGAGAGGCTGCCTGCAAGTCCGGCTCCCTCCTCTGTGGCGAGTGCAAGAAGCAGCTGGCGGAGCGGGTGAAGGCGTTCCTCGTCGACTTCCAGAAGAAGCGGGAGAAGGCCAGGTATGTCCTGGACGACTTCCTCATAAAGCCCGTGGAGTGAGGTGACGACAATCTATTGTGGCACATAGAGGAGAAGCCACGGTCGTCACCCCATGGGAGGTAAAAGGGGAGATCGACTACGACGGGCTAATGGAGCGTTTCGGCGCCGAGCCTATATCCCCAGAGCTGCTTGAACGGATCAGGAAACACACGGGTAGGCTCCACTACATGCTCCGGCGTGGGGTGTTCTACAGCCACAGGGACCTGGACGCGGTAATGGATCACCATGAACAAGGGGGGAGGTTCGTGCTGTACACAGGGAGGGGGCCCGCCGGGCCGGTGCATCTTGGGCACCTCGTCCCATGGATCTTCACGAGGCACCTTCAGGAGGCCTTCGGCTCGAAGCTGTTCTTCCAGTTCACCGACGACGAGAGGATGCTCATCAGAGACGACGTGGATGAGGAGCTTGCCTGTCACTGGGTGCTGGAGAACGCGTTGGATGTCATGGCGCTGGGGTTCGACCCTGAGAACACCGAGTTCATAGTCAACACCAGGCACGCGTCGGAGCTCTACCCGCTGGCGCTTAAGATAGCCCAAGGCATAACCTGCTCCACGATGAGGGCCGCCTTCGGGTTCGGCGACGACTCGAGCCTAGGGAAGATGTTCTTCCCCGCGATGCAGGCGGCTCCCTGCTTCCTAGCGTCGGAGCGGGCCGGGGAGCCTGTGCCCTGCCTGGTGCCCGCGGGGATCGACCAGGACCCCTACTGGAGGATAACCAGGGACGCCGCCCGGAGGCTGGGGTACCCGAAGCCGGCTCAGGTGCACGGCAAGATGCTTCCCGGGTTGACTGGGGACGCCAAGATGTCGTCGTCCAGGCCCCTGACCGCCGTGTACACCACGGATGTGCCCGAGCTGGTGGAGCGGAAGATAGCGGAGGCCGACACGGGAGACCACCACCCGGCCCGGTGCCCCATGTACCAGTACAGGCACATGCTTCTCACCGAGGACGACGACGAGGCCCACGGGCTCTACTTGGACTGCCTCGCTGGAGACCTAGAGTGCAGTGAGTGCAAGGCGAGGCTAGCAGAGACCGTGAACAGGTTCCTGGGGCAGCACCGTCGGCGGCGGAGGCTCATCAGGGGCGGCGTGGAGAAGATGCTGGAATAAACCTCTTCCAGTGCCAGACATGTATGTAATCCATGAGCATCGTGAGAAACCTGGGCGACGTAGCGGAGGCGCCTCACCCCTTCCTCAGAGGCGTCGGCATGCGCGTACTCTACTCGCGTAGGGATGACGGCGGAGACCTGACCTGCTTCGTGGTAACGTGCCCAGCGGGATCAGAGATCGAGGAGCACACACACGCGGACGAGACGGACGTAATCTACGTGCTTAGTGGAAAGGCGAAGATGTGGGTTGAGGACAGGGGCGTGTTCCCGCTGCGGCCAGGGGTCTTCGTGGTGGTGCCCCGGGGGCTGAGGCACAGGACATTCGACGTCGAGGAGGAGCTCGTCGTCTACGACGTTTTCACTCCACCCATGTTCTAGGCGCTTCCATGTTGTTAAAGAAAGGTTAACCAGGTTCATTCCCCCATCACGAAGGGTCACAAATTTTTAGAAACATATATGCCGTTCACAGGCGAAATACCTCTTGATAGTTATGCCTGATGATTTGAGGAAGCTGTACGAGAAGCTGTTGGAGAGGTCCAAGGAGATGGCGGTGCTGGGCTCAGCCTCCGCCATACTCTACTGGGACATGGAGACCAAGATGCCTCCCCGCGCCGTTGAGCTGAAGAGCCAGCAGCTCGCCATGCTGCAGAAGATAGGGCACCAGATGCTCGTGGACCCCGAGAACGGGAAGACCCTGGACGACATCGAGAAGCATATGGACTACGAGTCCCTGAGCCAGCTGGGGAAACGCAACGTCTACCTGTCGCGGAAGGCCTACGACGAGGCCACCAAGATACCCGAGGAGTTGGTCGTCGAGATAGCGAAGCAGTCCACCGTGGGCGTCAACGTCTGGAAGAAGGCCAAGGCGGCCAAAGACTGGGCCATGTTCGAGCCCGAGCTGGAGAAGATGAAGGCCCTGAAGGAGCGTGAGGCGGAGCTGCTCATGGACGTCAAGGGAGCCAAGACACCATACGACGCGTTGATCGACAGTTTCGAGCCCAAGATGACTGCGGTCAACATCACCCGGATCTTCGACGAGATGAAGAAGGGGCTCATGAAGGTCATGGAGTGGGTGATGGCCCAGGGGAAGCCCAACACAG
>CAZGZR010000030.1:0-28356 GCA_964529745.1 uncultured Candidatus Bathyarchaeia archaeon
CATCATGGCTGCCCACGGCATACCCTACATGGCCACCGTCAGCGTAGCCTACCCCAGGGACCTCCAGGAGAAGCTGAGGAAGGCCAAGGAGATCGAGGGCTTCAAGTACATCCACGCCGTGATCCCATGCCCCACGGGCTGGAGGTTCGACCCAGCAAAGGCTGTGGAGGTCTCCCGCCTCGGCGTGGACACCTGGGCGTGGCCCCTCTACGAGGTCGAGGAAGGCGTCCTCAGGATGAGCAGGAAGCCCGAGCAGAAGCCCGTCACCGAGTACCTGAAGGCGCAGGGCAGGTTCAGGAGGCTCAGCGACGAGCAGATAGAGTACGTCCAGGCCACTGTGGACGAGCGGCGCATGAACCTCCTGGCCATGGAGGGGAAGAGGATTACTCTCTAATCTATGCTCTTATACTCCACACACAACTGTCGAAGAAAATCCAGAAAACGCGGGTGAGTCCATATCTGGTGAGTATGGGTCTCCAAACTATCTTCCATAATTTAATCGGTTTACATGTGTGTTTAAGATATAATATGATAAAAAAAATAACTAAATATAAGAATTTAATTTAAATTAGATATAAATATTGTTAAATATTTTGATCGCGAGACACTTCTCATCCCTCTGATGGAAGCGACTCGAAATGGATGAGGAATCGAGTCAAACTGAAGAGACGAGATCTGTTGGGTGGTTATTCATTCCCTCCATAGTTATGAGCCGCTTAGCAACGACACCGCCTGGAATAATTAGGACGCTCCTCCTGATTGAGATCGGGCTCACCTTCAGGCTTCCTGTCGGAGTGATTGGGCAGATAGGGACTGCAGGCTCAATCGCCGCATTCCTCTCGGCTCTGCTCATGGGCCTACTGAGCGTTAGGTTCAGACACAGATCCCTGCTCATGACCGGTCTACTAATATTCAGCCTTTCGTTATTGGGCCGTGGCCTAGCCCCGAACTTCATCCTATTCCTGATGTTCGGAGTTCTAGGCGGGTTGGCAAGCCCCATGATTACACCAATGACCAACACGCTCGTCGCCAAGCATCTGCCCTTGAAGAAACGGACTCGTATTTTCGGGCTGCTCGTTGCCGCAGGTTCGTTTTCTTACGTCATCGGCTTCATAATAATCCGGTTCATCAGCGACGTTGGGGGGTGGCGGCTATCCTTCCTCGCCTATGCTCTTCCTTTTTCTCTCCTGGGTCTATTATTTTCTTTTATAGGCCTCCCATCAGAGTCAGGGAGTTCGGAAACCTCTTCAAGCACAGGTAGTTTAATTGAGGGTTACAAAGGAGTTCTCTCAAGCAGATCGGCTGATGCCTGTCTGATGTGCAATGCCTTCGCAGGGGCAGTTTGGTCGGGCTTTACCCTTTATGGCGCCTCTTTCTACAGACAGCAATTCTTGGCTACCAAAGGAATGGTTACTTACATGATGATGGGTGCGGCCCTGGCTTATACTATTGGAGCTCTGATCAGCAGCAGGTTCGTGAACAGGTTTGGCAGAAAGCCCGTGACGCTCTTATCTGCCATAATTGGCGGGCTCTTCATACTCTTCACAACCATGGTGCCAAATCTATGGGTTTCACTGGCTCTGTCTCTGACGGGATATATTTTTATGGGCTTGAGGTCGACTGCTGCAACCAGTTTAACGATCGAGCAGGTTCCCCAGTTCAGAGGAACCATGATGTCCATGAACTCTGCTTCGGCGAGCATGAGCGGGGTCTTGGGCTCAAGTCTGGGAGGCCTGGCTCTTCTCATGTACGGTTATCAAGCCCTCGGGCCTTCTCTTGGAATGCTAGGTCTAGCCTCAGGCGTTATCATGTATCTCATCGTCGTTGATCCTACCCAAATACAAAGCTAGGAATCCAACCATTCCCCAAAGCTTATTCAGGCGGTTTTTCTGTAATAGAATTTCATTAATCAAAAAACGTATTTCTTCGATAACTTTTTTCATCACATGACATTCACTAAATTGGGAGGGGCCTGGAAGGAGAAAGAATCACGTGAATTATGTGAATACGCTCACATGATTTACCTTACACTGTACCGTCTGTCAGCATTATAGACGAGTAGGGCACCGTATATATAACCGGAATACCTCAGTCCATGTACCGCATGGCAAAGATGGCGAGCCTCCTGGAGAGGCTGTGGGAGAAGACCGTAAGGACTGGATGGTACAGGAAGGACCACGTCTCAGAGGAAAACTCGGTCATCATAGGCGGATGCGCCAGAAGCGGGACCACCCTCATGCGCGTGATGCTAGACACCCACCCCAACATCTACTGCGGACCCGAGACGGGTCTACTCTACCTAAGAACCCTGACCCGAAGAAAGATCAGGAAGCTATCACAGAAACTGGACATCTCTGTGGAAGACATCGACGCCATGGTGCGGGGCACAGAGTCATACTTCCGGTTCGTGGAGACCCTATTCGACTACCTGGGTCAGAGGGCTGGGAAGCCTCGCTGGGGCGACAAGAGCCCCCAAAACGTCCTGCATCTGGACAGGATACTCCACCACTTCCCCGACGCCAGGTTCATACACATGATAAGGGACGGGAGGGACACCGCCTGCAGCCTACGGACCTTCCCCAAGTACAGGCTGGTGGACGGCGAGAGGGTCGAGCTGGACACCGACAACCCCCTCGACCAGTGCATCAGGAGGTGGGTCCACGACGTGGAAGCGGGCATACGTTACCGTGGAGACCCCAGGTACATCGAGGTCAAGTACGAGGACCTCATAGAGAGAGACGAGGAGACGATGGCTCGCGTCCTCGATTTCCTCGGCGAGCCCTGGGACGAGCAGGTCACCAAGTACTACCAGATAGAGTCCCCAAGCAGGGACGAGGACAAGATGCCCCAGAACCCAGGGGCGACCAAGCCCATCTACCAGACAGCGCGTGGGAGATGGCGGAATGAGTTCACCGAGGATGATAAACGCGTATTCAAGGCCATAGGAGGGGAACTACTGGTCAAGCTCGGCTACGAGGAAGACAACGAATGGTAAAAGAATCCAATATTATGATATATTTCGGTGAAAGTTAGCAAAAGAAGGTCAAAAAGTAACAAGAAATGGATCACTGATCCTTATCAATAAAATGATTATTAAAACATGATATCAACAATATATAATGTAGGCACCATCTTTTTGTTACTTAAAATCGATACCAAATAGATATGCATAATCCCTTTATAAATAGAAAGCTGCTCCATGGTCAAGGAGGTAAAAATGAGATGACCTTCGTGAGAGAGAGAAAAGCCATTAGCCCTGTGATTGCCACGGTCATCCTAGTTGCAGTCGCCATCACCGTCGCGGTGGGCGTCAGCTACTGGATGGGCGGCATAAGCAGCCAATACACGCAGTTCGAGAAGGTAGAGATACAGACAGGCTACGCAACGTACGACACCGGCACCGACATCTGGACGGTTACCATGGCCATAAAGAACAGTGGTTCGGCCCAGGCAACCATAAACATGGTCTTCCTGAACGACGTCCCCTGTGGTGCGGCCAACTATCACGTGACCTCGGCCAACGTCACCGCAACCGAGTGGGGTACAAGTATCCCATCAACCGGAACAGTACTCAAAGCTGGAGAGCAAGCGACAGTATACGTTTACATATGTTACCCATGCAGCGGCGTAACGGAGCTTACGGGCCTCAGCTCGGGTACAACTATAAACGTTAAGCTGCACAGCGCTGGCGGAATGGACTACATCAAGCTGATAAGACTACCTTAGCCGGCTAGTCTCCCCTTCTCTTCTTTTACTTTAGGAGGATAGATCTTGGAGATACTGAACAGGTTCGTTAACAACAGGAAGGCGGGCTCGGAAACCGAAGAGAAAGTCATTATCTCCAAGTTCAAACCCCATTTTGAAGTCGTACACGAGTACTGGGTAAACGAGCCATACGCCAACATAAAGATCGTCGCATCGGAGGAACTTGGCGAGGGCAACCACTACTACGTGAACGAGGTGGAACTCACAGAGGAACAGTTCAAAACGTATGAAACGATTGTGAGGATTCTCAGTAAGGAGTTTAAGTCTCCCCAAGGCGAGCACATAGACCCACGTGACTACGTCTTCGAGCAGGCCGAGATAATCGCGGAGAAGTACCACAGGAGCCTCGGCAAGTTCACCATGGAGGAGTGGGACCAGATCTTCTACTACGTCGTCAGGGATCTCATCGGCTATGGCCCCCTACAGGCCATCATGGAGGACCCCGAGATAGAGGACATAAGCTGCAACGGAGTCAACATGCCAATCTACGTTTGGCACAGACGCTTCGAGAGCATCCCCACGAACATCATGTTCACCAGCCACCAGGCGCTCAACGACTTCATAGTCAAGCTCGCGCACAAGAGCGCCAAGCATATCAGCAGCGCGCAGCCGGTGCTTGACGCCATGCTGCCTGAGAAGCACAGGCTTGCCGCCACCTTCATGAAGGAGGTGTCCCTGAAGGGGAGCACGTTCTGTATAAGGAAGTTCAGGGCCGAGCCCTACAGCGTGGTGGACCTCATCAAGATCGGGACCCTCAACGAGAGGATCGCCGCCTACTTCTGGTTCATCCTCGAATACAAGAAGAGCTTCATGATCGTGGGCGGAACCGGCGCGGGTAAGACAAGCATGCTCAACGCCCTCCTCAGCCTGATGAGCGAGAACGATAAGATCGTCACGGTTGAGGAGGTGCCGGAGCTCAGCCCACCTGTGGCCAACTGGACGCAGCTGCACAGTAGGGAGAGCTTCAACTTCGGCGACGGTCCCAGCGGCAGCATAAGCCTCTTCGACCTCATCAAGGTGAGCCTGAGGTACAGGCCCGACTACGTCATAGTAGGCGAGGTCAGGGGAGAGGAGGCGTACGTGTTGTTCCAGGCGCTGGCCACGGGCCACGGCGGCCTCTGTACCATGCACGCAGACAGCATAGACCGCGTCGTCAAGCGCCTCACCTCGCCGCCCATGAACGTCAGCGAGGTCTACATCCCGTTGATGAACGTGGCCATGTACATCCAGCGCGTCGAGCTGCCGAACCAGAAAGGTGGCTTAAGCTTCGGTAGAAGGGTGAGAACCGTCTCCGAGATCGCTGAGTTCGACAACTACATCGAGGTCTCCCGCTGGGACCCGAAGAAGGACGTGTTCAACACCTGGTTCAAGGACAGCTTCATACTTCAGCAGATATCGACCCAGAGCGGCATGTCGATGAAGGAGATCATCGAGGAGATAGACAGGCGGGAGAGATACATAGAGCAGATAGTCGAGAGCGGCGTCAGGAACCAGAGCGATGTTGCCGAGAAGATACTCTCCTACTACAACAGGCAGAGAGACCAGAAGACGAGCGGCGAAAAGGAGACTGAGGTAGAGGAGGCGCCTGTACTTAGGGAGGAGGAAGCCGGGGACATCATCGACATGCTGAAGGACGCCTCATCGTCTATGCTCGAAGACATAGTGGCTCAGCCATCCACTGAGCAGGAGCCAGAGCCAACCAGGATCGAAAAGCAGATGGAGGTGTTGGAGCCAGAGCCTGAGTCGGAGCCCATGGAGCCTGAGGTATCTGATGAGGCTCCTGAGAATGAGCTAACAGAGCCAGAGGCCTCGAAGCAAGAAATCCTTGAGAAGGAGCTCGGGGACGAGCCTTCTACTCTTAGCGATCTGGTTAAAGATCAGGAGACCGAGCTGGACTTCGCCACCAAGGTTCTCTGGGAGCTTGCTCAGGACGCCAGCCAACTTGTTATCGACAAGAAACTGACCGATGACGCGCATGAAGCTGAAGCGGAGGAGGTGCAGCAGTCATAAAAAACTTAAACTCCGTCGAGTTGATAAGAGACTTCTGTTACGCGTACTTCGGCTGGTTCGGCAGAAGACTCTCCAAGACCTTCGATACTGTCGAACATGACCTAGAGTCGGCGTACATGAAGATCCACTCCGAGGTCTACTTCAGCATCGTGGGTTTCCTTTCGGTTGTCTCATGCATGGTGCCTCTTGCGTTTATCGCCTTCGCCGTCATGGGCTATCTGGATGGCGGCATCCCATTGGCTATCCAAAGGTTCATATTCGTGCCGATCGCGGCATTTCTCCCCATAGGCATAATTGTAATCGGTATGCTGCTGCCAAAGCTGTTCGCCAGCAGCAGGATGTCCAACCTCAAGATCGAGATCCCCTACGCGTCGATGTACATCAGCGTCATGGTGAGCGGCGGCCTCTCGCCCTACGAGAGCTTCCTGAGAATGCGGAACATGAGCCTGCTACCAAACATGCAGGACGAGGTCTCGCGAATAGAGACCATAGTCATGTCCACCGGTATCGACCCCGTCACCGCCATGGAGCAGGCCGCCAAAGCCGTGGAGCTTAAGGACTACAACGAGCTTCTGCTGGGCTACGCCTCCAGCGTCAGGACCGGTGGAGACACGCTACACTACTTGTTCAACCAGACGCATGGGATGTTCAGGCGCCTCGCGACCACGGTTAAGGCTAAGGGAGAGTCGGCGGCCATGCTGATGGAAACTTACACCATCGTAGGAATCTTAGGCGTACTCGGCATATTCCTCATATTCGTTGTCGGCCTCAGCCTCCCCACCGCGGGGGTGAGCATCTCTACGTACCAGTTCTTCCTCTTCAGCTTCGTAATCATGCCCTTCATATCGATCATCTTCCTCTATGCCGGAGACGCGTCCCAGTTCAACTACCCCATCTCCAACTGGAAGCCGTACTACGTGTTCGCGGCGATGATCCCCCTCGGGTTAGGCTTGGCGTCTCAGATGGTTTTACCAGTATTCAGCCCTGACTTCCTCTTATTCCCCCAGCTGTTCGACTTCGTTGTGTGGTTCAGGAAGCTCCTAAATTTCGCGGAGGGCACAGAGGCAGCCCTGGGTCTAACCTTGACGCTGATCATCGTTTCTATACCGGTATATGTATCGGATCACCTGACAGCCGGACGTAGTTCAACCCTGATGGAGGGCATCACCCAGTTCATGAGAGACCTGGTGGAGGTGCGGAAGAGCGGGCTCAGCCCGGAGAAGAGCATCGATGCGCTAAGCGTCCGGGAATACAAGGGGTTCAGCAGGCATCTCAAGGACATAAGCACGAAGATAAACTGGGGCTACCCCCTCAGGCAGATATACCAGGAGTTCTCTGAGAAGGTGAAGAACTGGATCGCATTGGTGAACATTTACCTGCTCATAGACACGATAGAGGTTGGCGGGGGGACTGAGCAGAGCATCGAGAGCTTGGCCGAGTTCAGCGAGTCCACGAAACAGCTTGAGGCGGAGAAGAGGGCCGTGCTCATGCCGCTGCTTATAGTGCCATACATTGGGGCGGCGCTGCTCACAGGCACAACCGTGCTTTTCTTGGGCTTCTTCACGGGCTCGAACATTGGAGTCAGTGTACCCCAGATTATGTTGCTCAAGACTCTCCTGACGCCTTTGTCGTTACACTCTTTCACTCTTGGGCTTGTGACGGGGAAGATAGTGTCGGGGAGGGTTTCCGCGGGCTTCAAGCACTCAATAATGCTCAGCCTCGTATCCCTCTTGGGCGTATGGGCGGTTTCGAATCTTAACATCACAGGAGCGTTGATATAATGTCGGGTAAGTGTAGAGCCTTGTCGCCGGTCATCGCCACGGTGATCCTCTCCGGCGTGGTACTGGCGGTAGGCGGAGCTATATGGTCTTACAGCTTGGGAGCAGCCACCGTGACCGCTGATGCCTACGTATCCGATACGATGGAGTTGTTGTACGAGCTGCAGGAGCGTTTCGACGTCGAACACATCGTCTATGATTCGACGAATAAAATGCTGAAGGTATGGGTATACAACTACGGGGAAGTCAACGTCACCGTAGACGTATACGTGACCCTTAACTCGACTGTAGTAGAGACATCAGAAAACCACTTGATACCAGCCTATAATACCACCAAGATTGAACTCGATTTCACCGCAAACCCTCTGCAGTCGCAGGACCAAGTAGCGGTTAAAGTGTATAGTAGGAGGCAGAACGTTGCGTATCAGACGTATTATGTACAGTAGAAAAGCCGTGTCCACCATCTTGGGGACCCTGATATTCATTGGTATACTGTTCAGTGCAGTAATCCCGATGATGCTCACCATGAAGCAGGCAGACATCGTTATGGAGCGGGAGAAGCTTGATCTGCAGCGCGCAGACGACGAAAGATCAAGGGAGGTCCTTGATGTTTACGCTTACCCGAAAGGCTCAGATCATTTAGAGGTGTTAGTCGAGAGCCGGTGCGAGGTCCCGGCTACAATAACCCATATCTGGGTAAACAACACCATGCATGAGACGTCTGCTGTCGTAGACGCCATGGACGAAACGGTGATAGGTAACTACAGCGTCAACCTAAGTCCCGGTTTAAACTCGACATTCAGGGTTAAAGCCACGACCTCACGGGGAAACGTATTCGAGAATCTCGCTGGCGACATAAAGTACGACGGTAGCGACTGGGAGACTGAGACCCTAGGCATATACGTCGTCATCGACAGCGAGGGCGGGGGTTTCTGGGGCTTCGGGAGATACCGGTGCACAGTCACTAACAGCACCACGTACTATGAACAAGAGGAATCCTCGATCACTTTCGGATCGTGTTCGTTCTTCTTCGACGTCACCGAAGCAGGGTCAGGGGAATACCATGTGCTGGTCGAGAAGAAGTCTGGCTGGTTCTGGGGCTCATGGAACACAGTTTACGAGGAAGACGTCGAGATCACTTGGCCGAACGGCCCTCCGGTGATATGGGTATTCACGACATGATAACCAATGATATTTTTTTCAATTTAACCTTTTAAACACCCTTTTCATGTCCAAGCAACCCGATTTTTACCGTATCGATAAAGCAGATAACCAATTCATAATCTCTTTATTAGTTCTCCAGAGGTTAGGTACAGGTCTCATGGAAAAATTGATCACCAGATTCAGCATATGCTCGGGAACCCCGTTCAGAGATGACAGGGTGCTCCGTCAAACCCCTGTAAGAAACGGAGTTGAGACGGTGTATGAAAATGGATAACGGACATAGATTTGAGCTGGCTTCAGATAAACCATTTACAAACAGAATAGTGTTACTCTGTTTTCTCTTTATCCTACTGGCCTCCATGACGCCTGTCACCACCGTCAAGGGAGCCACTGTTACCCTGAGGAAACCGTTCGAGCCGGTTTTCATCAACTTCAATGAACAAGGTAAAACTATTCCCCCGCCATGGGACGACGGGCAGCACGAGCTCACCATCTTAAGGCCACCGGATCCCCAGCACCCCGTTCCCGGTGAAGTAAAATGCAGCCTGGAGAAGGACCAGAAGTACCACATCTTCCTAGTGGGCGACTTCGTCTTCAACAAGACCCTGGGTGCGTCGGATCTTACCGACTACGACATCGAGGTGTACGACCCGTACATGCGCCTGGTCTCGAGGCATACGGAGTCGGCTGGGCAGCCGGAGCAAGTGGTTAAGAGTGGACCCAAGCAGTACTTCGTGCCCGCGATGGATGGATCATATACCTTCAGGATATACAACGACCCCAAAGACAGCAGAAACGACGAAGCCGCGGTTTTCATGCTGATCAAACACATCGAGATGAACACCAGGTACAACGTCACGTTGTACGGTAAGCCCCGGGTGGGAGCACAGTACCCATTCTGGTTCAACTACGCGTACGAGTTCGACACGCCCAACGATGACTACCAGCTGGTGGTCAAGGTCCCGGACCCAGACGATAAGACTAGGTATTCTGGTCTAGACATGTACGAAGCCCGGGTCTACCCCATGGCGAACCCATCAATCGGAGTAGGCCACTATCTGAACGGCCTCGCCGTGCCGTGGGGGCACCTATTATCGGGAGAGAACGACGGAATATACGGCGGCTACAACCCATCAGTCGAAGGCGCCAGCCTCATAGACTACACCGCTAGCTGCGAGTACAGCGGTGAGGACATGCTGGTTACCTTCGGGAAGCCCGTCCACAACGAGACAGAGACAGTGGTAGACGACCCAACTGTCTTCTATTACCTGGTGCTTCTCGCGGAGTACGACTACGGCACCGTCGAGTTCTACCTCAAGACAGACTACAGGCCCTTGAACCTCACCCTGCTGGACCCTGACCTCGTTGGCTACACAGGGGACGAGACAACCATTTACGTGGACGTCGAGGCACATCACATGGTCGATAGCGTTAGCATGAACTACACGACGGACAACTGGGAGACGGAGGACACCGTCGAGATGAGGAAGTGCGATGAAGGCTACAAGGGAAACCTACCGAAGTTCACTCTCAACGACTATGTGAAGTACAAGGTAACTGCCCTGGACGAGGTAGACAACAAGGGATCGACCCGAGGTGAGTTTGAGGTCAAGAACAAGGTGGACCTGAGCCTAAGCTGTTCACGCACGTCGCTTCAAGGCGGCGAGTCGCTTACGGTCCTAGGGGCCTCTTCGATGCCCAACACGGATCATACGTTGAGATTCGTCTGCGGTCGCCGTTCCAACGCAGTGGATATTAAGACCAACACGGTCGGTGAGTTCCAGTACACCTATACTCCTCAGTGGGTGGGCAACTACGAAGTCACCATCGAGTACAATGGAGACGGTGTCAACCACGCGGCGGTCTCGCAGGCAAAGGAGTTCTCGGTCCAAAAGAGGAGTTTCACGGTGTCCACGCAGATCGACAGCGTAGCCAAGAATACTAGGCCCTTCGTGCTTTCAGGGACGGTGAGCCCGGCGGTCGGCGGCGTCCCCGTAAGCTTCATCATAGTGACGCCCACAGGCAGCTTCGTGGAGTCCTGCAGGACCTCGCAGACGGGTTCATTCAGCACCATCATCGTGCCGGAGGAGCTTGGCGAATGGGAGGCGATAGCTCAGGTGGACTCCGGGGAGCTGTACGAGTCCTCGTCGAGCCCGTTGAACATCTTCACGGTGGTGAAGCTATCTATCCCCGAGGTCATCATATTGAAGGCCCGGGAGTTCACCGAGCCGCCTCTGCTCTACGTGCCGGTTGGGCTGGTAGCCGTCCTCGGGCTAGGGTATGGCTTCAAGACCGGGTTCATACAGAACCTGAGGTCCAAGAAGGGGAACGTGAAGGTCAAGGAGATAGTCGAAGATTCTAAGGACACTACTTCATACCGGCGCCGCAGCGAGCGCAAGGGCTAGCTGAACCCCTGTGAGAGCTTGATGGAGTCCTCAAGCCCCAGTTCCCAGCCCACGGCGCCGACTATGTCGAGGAGGTGGACAGGGTTGCTTGATTTCGGTATGGCCACTACGTTCTCCTGTGAGATGAGCCAGTTGAGGGCCACCTGGGCCTGGGACTTGCCGTATTTCTCGGCGACCTCGTCGAGGGCCTCGTTCCCCGACTTTGCCAGTATACCCCTGCCGAGGGGTCTATAGGCTATCAGTGTTCGGTTCTGTGCCTGCATGTGGGGCAGTAGATCCATCTTGGGCTTCTGGTCGAGGAGACTGTACTCCACCTGGTTGGCGACGAGGGTGTGGGACTCCAGGTGGCTCTGTGCCTCCCTCATGAGGCTCCAGCCGAAGTTGCTTACGCCGATGAACCGAGTGTAGCCCTCCTCGGCGCAGCGCTCCATGGCCTCCATGGTCTCCCGGAGCGGGACGTCGAGGTTCGGCCAGTGGATCAGGTACAGATCGACGTAGTCTAGGTTCAGGCGTTTCAGGCTCTTCCTCATGCTCTCCATGAGGTCGTTGTGGCGGAGGTGGGTGTGCCAGACCTTGGTGGTTATGAAGAGGCTGTCCCGGGGGTAGGGCTCTATGGCTTCGCCGACGAGCTCCTCCGCGTGGCCCGCGCCGTAGTGCTCGGCGGTGTCGATGTGGGTGAGGCCCAGCTCGATGGCCATGCGTATCGCCGTGACGTTCTCTTCGTCCCAGCGGTGGTCCTCGATCTGGCGGCCGCCCATCCCCCAGGTGCCGAGGCCGATGACCGGTATCTTCACGCCGGGGGATATCTCATGGTAGTCCATCAACTGTCTTCTCTACCCCATAGGCCCCGAGACGTGAAAGAGTTTTTGATGGCAGAACTCTAGAAGCCGGCCCCGTCCGGGTCAGGCCCCTGAGCCAGGGATTTGCTGTCCGGCACGTAGAGGTAGATGATGGGCATCCTGATGAGGCCGTCCACTAGGGCCATGAATATGAAGGGGGCTAGGTGACTCACGCTGTCCCACAGCCAGCCGCCTAGTATGCTGGCGGGGACGGCCAACGCGTTGAAGGCGGCGACGCTCAGGGCCGTCATCCTCGCCCTCTGGTTGTGGTATACCATCTCGACCTCCTGGGCCTGCCATGCGACTCCCGTGCTGTCGCTGATCCCCATGACTATCCATGCAAGCACGAGGGCGACCGGGTTCTTGCCTAGTAACAGGAATAAGATGGTCGCCACGTACATCAGGAGCCGTCCGCCGATGATCATCTTCTTCCTGCCTATGTTGTCGGTGAGCCTGCCCGCCAGAGGAGACGCCAGTATGTTGGTCAGGTTCCTCGCCGTCACCATGTAGGCTATGGTCATGGCGGAGGCGCCGTGGACCGCGGCGGCGAAGACCATCCAGAAGGGCCCGGCGAGGCCTATGCTCAGGCTGCCCAGGCTCTTCATGAGAACCCAGGACCTGACTCCCTTCTTGGCGAGGACTTTACCGTAGTCGTCGAGCATGGTCTTTGCGTTGAGCCTTTTTTGGGGCTGTTTGGGTTTCCTGTCGCCGAGGCACCTCCAGACCATAACCCAGGCGATGACCAGCAGCGCTGCCTGCACCGTGTAGACTGGGCGGATGCCTTCAAGCGTTAATCCACCGGATATGGACACTATCTGTCCCCCGATTAAGCCTGCGAAGAGTACCGGGGTGAGTATGAATATGTTGGCTAGGCCATAGACGGTTCCCCTCTGCTCGTTCCTGATGCTGTTGGCGTACATCGAGGTCCAGGCGGGGGAGATGATGCCATCGGCGAACCCGGTCAGCACGAAGGCGGGGATTAGCCAGTAGAGGGAGCCCGCGGTCAGGTAGGTCAACGGCACGAGCATGCCGATGAAGGCGCCTATGAGGAACATCTTCTTCCTGTCTAGTCGGTCGGAGAGCCAGCCGGTGAGGATAGCCGCGACGGCGGTTAACCCTAGGGAGAGGGAGGTTAATAGTCCCAGCTGGGTCCCCGTGGCGCCGAGGGCGACTATGAATATCGAGTTGTAGGGGTTGAGGTTCACCGCGAAGTTGGCGACGCTGGACCGTGCTAGGATCACCTTGAAGTCCCGTGTTATGCCGCTGTAGAAGCTCTTGAGCGTCTGCGTGGTCTTCATGTCTGTCTCTGCGCATCCCCAGAATCTTGTTTATTTTTCGGAGTGGCTCATATGAGTCTCGATATTAAATGTTCCTCTCTAGGAATCCATTCTATGAGCCTGCATTTTTGATTTAGAAAAATAATGAGCCGTCTTTCCGGTGATCGAGGCGTTCACTGTACAAGTTTCTTCATAAACGCCGTGTACTCTTCCCTTTTTATAGTGGGCTTGAACCCGTCCATTACTCCTTTTGCCTCTTTCGCTTCATCGGCGAGGAGGTCCACAACGGAGACGGCCAACGCCTTGGCGGGCCAGATGTACTGTTTCACGGGGTCCACGATCTTGAGGTCTCTGCTGTGGCCCGCGCCTTCGGTGCCGGCCATGCCTATGCTGGTGGTGGGCATTATGCAGCTGAAGTCGCCCATGTCGGTGCTGCCTGTGCTGTGCTCCCTGTGCTTTATCTGGTCTTCTCCGACGAGCTTCGTGCACGAGGCAATGACCACTTTCTCTAGTTTGGGGTCCCTGATGTAGGGCATGTAGCCGGGGTGGTCGATTATATCCACCTCGGCTCCCACCGCCATGGCTCCGGCCCGGAGGGCGTCGTTCACCTTCATGTTGGCGTCCTGGATGGCTTCCACTGTCTTGCCTCGGACGTAGCTCTCCATCCTGACGTCGGCGGGCACGTTGTTGACTATCTCGCCTCCCTTGGTTATGATGGGGTGGACCCTTATGGTGTCCTGGTCGCGGAAGGTCTCCCTGTTGGCGTGGATGCCCATGAGGCCCAGCATGGCTGCGTTGAGGGCGTTTATCCCCTTGTCCGGGGCGCCGCCGGCGTGGCTCTCCCTCCCCTTGTAGCGGACGAGCTTGCCGATGAAGCCGTTGTTGCTGCCGCCGACGCCTATGAGCTCCTCCTGGTCCATTGCGCTGTGGCTGCCCAGGACGATGTCCACGTCGTCCATGGCGCCCAGCCTGATGAACTCCTGTTTGCCGCCGAAGAACTCCAGCCTGCCCTCCCCGCGTAGCCTGTTCCTGTAGTCGATCTCGATGTACTCCTCGGCCGGCACCGCTACCATCACAACCTCGCCACTTAGATTTTCCTTGACGACGTCTAGTCCGTAACCTGCTCCCAGCATGGCGGCCATCTGGCTGTGGTGGCCGCAGGCGTGGACGTTCCCTGTGGCGGGGTGGGCCTCGGGGTGCACCGGGATGTGGAGGGCGTCGAGCTCACCCACTATGCCGATGGACGGTCTTGAGCCGTCGCCCTTGAGGTAGGCTTTGCTGCCCGTTATCGCTATCCCTTTCTCGTAGCGCCAGCCAGCCTCCTCGTACTTCTTCTCCGTGAGCTCGGCTGTCTTGTGCTCCTTGAACCCGAGCTCGGGGTACCTCCATATCGCCGTCGCGTACTCTATGATCTCGTCCGCCCTGCGGTCGATCTCCTCCAGCGCCTTCTTCTTGAGGGCCGTCTTGTCCATGGATATCAACTATTGAACTGCCTCATGGTGATATAAGACGAGAGGTAGGGCCGCGCCGATGCTGGTCTTAGAGCTCCATCCTCTTCTGGACCATCTTGTGCACCGCGTCCCCCAGGTAGCCGCCGAACACGGCACCCGAGACGAAGGCTAGGACGTACATCAACGAGAAGACCTCCAACGGGAACCCTAGCCTCATGAAGAACTGGAGGTAGGCGACGTTGCTGGCGGCTGACAGGCCGCAGCCGATGCACAGCCCAGTCCTCGAGTCGTACCCGAACACGGCGGCGGCTGCGTCGAGGACCAGTCCCTGTACGCCGCTCATCATGATCACGGAGAAGCCGTGGAAACTGAAGAGAACCGCCTCGACCAGCCCCTTCACCGTCGCCGTGGCGGCCGCGGCGCCTCTCCTCCTCACCAGCATTATGGCTAGAGCCACGGGGAAGACGTGGATACCGGAGAGTATCTGGCCGGCGCCCAGCGGGATCGCCGGGAAGGTCTTAAGGTAGTTACCAAGGTACCCCACGGGCACGCTCATGACGGCTCCTAGGGCGCTGAACACCACGATGACGGCGATCTCCCTCGTCTCGAACCTCAAATCATACCACTTCAGTATAGACGCTGATAATATTATCCTCCCCTACGCCGCATCTGGTGGCCCCTTTCTCCCAGAACCAATATTTACAAGCACCGCATACAATGGTTGAATCACTAGAGGCTTGCGCATTGAAGCTGCTAGAGTACCAGGCTAAGAAATACTTCAGGAAATACGGGATACCGACGCCCCAGGGCAGGATGGTCACCACCCCAGGTGAAGCCCGGGAATACACGAAGACCCTCGGAAAGCCAGTGGTGATCAAGGCTCAGCTCCCCGTCGGCGGCAGAGGCAAGGCAGGGGGAGTCAAGTTCGCGGACACCCCGGAGGAAGCCGCGGAGGCGGCTGAGACGCTTCTGGGCATGAAGATAAAGGGGCTCACCGTGGAGACGCTCTACGTCGAGGAGAAGCTCAGCATAGCAAACGAGGTCTACCTCGGGGTGACCGTGGACCGACGCAACAAGTCTTATGTCGTCCTCGCCTCCGGCGAGGGGGGCATGGGCATCGAGGAGGCCGCCGCCGAGAAGCCGGACAGGATCGTACGGCACATCGTGGATCCGTTGTATGGGATGAAAAGCTACCACGCCCGCCTAGTTGCGAAGAGGCTGGGGTATGGGGGCAGGAAGATGCTCCAGCTCGCTGCGGTAGTGGAGAACCTCTACACCGTGGCTCTGGAGATGGACGCCGAGCTCACAGAGATAAACCCGTTGGCTGAGATAGATGACGGTTTCATGGCCGCGGACGCCAGGCTCAACATAGACAACAACGCGTTGTTCAGGCATGGGGAGCTCGAGAAGAGACTGCTGGAGAGCTACCGGGGGGAGCTCACCGAGAGGGAGATGGAGGCAAGGTCTCAGGGCCTGACGTACGTGGAGCTCGACGGCGACATAGGGGTCATCGGGAACGGCGCCGGCCTCACCATGGCCACGCTGGACACGGTGATGCTCCACGGCGGCAGAGCCGCCAACTTCCTGGACCTCGGGGGAGGCGCCACCCCCGAGAGGATACGCGAGGCCGCCGAGTTCGTGCTCAGGGATGAGAGGACCAAGGCGCTGCTGGTTAACGTGCTGGGCGGCATCACCCGGTGCGACAACATAGCCGAGGGCGTCGTCGAGGCCCGGAGGGAGGTGGCCGCCGAGAAGCCGGTGGTGGTCCGCATGATGGGCACAAAGGAGAAGGAGGGCAGGAGGATTCTCAAGGAGGCAGGGATAGAGACCCTGAATTCCATGGAGGAGGCGGCGGAGCTGGCGGTAAAGTTGGCGGAGGCGAGCTAGGTGCCACGTTTCATAGACAAGGATACCAGGGTATTGGTGCAGGGAATAACGGGCACTCAGGGAGCCTTCCACACCCACCTCATGAAAGAGTACGGCACCAAGGTCGTAGCCGGGACGGTGCCGGGCCGTGGAGGCCAAACCATCGAGGGGCTTTCCGTCTACGACACGGTGGTTGAGGCCAAGGAGAACCATGCCGTAGACGCCAGCATAATATTCGTGCCCGCGCCTTACGCGTTGGACGCGGCGCTTGAGAGCGTTGAGGCTGACCTCGACCCCGTGGTGGTTATAACCGAGGGCATGCCCGTCAAGGACAGCATCGAGCTCATGGCCATGGCCAAGCTGAAAGGCACTACCATCGTGGGGCCCAACACTCCCGGGCTCATCAAGGTCGGAGAATGCAAGATGGGGATAATGCCGGCCCAGGTGTTCAAGAGGGGCGGGGTCGGGGTCATAAGCCGCAGCGGCACCCTGTTCTACGAGGTCGCCTCCCAGATCACCCGGGTGGGCCTCGGGCAGAGCACCTGCGTTGGCATAGGAGGGGACCCGGTCGTTGGCCTCGACTTCGTGGACGTGCTCCGCTGGTTCGAGGATGACCCCGAGACCAAGGCAGTGGCCCTTATCGGGGAGATCGGCGGAGACGCCGAGGAACGCGCCGCTCACTACATCGGAGACGGCGGCTTCACCAAGCCGGTGGCTGCATACATTGCCGGCAGGACCGCCGTTCCCGGTAAGAGGATGGGCCATGCGGGCGCTATCATACAGGAGGCCTCGGGGACGGCTGAAAGCAAGATGAACGCGTTGAGGGACGCCGGTGTGGCGGTGGGGGAGCTGCCGGGACAAGTCGCTGAGGCCCTGAAGAGGCTTCTCTAGTCTTCATCGAATATCTCTATCAGCTGATCGAGCATCCTGCAGGTCAGCCCCCAGACGACGTCGTCCCCTATCGTGTATACGGGGGAGTCGAAGCCCTTCACCGTGGCCCGCGACCTCAGTTTTCTGAGTCCGCCTATGGGTGTCCACATGTACTTCGTGAGTTCGTAGTTCAGGGTGATGGGCGGGTCGCCTTCGAAGAGGTAGACCACGGGTTGCACCCTGAAGGTCCGTCTCACCCAAGAGTTTAGAGGCTTCATGTACCCGAGGGGCTTCAGAGGCTTCAGGTTGATGCTCGTCTCCTCCCTGACCTCCCTGATAGCTGTGTCCAGCACCCCCTCGTCCAGCGCCGCCTTCTTGCCGCCGGGGAACGCCATGTCGCCGCTCCAGGGGTCTCCGTTCACCTCGGCTCTCTTGACTATGAATACCTCCAGGTCGTCGGTGGTGGGCCTGATTAGTATGGCTACCGCTGCGTCCGCGTCCTCGTCAGGGCTTTTTAGCAGCCTTTCGGTGAGCTTATTTAACTGGTCCTTGGGGTGCAAAGGCTCTCCGTCAAGATGGTGCGGCTATCCATCTAAAATGTTATGATCGATCTTGTCTGGGGAAAACGTTATCACCCGCACGTGTCTTCACTCGGGTCATGTGCGGAAGCCGGCTCAACGGTGAAGCTTTTAGAGGCCATGTAAGGGTAAGTTTATCAGTAATGAGCAGAGAGAATATCCGATTTAACCTAGACTAAATAGAGTTGTACGACTTGGCTGAACAAAAAGACGTCCCCAACCCGCTGGAGCAACGAAGCCAGCAGATGGAACTGATAAAGCAGCGCATGAGCAGGGTCAAGCACAAGATCGCTGTGATAAGCGGCAAAGGCGGCGTCGGGAAGAGCTTGGTGACCGTGAACCTGGCCACGGCGCTGGCCGTGAACGACAAGGACAGGAAGGTCGCCATACTGGACGCCGACCTCACGGGCCCCTGCGTACCCAAGATGATGGGGCTCAAGGGGCAGAGGCTCGACATGGGCCCCGTGGGCATAGCGCCCGTCAAGGGCCCCGAAGGCGTCGGCGTGGTCTCCATGGACTTCCTGCTGCCCACGGACGACTCCCCCGTCATCTGGCGTGGCCCCCTGAAGATGGGCGCCATACGCCAGTTCCTGGGCGAGGTGGCGTGGGGGCCCCTCGACTACCTGCTCGTCGATCTCCCGCCGGGGACCGGCGACGAGAGCCTCAGCATACTGCAGCTGCTGCCGGAGATGGACGGCGTCATAATAGTCACCATCCCCAGCGAGGTGAGCCAGGCCGTCGTGAAGAAGGCCATCACCTTCGCGCGGAAGATGGATGTCCCCGTCTTCGGAATCATAGAGAACATGGCCGGGCTCGTGTGCCCCCACTGCGGAGAGACCATCAACGTGTTCAGCGAAGGCGGCGGCGCCAAGGTAGCAGAGGAGATGGGCGTGGAGCTCCTCGGAAGCATACCCATCGACCCCAGGATATCCACTGACAGCGACGAGGGAATCCCGTTCATACTGCGACACCCGGACTCACCGGCAGCCAAGTCGTTCATGGGTTTAGTCGAGAAGATCGAGAACAAGGTGAAAAACGAGTGAAGGTAGCGGTATCATCCACAGGAAGAAGTCTCGACAGCGCCGTGGACCCCCGGTTCGGGCGCTGCGGCGTCTTCCTCGTGGTGGACACGGAGACCATGAAGCATCAGGCAGTACCCAACTCCAGCATAGGGGCGGCCCACGGCGCCGGGATAGGCGCGGCCCAGGCCGTGGCCCAGCTGGGGGTGAAGGCAGTCATCACAGGCCAAGTAGGCCCCAACGCACACATGGCGCTCAGTCAGGCCGGTATAACCGTCTACACGGGTGCCTCTGGCACGGTGAAGACGGCGGTTGAACAGTTCAAGTCCGGAGCCCTCAGGACGGCCGCGAGCCCCACCGTGGGAGGCCACTTCGGCCAAGGCGGAGGACGGGGCATGGGCCAGGGAAGAGGAAGGAGAAGAGGATAAAACGCCTCAATCGCATGTGATTAACGATGGTTAAGATAGTCATACCCGTAGCGGACAGGGAGGCGAAGCTCCTATCGGCACACTTCGGCAGGGCCCCGTACTTCGCGTGGTTCCGGGTGGAAGGCGGTGAGGTGGTGGACAGCGGAGTGACGCCCAACGACAGCAGCCACTTCGGCGGCAGGGGGCTCCCCCCCGAGCGGATGATGGCCATGGGCGCCGACGTGGTGATATCCACCGGCATGGGCATGAGGGCGATCCAGATGTTTCAGAGCAGCACAGTCGCCGTACTCCAGGCCCGTAGCCAGGAAGTTGCGCAGAGCGTAGAGGACTTCAAGGAGGGCCGCCTCACCGAGCTCACGGAGGGCTGCCTCCACGCCCACGAACACGAGCACTAGGATCGACATGAAGGTAGTGGTCGCCAGCGGCAAGGGCGGCACCGGCAAGACCAGCGTGGCGGTGAACCTCGCCCTCTCCACGGGCGCTGAACAGGTGCTGGACTGCGACGTCGAGGAGCCTAACGTACACATATTCCTGAGGCCGGGGGCAACCGAGTCCCAGCCGGTTGAGCTACTCGTGCCTAGGATAATAGAGGAGAAGTGCACCTACTGCAGGAGGTGCGCCGAGTTCTGCCAGTATAATGCCCTCTTCGTGGCCGGGGAGACCGCCATGGTCTTCCCGGAGCTCTGCCACAGCTGCGGTGGATGCAAGCTTGTCTGCCCGGAGGACGCCATAGAGGAGGCCCCACGGGTGATAGGGAACATATTCAAGGGGCAGGCATGTGGAGTCGAGCTGGTGTACGGGGAGCTCAACATAGGGGAGCCCCTCGCCGTCCCCATAATCTCCAAGGTCAAGGAACAGGCCAAGCGGGAGGGGCTCGTGATCCTCGACGCCCCCCCGGGTTCGGCATGCCCTGTGGTGGAGGCGGTGCATGGCAGCGACTTCTGCCTCATGGTCACGGAGCCCACGCCCTTCGGGCTCCACGACCTGGAGGTGGCCACGGAGGTGGTCAGGCAGCTGGGCGTCCCCATGGGGGTCGTCGTGAACTTCGCAGGCATAGGAGACCGAGGAGTATACGAGTTCTGCGAGCGGCAGGGCATACCCGTTCTCATGGAGATACCCTTCGACAGACGGATAGCGGAGCTGTACTCCCGGGGCGTGCCCTTCACAGAGGAGATGACCGAGTGGAGGCCGAGGTTCCAAGGGCTCCTCGATGAGATGGAGGAACTAGCCGGATGAAACAGATGACCGTACTGAGCGGGAAAGGTGGGACAGGGAAGACCACCATCACCGCATGCTTCGCCGCCCTCTCTGAGAACGCCGTCTTCGCCGACTGCGACGTGGACGCCAGCAACCTCCACCTGCTCCTGAAGCCCGAGGTCAAGGAGACCATCGAGTTCAAGGGGCTGAAGATGGCCGTGATAGACCCGGAAAGATGCATCAGGTGCGGCCTGTGCATGGAGCTGTGCAAGTTCAACGCCATAACGGACTACCGGGTGGACCCCATACACTGCGAGGGTTGCAAGGTATGCGTCGTGAACTGCCCCGTCGACGCCATAGACTTCGTGGACAGGGTCTGTGGCCACGCATACATTAGCCAGACCCGCTACGGCCCCATGAGCCACGCAAGGCTCACCCCCGGAATGGAGAACAGCGGCAAGCTGGTCACCCTGGTCCGGCAGAACGCGCAGAGGCTCGCCGAGGAGAACGGCAGCGAACTGGTGCTCGTGGACGGCCCCCCCGGCATAGGGTGCCCGGCGATAGCCAGCCTCTCCAACGTCGAGTACTCCCTCATCGTGGTGGAGCCGACGCTGTCAGGGATACACGACCTGAAACGTGCGTTGGGGCTCCTCCGCCACTTCGAGGTGGAGCCCCTGGTGTGCGTCAACAAGCACGACCTGAACAATGACAACACGGACGAGATCGCTGGTTATTGTGCAGAGAACGATGTAGCCATGGTGGGGCGTGTGCCTTTCGACCCCGAGGTCACCAAGGCCATGGTTCAGGGGAAGCCGGTCGTCGAGTACAGACCCGGATCACCGGCTAGCGCCGCGATAGTAGATGTCTGGGCCGAGATCAAGGCACGCCTTGGCGTCTAGACTCCCTTGACCCAGTTCTCCACTACTTCTTTTACCTTCGTCCCGGGATCAGCCTTCTCTATGCGTATGTCGATGGTCTCCAGGATGTTGGTGGCTCCTGGCCCGATGTCACCGGATATCAAAACCTCTACCTGGTTCTCCTTCAGGGTCCTGGCGGCCACCGGGCCTGCTCCCTGGCTCATCTCGGCCGCCTTGTTCTTCACTACCTTGACGTCGGTTATCTCTTCGTCTTGGATGGTTACGATGGTGAAGGCGGGCGCCCGGGAGAAGGTGTCGGCTACTCTGTCTCTCAGCCCTTTCTCTCCCTTGGAGGGTACCGCTATCTTCATCATGATCACAAAAAGGGGTTGGGGTACTAGTCTTTTTCCTCGGATCCGAGCTCCTCAAGGCGCTTCCTGATGCCCTCCAGCTCCTGCTCCAGGTACTTGGTCTGGTCCTGGAGGAAGCTGCGTTCATCGGGCGCCGGGGCGTACGCCGGGGCCGCCGCCGACGGGTCGGCCGGTGGCACCGGCATGGTGCCCTGGTAGTCGGGGTTCGCCCACCACCATCTGGGTAGCCAGGGGAACCTAGCGCACTTCGTGGGGTCACCGGTGTACCCGTAGCCTAGGCCGTATCCGCGGCCAAAGCCGCGGCCGTAGCCGTATACCCAGCCCGGCCTCTGCCAGGGGGGCAGGTCTCTGAAGGGCCCGTTTCCGGGGTATCTTCCTCTTCTTCCTCTATATCCCATGTCTTTCACCTTTCTGTGCGTTTGCACAGATTCTGTTATGTGCATATGCACGCAAATATATAAATATTGTGACTATGCACAGAATATCGTATGATGCGTGGAAGACGTCGGCGGGGACGCTACGGAAGGATGCCCCTCCCAGTGAAGATAGGGCACGTAGCGAAGATCACAGAGTTCAGGCCGGTGCCGGAGGAGCATGGCGCACCCATATCCCTCGAACCCGCGGAGCTCGAGGTGCTGCGGCTCCTCGACCTCGAGAACCTGTCACAGGAGGAGGCCGGGGAGAGGATGGGCGTCAGCAGGGGCACCATATGGAGGCTGCAGGAACGGGCGAGGACGAAGGTGACGCAGGCGCTCGTCGAGGCCAGGAGGCTCGTGATAACGGGGCCCAACTCCGTCTAGAGTGTATTCGGTTTTCACCCTCGGACCAATGAGAAAAAAGTCAACCAGTTGGACCAGTTGTTAATGATTAAAGGCTTAGACGTCCACTTCCTCGCCCTGCTGCCCCGGCTTCCACCCCTTGACTTGGTCGAAGGCCGCGTTCACCCCGTTCCTGAGGTACATGGTGTCGCTGTTCAATGCGCAGAACCGGAAACCTCTCTCTATTGCCTCGTTTATGTTCGTGGGGCCGGGCGTTGTGAAGCAGTGCATCCCCGGCGCGACGCCGTGGTCCCTGCCCGCCTCGACGATCCTGTCCAGGGTCTTCAGGAACTCGGGGTTGGTGTACTGGCGGTGTATCCCCATGTCCAGGCTTAGGTCGCTGGGGCCCACGAAGCACGCGTCAACTCCCTCGACGCTGAATATCTCGTCTATGTTCTCGACGCCTTTGACCGTCTCTATCATGACAACGCAGAGGGTCTCCTCGTTGGCCGACGCGAAGTAGTCCGGGTCCCTGAACGCGGCGAGCCTGGGGCCGGCGCCTCGTTCGCCCCACGGCGGGTACTTCATGAGCCTGACCATCTCCTCCGCCTGCTCCTTGGTCTCTATGCGGGGTGACACGATGCCGGTGGCTCCCGCGTCCATGACCTTCTTTATCCAGATGAGGTCGGTCCACGGTATCCTGCACATGGGCATGCAACGCTCCCGGGCGTACAGCATACCCTGCACCATGAAGTGGTAGGTCTCGGGGCCGAAGGGGCTGTGCTCCATGTCGCAGACCAGCCAGTCCCATCCCATGTCGGCTAGGTACATGGTGACGTCGGGGTGGCCGATGGACACCCACGTGCCCAGCGCAGGCTTGCCAGCCTTTAGTTTCCGTTTAACTAGATTCTTCATGGAATCAAGTTAATGCCTACGGCATAAAACGGTATCGAGGACGACGTCAGGCGGATAGGTCGTCGGCTACCTGTCCCAGCCCCAGGTTTTCCAGGGTCTCCCTGAGGGGCGTCCCCGTCTCGGGGTTCCACCCCATCAGCGTGTAGTAGTTTCTCAGCATCTCGTCCCAGTGGGGCATTATGCCTGTGCCTTTGATGGGGCCGTCCACGGGGGATGAGCCGTAGCGCGGGGAAGGCCTGTCGTATACCGCGGTGATTCCCGCCTGTATGTTGAAGGCCCTGAGCAGGTTCACGGTCCTGCGGCCCACGTCCCACGCCTCCTCGGCGTCCATGTCCCAGCCGGTGGCGGCGGATACGGCCTTGGCGATCCTCTTGGCGTTCATCCTGGTGTTGAACCTGCAGGTTCCGACGCTGTCCTCCAGCTGCATGAGGCCCTTTGTTCGGGCGACCTCGCCGCTGACCTCCATGGGGTTCTCCGGCCCTTGGGCGCCGGGGCTCATGACGCTCATGTGGGTCTCTATGGTGCCCGTGTTGCTTACGCAGGTGTCGAACATCTCGGCCCACCTGTACCTGTGGTCGTGGCCCCGCGGCGTGTTGCCCTTCATGGTGTAGATCGCGGACTCCGCTGCCTCGCCGCCGATTCTGGTGGAGGCCCGCTTCACGCCCTCGGCGAGTGCGTCGCCGAAGCCCTCTCGGCCCGCCACCATCCTGAGGATCTTTGCGGCCCCCTCTGCGTCGCCGAAGCCGGTCCTGAACCCGGCTTGCTCCTCGGTTATATAGCCCTTCTCCATGCACTCCATGACCCAGCCCACCATCCAGCCAGCCTCGTTGTTGTCCAGCCCCAGCCTGTCCGTGAGGCCGCTGAGCATGAACGCTGCCTCCACGTCGGTGTTTCCTATGACGGGGCCCCAGGCCGCCATCTGCTCGTACTCGGGCTCCTCGACCTCCCCGGCGTACCTGCCCTCCTCGACCTCGAACATGGTGCTGTGGAGGAGCCTGCAGCCCCAGCACTGCATCCGCCTCTTCTGGTAGCTGTCCCGGACGCTCTTGGCGTTGAACCTGTCCAGCTCGTCCGGCTCTATGCCCCAGTCGTAGGTGCTGTAGTTCTTGATGGGTAGGTCCCCAGCTCCACCCTTGTACATCCTCTCGACGCCGCCTATTGTGCCTCTGAAGTACTCCACGTCCTCGTACATCTCCTCTGAGACCTCACGCAGAGCCTCGGGGTCGTGGACGTCCACCCTGCCGGCGCCCCTGAACGCTATAATCGCCTTAAGCTTCTTGGAGCCCAGGACCGCGCCCGGGCCGTTGTGGCTGGCGCTGTGGCCGTGGTCCACGAAGACCCCCGCCCATCGGACTAGGTTCTCCCCGGCGGGGCCTATGGAGAGCACGCTGGCGCCTCTGCCCGCGACGCCGTGCTCCTCCCTGAGGGCGTCGGTGACCTCGTAGGTGTCCAGCCCAACGAACCTGGACGCGTCCCTCAGCTCGGAGCCCCCGTCTTTGAGGACCAGGTACCTCCACTCGGGGGCGGCGCCCGTCAGTATGACGCCGTCGTAGCCGCTGAACTTCATGTAGGCGCCGAGGAGGCCGTTGGCCTGCACCGAGGTGGCTCCCCCGGTGAGGGCGCCCTTGGTGACCAGGCTGATGGTGCCCGAGCCGCCCACCGTGGTGCCTCCCAGGGGGCCGCTGGCGATCACAACCACGTTCCTAGGGTCCATGAACTCGATTTCCCTAGGCACCTCCTCGTAGAGCACCTTGGCACCCATCCCCGTGCCCCCCAGGTGCCTCCTCAGCGTGGCCTCGTCGTAAACCTCGTCCACGAGGCTTCCTTCCGATAGGTTGACTCTCAGGTACTTCCCGGCGTATCCCTTGACAGGCATAAGACTCATGTAACGCGATCACTCTGAGACCAATAATGTTTACGGGGTGGATGGCATGGAAGTCGAGCTGAGGTACTACGCCATGGTGAGGGACGCCGCGGGGAAGAGAGCCGAGACCCTTTCTCTCCCCGAAGACGCCACCGTCATGAACCTCATCGACCGCCTCGTCAGCCTCTACGGTGAACCTATAAGAGGCTACCTGTTCGACGAAGATGGGAGGATCCTCGACTACCTCATGTTCTCTGTGAACGAGCAGGACATAAGGAGCCTGAACGGCTACGAGACCGTTCTGAGGGACGGCGACAGGGTACTAGTGATGCCCCCCATAGGCGGCGGCTAGCCTCTACTCTTCTTCCTGTGGCTCCGGGTCCACCCAGCTGAACTTCTTCTCCAACGTCGACGAGTAGAAGCTGCGCCAGTCGTAGTCCACCTCGCGACCCCACTCGTAGTAGACGCGGGGGTCCACATAGCTCTTGAGGCTGGTGCCCAGGTTGTAGTCCCTGGTCAGCTCCTTGGCCTCTATCTGGAGCGTGGCCTTCTCGATGAGCTGCTCGTCCTTCACCCGCCGCGCCTCCATGAGCTCCTTGAGCCTGGCCACGCGGTCCCGGTGCTTGTCCCTCGTCTTCTTTATGCGTTCCCTGCCGTTCCTGATGACGCGTCTCTTAGAGGCGATGCGCTTCTTGATGCCCTTCGTGGATTTGCCCGCCTCCTCCCGCTCCTTGAGCTCCTGCTTGTACTCTTCGAGCTTCTGCTTGTCCTCCTCAAGCTTTGCCTCGTACCTGGCCATCCTTTCCTCGTAATTCGCTATGGCGTCCCTGATGCGTTGACGGTACGTGCGCATGTTCTCCCTGGCCCTCTGCTTGCGGGCGGCCAGCCTCTCCTTCTGCCGCGCGAGGCTCTGCTCCCAAGTCTTGGGTATGGTACGCCTGTGGTTGCACGTGATGGCGGCCTCAAGGTTGGCGAGGGTGGCCACGTGCTTCTTCCTGTAGTCGGGGGCGCCCCTCTCGATGGGCAGCTCCTTGAGCCTGGACTCCACGGCCTCGGTGGCGTAGCATGTCCTGAAGACCTTGGCTGTTATGCCCTCCATGACCTCGTCGAGGAACTGGCTCACCACGCTGCTGTTAACCTCGTCGAAGAGGGTGCCGTCGTGGTTCCGCTCCGCGAAGGCCCTCAGGTTCTCCTTGACGGTGTCGTCGATCCTCGCCGTGAGGAGGTGCCTGACGCTGTCCTTGCCGAGGAAGTCGAAGGTGACGGTGCCGTCTTCGTTGAAGTAGATGTGCTCGGGGCGGAGGCTGCTGGCGCCCACGGTGTCGGCTTCATCTTCGTCGTCCTTCTCGTCGCCCACCCTGAACTTGAGCTCGTCTATGAGGTAGCAGACGGTGGCCGTCTTGCGGCGCTTGACGTCGTCGCTCGTGAGGTTCCCCGCTATGAACTGCTTCACCTTATCTAGGTTCTCCCTGAGCTCGATGGCCTTGTCGTACTTCTCGATGTCCTTCTCCTGCTTTATGGGGCTGCTGTCGTGGGGCCACACGTACTTCATCTTGCCGGTGAGCTTGTCCTTCCACCGGGCTATCCACATGCTGTCCGGGTCCCAGAGGATGTCCTTCCAGTCGCCGGGCGGCCGGGGGGCGTCGGGGCTCAGGTTGAGCTCCACGTCCTCGTGGCGGGGCCCCTCCTTCCAGCTGCCGCGGAGGGGGTGCTCGCCGCGGCCCATGAATATGCTGCTGGGCTCTACCATGTAGTTGCCCAGCTCGCAGCGCTCGCCGTCGATGACCGCGTACCCGTACCTCTCCTTGTTTGCCTCCCGGACGGCTTTCCGCTCCTCCCGGAGCCGCTTCTTCTCCTCCTTGCTGAGGTTCTTCCTGCGCTCCCGCTCGGCCTCTACCATCCGGTGGATCTCTGAGTAGTCCACGTCGCCCGGCAATACCTCGAAGCCCAGGAGCTCGCTGAAGTCTTTGTGGAAGTTCTCGGCGAAGACGGGGTCTTCCACGTACGGGGTGCCCATCTTCTTGGCCCAAGCCACGGCCCGCTCCTCCTGCTCCGGCGTCAGCCTGTGCTCCTCGCCTTTGATCTTCACAGACAGCCCCTCCGCCTCGTACTTGGGCGGGACCATTACGCCGTTGTGGATAAGCTGCTTCACGATAGGCTCACCGAATTAGCAACCATACACAGCACACTTTTTTATAGATTGCGTAGTTTATCTCGGTTTTTTGTTAAAGTCCGTGGACATGGACGGCAGGTAGTGACTGCGGAGCGCCTCGGCCTCCTCCACGGCCCCGGCGTCGTATGGATGAAAGATCTCGACGCCTCTCTGGAGGTAGCCCACCTTCCCGGGGTCCACGTCTATGAGGCCGCATGTGACGGCGTCCAGCTCCAGGAGGTTGGGGCCGTGCGTCACCAGTCCATGGCCGGGCTTAACCGAGTACCTGCCCCAGGACGCTTTCACCTCCCCCTCGGGGTCCGTGGCCACCAGTGTTTTCACCGCCTCGTTCACTCCGTAGAGGCTGAAGTAAGACGCGTAGAGCTTGGTGATGTCCACGATGCTCCGGTCGATCCTTGAGTTGCCGGGGCCGTGCCACCACGCCCTCAGCGGGTCCGGGATTAGGCCGAACATGTTCTTCAGCGAGAGGCTGGGATACTCTCCCCCGTAGCCCTTCACGTGGCCTAGACTTATCATGGGGAACCCCATGTAGGCGGCGAGGCGTCTGGGCATATAGCCGTAGATTTCCTCGGTGAAGGCGGCCGGATACCGTCCCTCGACCCGTTTCTTGGCTCCGCGGCTCTCCACCGTGTTCCCCCTCCATATCTCCTCGGTGACGTTGACGTACTCGGCCCCATGCTCTTGGAAGAGGTCTGTGAAGCCGTGCTCGTCCCTGAACCACGTGTCCTGGCGACGGATCTGGTCCCAGCGGCCATTCTCCTTGACCCACTC
>CAZGZR010000031.1:0-27514 GCA_964529745.1 uncultured Candidatus Bathyarchaeia archaeon
CCCACGGTACCATGTTCTGGCGCACGGCCCACCGACGGTTCCAGTCCATGATGACGCCGACGTGGCTGGGTTTCTCCCCTGAGTCTATCTGCTTCTTGAGCCATCTCTCGTAGACGCCGTAGACGCCGATTACTGAGAGGAACTCGTAGAGCATCTTTCCTGCCATACTCCACGGCTGTGTAAATAAATGGTTCGTGGATCAGGACTCCCCGCGCATCGGCCTGGCGAAGGCCTCTCTGCCGAACTTCCGGTATATGAGGACCACGGCGATTATGGTGGTTGCCACGCCCGCCACCGTGTAGAATATGAGTGGTGAGAAAAGTGTGAAGGTTATCTCGGGGTTCATCAGCACCTCGGTTGACTCCAAGACTATGAGCCTCATCCAAAACAGGAATATCAGGCCGACCACGTTCTCCCAAATAGATATGGTCTTTCTCTCCAGTATGTAGTCGCTCGCCGCGTCACCTATGATCACCACCCCTATGCCCAGTGCTATGAGGTCTGTGCCTTTCATGAAGAACGCGGCAGCGAGGTTCGGAAGGTTCGTTGCCCAGAAGGAGAGGTCCCAGAAGGGCTGCGCGGGGCTTGGAAGGAACGTCCAGGCGTATACAATGCCTTGATAGGAGCCTAGGACGCCGAGTATCGCCCCGAGCCCCTTGGAGAGTAGCGTCAGCCATCTCTCAGCGGGGGGCAGCCGGGGCCGCATCGCTGCGAGCCTAGCGTCCAGCCCGAAGCCCTTGATGAAGAGCACCACGCCCAGCACGAAGGTTACCATCATGCCGGCGTTCTCCACCTGGCCGCTGGCGATGAGGAACCCGAAGAGCACCAGCAGTATCCCCGGTACCCCTAGGCTCACCCTGCTGTAGTAGGGGTCCTCCACCAGCATCCTCAGGTACCTGAATATGACGGCCCATGTCTCCTCGATGCGTTCACTGTGCTTCACCACGACGTGGTGGATGCTGGTTATGGGCACCCGGCTCTGGATGATGGGCACCAGCTCCTCGTCGGCGAAGCCGTCCGTCACCAGTATGACGCCGGTCGCGTCGAAGCGCTCCAGGACCTGGTTGAGCTCCTTCACCATCTTCCGGTCTGCCTCGACGCCGCCTAGGCTTGACCCGCTTATCGTGGAGACCTCGAAGCTCTCCTCCGGGTACTGCTTCACCATGATGTCGAAGAGCTTTACTGCGCCGAACATGGCGTTGGCGTCTGCTTCCTCGGGGTCTGATATGGCCAAAGCCATGGCCGAGTGAAGCGTCTCGTCCCGCCCGACGATGGGGGTATCTATGCCTCCCTTGATACCGATGTCGTCGTCACCGTCGATGCAGACGATGAGGGTGCGCTCGGTGGACGCCAAACTTGTTCAGCAAGAAATGGTTAGCCGAGGATAAATATTTAGGGGTTTTACTTACGCGGAAATAAAAGGGGGTTTCGCCGCTAGATCTCTAGATCCAGCGCCTCCTTGAGCCCCTTGTACCTATTCCTTATGGTGACCTCTGTCACCCCTGCGGCGTCGGCTATGGTCTTCTGGGTGCGTTTCTCGTCGCACATTACGCAGGCTATGTAGAGGGCCGCGGCGGCGAGGCCCATGGGGTCCTTCCCCGCGGTAGTCTTGAGTTTGGTTGCCCTCCGCAGCAGGTCCACGGCCGTCTGCTGGGTCTTCTCGCCGACCCCCACCTTGGCGGCTATCTTGGGGACCCTGAGCTGGGCCTCGGGCTTGGGCATCTGTATGTCTAGCTCCCGGAGCATGAGCCTGTAGCACCTTGCTATGTCCTTCTTGTCTATGGGGCTCTGCGCCGATATCTCTCTGAGGGTCCGCGGCGTCTGGGTCATCCTGCACGCCGCGTAGAGGCTGGCCGCCGTTATGGCGCTTATGCTTCTGCCCCTGACGAGGCCCCTGTCCAGGGATCTCCTGTAGATGACGGCGGCCTTCTCCTTTATGCTGGGGGGTATGTGGAGCTTGTCGCTGAGCCTATCCAGCTCGGCCATGGCTTGGGCCAGGTTCCTGTCCACGCTGCTGTGGACCCTGCTCCTTATCTGCCACTTCCTCAGCCTGAGCATCTGGAGCTTGGTGTCCATGGGTATCCTTCTGCCAAAGGCGTCCCGGCCCACCCTGCCTATCATGGTGGTGAGGCCCTTGTCGTGGACCGCGAAGCTGAGGGGGACGCCCACCCTGCTCCTGCTGTCCTTCTCGGTGGGGGTGAACGCCCTCCACTCGGGCCCCTCGTTGAGCATGCTGTCCTTCATGACGAGGCCACAGTCTCCGCAGATCAACTCCCCTGAGTCGGGGTCGTGGACTATGTTTGTGCTTCCGCACTCGGGGCACACATCCTCTCTGCTGAGCATGTTCCCTTTCTTTCCCATTTCTCACACTCGCTGGGGGTTTCCCTTCCCAGAATCCTCCTCTCGGGGGAGATTCAGAAAACTGATCACTGGGGCAATTGCACCCGAATTTTTCTAATATTTAAGCTTTTCGGTTATTCTGTTACTTCCCTAGGTCGTACATGCTTTATCCCGGCGGCGGGTCCCCGTGTTGGGTAGGGTTTATATCCTGTTTGGCTTGTATCTGTTGTTGCTAGCCCGGTCGTCTAGCGGTCAAGGATCGGGGCCTCTGGAGCCTCTGACGAGAGTTCGAATCTCTCCCGGGCTATTTTTCAATTCTACCGGCTTACCGGTAGATTACGAACGCTTCCTAAAGCGCTTCACACCATAGAAGTCGCACACGTGCTAAAAACATAAAAGAGATATTTATTTTTTAAAATAGGGGATTTGAACGCACTCACTCGCTACGAGATAACGGGCAGCTCGATCGCTGTCGGATACTCAGCCGTCCTCCACACGCTCTGCGTCGCCTTCCTGTAGCTCTCCGGTGGAGCAAACATGATGTTCGGCACGAAGGTCTGCGGGTTGCGGTCGTAGAGGGGAAACCAACTCGACTGCACCTGCACCATGATTTGGTGGTCAGGCAGGAAGGCGTGACTCACCTGCGGCAAGGGGATCCGGTACTCCAGTACCTCGCCGGGCGCCAGCGGCTTCGCGACCCCCAAGTCCTCGCGATACCGGCCACGGAAGAGGTCGGCTGAAAGCATCTGCTGATAGCCACCGAGCTTTGGGTTCTCAGGCACCTCGTCCGGCCAGACGTCGATGATCTTCACGACCCAGTCAGAGTCGCTGCCGCTCGTCGAGGCGAACAGCCTCGCAACAGGCTCACCAGCTACGCGCACGGGCTCCCTCAACGGCTCCGTGGCCCAGACCAGCACGTCTGTGCGTGAGGCGGCGTGGCGCTGATCGTCCACCAGCCACTCGCCCCAAGTAGACCCCGATGCGTAATTCGGTATCGTTGGCCGCTGCCTGTAGGGCACGGGTTTCGCGGGATCTGACACGTACTCGTCGAAGGCTTTCTTCGCGGCGGGAGGCGCCTCGAACCCGAGTCGGCCTTCTTCCTGCATATAAAGGCTACGCGAATACGCCACGGGGCTGCCCGTGCCCTTGGGCGGCCAGTCATCGTAGCGGTGCCAGACGTTCGCGCCGGTCTCGTACGCAAGCACGCGCGGGATCTCTGGCTTCGGGGTGTCCCTCAGGTAGTGGTCCAGGAATGGCTGCATCACGTTGCGCCTAAACCAGCCGCCGGTATCGCCCTCGAACTGCAGCGGGCCTAGGCTGCGCGCGTCTCTCCGTCCCTGCCCGTGGTTCCAGGGCCCGAGCACGAAGTGCACGAATCTGCCGTCGGGATCCTTGGGCGCAAGAGCCTTGTAGAGCGCGGGTGAACCGTAGATGTCCTCCTGGTCGAAGAGCCCGCCGACGATCAGCATAGGTACGGTGAGTAGGCGTTCGGCGAGCAGCTTATCCACGGCCTGCTGCTGCCAGAAGGAGTCGTAGCCCGTGTGAGCCGCGAGCTTCTGCCAGAACCCTATGCTCTCCATGCCGCGTGAGGCTGCCACAGCGCCCGCGTTGCCCGCGCGCAGGAAGCCTTCATAGGTGTCGTAGCATCCAGACCACCACTTGATCTCGTTCTTGCGTGTCGCCTCCTGGTCGTAGGCGTACGGCAGCGACGCCTCTTGGCGGAACGCGCCCAAGTGGAACCAGTCGTCACCCATCCAGCCGTCCACCATCGCCGCGAACGGCACCACTGCCTTCAGCGCCGGGTGCGGGTTCACCGTGCACATCAACGTTGTGAAGCCCTCGTAGGAGCCGCCCATCGCGGCCACGCGGCCGTTCGACTCCGGCACGTTCTTCAGCAACCAGTCGATGGTGTCGTAGCTGTCGGTCGAGTGGTCGGTGCCGGATGCATTCAGGGGCCCCGTCAGCGGCTTGTTCATCACGTAGTCGCCCTCTGAGCCGTATTTCCCACGCACGTCCTGGTAAACGATGATGTAGCGTGCCGCGGATGTGGTGTCGTGCATCTGTGGCACGACCATGGAGAGTTTCGGGCTGTTGAAGCGGAGTGTGCGCCCCGCGGCGTTGTAGGGTGTGCGCGTGATCACGATCGGCGTGTCCTGCGTGTCCTTCGGCACGAGGATTATGGTCTTGAGCTTTACGCCGTCGCGCATTGGGATCATCTCTTCGCGGCGGACGTAGTTGAAGCTGTCTGTCTTCGGTGTGAACTTTTCGGGGATCTCACTTTTCGTAGCTGCGTGCGCGTCTTCGGAGAAATCATCACGAGGTTTTTTCAAATTAAACAATTCCTTCTAATAGCGAAAATATATTGTTAAAATTTAAATTATTTCTGAGATTACGCGCGCACGCTTGGGAGATATTGAAAATGTGCACGCGATCCCGAAACGAAAATTCATTATAAATTAGCTAAATGTGTGTGGAGCCTGCTAGCTACAATGAGCGTATACTACCAAGGCCGCCACTTTTATACCCAACCCGGGTTCACCTTAGACGATTCTTTATTCAAGACTCCATGCTATAAGAGGACTCTAAGTGCTAAGACCCTGAAAGGTCATGAGAAGAAGCTTAGGGCAGTTGCCGAGAGGGTATTTCAGGGAACGAAAATGAGGCGTTGACGTACCCGACCCTTTATCGTGATTCACGGCGCTCGGGCTATCAGAGGCAGCTCGATGCTTGACGCGTGTAACCTGTTACGCTCAACACGTATCTCCGGCGATTCGCCTCCAACAACCGGCTCGAAGGTGTCCCTGTCGGCTCCAGCTATCGCAAGCCGTATTCTATGTCCCTTACGGAAAAGGACTGAGGTGGGAAACAGGCTGAACCTCAGCTCTGTCACCTCTCCCGGCACCATCGGCTCTGCGTCTCGCCGCTTATACGTGTGGTAGGGACCTAACATGGGGTAGGGCGGTCTCTCATCAGACAACTTCCGGTGCAACGCTCGGAGACATCCCTCCGTTATAAGCCTGACGCGGCCGTCCGGTGCGACATCCTCAAGATACGCGAAGAAGGCGCCGTCATCGGCGGTCGAGCTGACAAAGAGGCTCACCTCAGGGTTTCCCGTTACCTCCCTGTCCCCTTCAAGGATTGAGCCGTCGTAGACCAGTAGTCTCTTGTCCTCGTCCCTCCTGTCGGGGTGATGAACAGGCTGACCCAGCTGAGTGTGCCAGCGGTTATATTTGCCGGTGCTCGCGTCCAGATCCACATGATACGTGTCATGGCCGGATTTCTCGGTCGGCGGCTTCTCACTCAGCCTTCCATCGGCGGCTAGGTAAAGGCGTTTCACGGTCGTGCCAGGAGGGGGCCACTCTCGGGTCGTCTTCCACTTGTTCTCGCCTAGGGTGAAGTACTCGAGAACGCCCATCTTCGGCTTTACCGCTTTGGAGTCGGAAACATAGTGCTCCACGTCGCTCATGACACGGGTAAGTTTGACCTTCAACGGGATCGGCTGAGCCTCATCGCCAGGCTGATAGGGATCGGCCAGGGACGACATGCCGTGATTCCATGGGCCTATCGTCACACGGAGAGGATTTGAGAAGGTCTTAAACAGGCTTATGGCGCCCTCCGCCGTCCCCGCGTCCTGCCAACCCGTCCGATAGAATATGGGGACGCGTGATCTCTCTATGGCCTCTCTGTAGCTGTAGACGCTGGCGGCCGAGGCCATGGTCTCGCTGGCGGCTTCAGCGTCCAAGTAGCTGATGTCGAAGCCGTCTTCCGCAATGTTATAGTTTCCGTCGTGTTCGGCCACTGCCGCCGACAGCATGGAGCCGTCCCCGTCGTCGTCCACTGGTCGCACCCCCCGTACGTTCCTGAGGAACTCCTCGGGTGGCGGTCTCGTCGAGAGTCTCACCAATTTATCGAAGTCGTTCTGGTCCCTGGCCGAGACGCTTGCGCCCCAGGTTCCGATCATCCAAGTGTTGGGGATGCCCCCAGGGCACATGAGCTGCCGGAAGACGTCGAAGTCAGCGGAGTTGGGGACGACCGCTTTGAGCGCCGATGGGCCGTGCACGGTTGAGAGGAAGGCGGTGTTGCCCGTGTAGGAGGTGCCAGTGGCTGCGACCCTCCCGTTGGACCAAGACTGGCGAGCGACCCAGTCCAATAACTCGTCTATATCGTCGACCTCATCGGCGGAGTACTCGCTCGACCTCGTTCCGAAGGAAGCGCCAGAGCCACGGGCGTCGGCAAGGACGAAAGCATATCGTCTGGAGACGAAGAACTTCGCTGTTTGATAGGATTTTTGTTTATCCAGGCGGCCATCCACCAAGTCGTACGACCTCCAATAGCGTGTCAGCGTGAAAATCGTCGGCAGCCTCTCATCGGCTCCCAGATCGGTTGGGAGCCAGACATCCACCGCGAGTCGCACTCCGTCTCGCATGGGGACATATACGGAACGAAGCTTTACGGCGTCGGCGGATGTTATCAAGTCTTAGAATTTTCTCTTGGAGATCATATTTAATCTTTCATATAACTTTGTGACGTAAGATTTGACGATTCTATTATATTGGATCATATCCAGATAAGGCATATCTCAGTGCCAGGAGAATATTCTCTGAACAAGATTGTGAATGTATCCATCTTAAAACATGAAAAAAGAGCTGTTTTAATTCATTTTTAATAAGGGGAGTATTTCAGGAGAATTCTCCCAGGTGTTAGGGTTCTGATCTCCCCGGGCTACTTCTCGATTTGCCTAGGCTACAGAGATAGACCTGTTTGAACAGGTCTATGCCGTGTTTGTGTAAAGGAAACGCTGTGCATGTTGCTGGAGCTCCCATGGACCCATACGCCTATATTCCCATCAGTTTAGGGGTTCAGCATGAAATACGGCGTCATGGAAGGCTTCCGTATGCATAGCTCACAGACGGAGTACGGGCTAAAGCCGGACGGCGAACGAACATCCCTCTTCCCCAAGGCCAAGGAGCTGGGGTTCCACGGCGTGGAGCTGGGTATCGGGCTGGACTACCGGGAGGACTCCCTCTGGACGGGGCAGAGAGGGGCGCGCCAAGCCATCAAACGGGAGGCGCGGCGCACCGGCGTCGAGGCGGCTTCCATCTGCCTACACCTGCTCAACTACGACGAACACAGCCCCGCCAGCTCCACCAAAGAACACAGGGAGACGGGCCGCGAGATCATACGGAACGCATTGGATGCGTGCGCCGCCATCGGCGCGTCGGTCATGCTGGTCCCGTTCTTCGGCACCGCGGCGTTGAAGTCCAAGGAGCAGACACGGATCCTGATCGACGAGATGAAGGGGCTGTCACCCATGGCGGAGGATAGAGGCGTCTGCCTGGCTCTGGAGACCTCCATGGAGGCACCGGAGCTCGTAAAGGTGGTCGAGTCAATTGACTCTGACTGCGTCCAAGTATACTTCGACGTGGGGAACACGGCCAGCAGGGGCTACGACGTGGTTCAGGAGATAACGGTGCTGGGCAGTCTCATCGCCCAGGTCCACGTGAAGGACCACCCGTCGAAGACCCTCGGCGAGGGAGGCATGGACTTGGACGGGGTCGTCGCGGCGTTGGAGGAACCTGGTTTCGACGGCTACCTCGTGCTGGAGACGCCCGCCCTGGATGACTCCGTCGAGGCCGCGTCAAGCAACCTAGCCTACCTTAGGCGCGTCGTTGAAGGGAAAGAGTAGAATAACAGTACTGGGATCAGGCGGGTCACGTTTACCTAGGGTTTTCTGGTCGAAAGGTGCCTTTGGTTGTTCAATTACGTTGAACATGTGTTCTAAACATTAGGTTCATATCGGAAATGAGTCACCTACCAACCGTGACCCGGTTTCGAGCTTTCTACGGGGTGGCCGTGGCAGCGTTAACAGTTATCATAGTTGCATCAGCTTGGACCATCTACACGGAGCGCAGCCGAGACGCATCCGATGGCCCTAAATTCGTCGCCGTAGAGAGCTGGGACTCCAGCGACCTTTTCGACCCGGAGACGGCCCTCGGCCACGGGATACCCGGCTACATCAAACTCTCGTACGCTGCGGAGCCTCCGAAGACCACTTTCGTCGTCCCCGGGAAGGATGTGAGGTACGATGTCTTGTTGGAGCTCATACCTTACCGTGAAAACCTCACCGAGACCCTGGTCGTCCTTGAGCCCTGGAGGAGCGGGGGCAGTGGCGTCAACGGCGTCATGCTCAGTGACCATTTGCGCTACGAGAACCTCACCTGCTTCGTGCTGAGGGAAGGCCACCCGGTGAAGGTGAACATGGTCTACAGCGTATCAGAAGAGAAGGAGTACGGGTTCTCGGCCTACAGCGAAGATCTGCTGGGCGAAGGCGTGAACGCTGTTGTCCCCATAAAGGTCGGGCGCGGCGGCAGCTACAACCCGAACTCGCTTAGGGACCTCAGGGAAGACGCCCTCCTGGGCGAGACCGGGGTCGTGGACAGTATGCCGTGGGAGGACAGGGACCCGGGGGTCTCGTTCAACAGGTACTGGGGCGTGGCGTCTAAACTGGACTCGGTCATGCGCACCGGGGAGATGCCCAGCCTCAACGAGATATTCGTGACCCATTACCCGGACTGGCGGAACGGGACCGCCTACGTCGCGCTCACGGACGTCGACGAGAAGGCGACAGAACCCATACTGGACCTGATCAGCGAGGGGCGGAGGGAGAACATCCGGTTCATACAAGCCCTGGCTCCGCTGTACATCCTCAACGAGTGGATCGGGTACCTGGAGGACGCGGTTGATGAACTCGCCGACGGCGGCGTAAAGCTGACTTCTGTGTCGATCTACTATGACGGTAGGATACTTGTCGGGGTCGAGGAGATCGACGGGGACACCGTGGAGAGCTTCAACGAGGTGTTGTGGAAGGTTCCCCCCGGGGTGTTCGTGTTGCACGAGACCGGGCCCATCCAACTTTTAGCTGAGCCTGTAGTGACGTGCATTGAGGGCATGCTCAGCCAAGAGGACGACCCAGACCACGACTGGGAGAGCGACCCAACTGGCTTCAAGGTGAAGACCCTCGACGCCATGGACACGGAAAACGCGTTGTCAATAGAGACCTACTTCCTAGCCGACCCGTTGGGCGAATATTTTAGGCTGCATCCCGTAAAGGAAAGCGTCGTCGAGCCTGCCCCCGTGCATGGCAACATATGGGACTATCACGCCCCAAAACCCGTCAAGGTGACTGGGGTCCTCGTCTCACGCACCGGCCACGACAACCAGACGGTCAAGGTCCTGTGTGTTCACGACGTGGAGTACTCGGACATGGGGGAATGGGTCACAGGCGTCCTAGGCCTAAGGGAACAGGGGACGGGCAGCTTCACGTTCTACAACAGGACCTTCGGCGGCGAGTTCACGTTCCTCACCCTTAAGACCGGCGAGGAGGAGCTGGTACTCGCCTCCCATGAAGGCTACGTCTACGACGTGCCCATCTGCGGCACGGGTCAGCCCATCGCCCAGTGCAGCCTCAACCAGACAGCCACGGTCAGGGGCCTGAGGACCATGGTGACGGACAGCCACGGCGCCGTGATACCGGTGTTCATGATCTTCGAGGTCGGAGAGTGACGCCCACTAGAGAGATGGACGCGCTGTAATCAAATAAGGCTCTTCAATACTCGGGGAACTTTATCAGCTTGGTCCCCTCGAGGTCCTTGATGGATATCTTGGCGGTGCCTCCCAGAGACTCTACTTTCCTGATGACCCAGGAATAACCGTTGTCGTCGGACTCGAGATAGGCTTTGATCCGAATGGTTTGACTCATGAAATAATCTACGAGTATAGTTCATATATACTTGTTGAACACTTCCCCGGCCCTAAACGTAAAGTACATCGTCCACGCATCAAGGATACGATGTAGATGAAGCTAAGTACGCTGCCCAGGGTGAGGCTCGCCAGCCTCCCTACGCCCCTGCAGGAGTTGCCATGCCTCTCAGCGGCCCTTAAGGGTCCCAGAATACTCGTGAAGCGGGACGACTTGACGGGCCTGGCCTTCGGCGGCAATAAGACCAGGAAGCTGGAGTACCTCATGGCCGAAGCGCTGAACCAGGACGCGGACTGCATCGTCACGGGCGCGGGGTTCCACTCCAACTGGTGCACCCAAGCGGCCGCCGCCGCCCGCAGGCTAGGCATGAAGGTGGTGCTGGTCAAGTCCGGGCCTAGGGACAGCTACGAGCCCACGGAAATCGACGGCAACCACCTACTGCACCGATTGATGGGCGCTGAGATAAAGGTGGCACGCCCAGAGAATACGGAGAAGGTCATCGAGGAGACCATGGAAGAGCTCAAGGCGGCGGGGCACAGGCCCTACCGGCTGCGCGCCACCGGCTCCACGCCCCCCGGCGTCATGGGGTACGTCAACACCATCCTGGAGCTGACTTCTCAGGCGGTGAACATGGGCATAGACATCGACTACCTAGTCCACGCCTCGGGCAGCGGCGGCACCCAGGCCGGCCTCGTCCTAGGCACCAAGATGTTCAGCACCGGAATAAAGGTGCTGGGCGTCACCACCGGCGGCAAGACAGAGGAGGGTCAGATCGAGCGGGTGTCCGGCCTCGTCAAGGAAGGCGCAGAGCTGCTGGGGCTCAGCGTCGAGCTTGAGCCCGGCGACGTCACGGTTTACAACGACTACGCCGGCGACGGCTACGGCTATGTGACTGACGGGAAGATGGAGGCCGTGAAGCTTTTGGCGGAGACGGAGGGGCTCATGCTGGATCCCGTGTACACGGCGTCCTCCATGGCGTGCCTCATCGACCTCTGCAGGAAACGGTTCTTCAAGCCCGACGACGTCGTGGTCTTCCTCCACACCGGGGGCTCCGCGGCCCTGTTCCCGTACAAGGAGCCGTTGAAGGCTTATCTAGAGGGCAAGGAGAGGCCCTGGGTCATTCCTCCATGGAGCCCAGCCTCCGGGTGACTCATCTCCCTCTATCACATGTTTTCTATGGCGGCTCTGAGCCTCTCCTCAACGGATTCGGGGTCCTTCAGGGCTTCCTCTTTTCTACGGTTCATCTCGGCTATGGCGTCCGCCCGTTCCAGTATCCGTCTGCACCTCTCCGCCGAGGCGATGTCGATCATCCTGCCGTCCACGTTAACCGACGCCGTGCCCTCCCTCAGCCCCTCCTCGAAGGCGTCCAGAGCCCTCCTCATCTGCTCCACCTCGTCGGGGGGCACCGAGAAGCCCCGGTTGAGGTAGGGGATAGGCGCCGGGTGGATGGACTGGGCGCCCTTGTAGCCAAGCCTGCGGCTGTTGACGGCGGCGTCGTACGCCTTCTCGGGCTGTCTCCAGGTGAAGGGTTCGACGCCCACGAGGCCCATTGGTTGGACGCCGGCGGCGTATGCGTCCATGAGCACCTTGGACCGGGCGTACCACAGCTCCCGTCCCTCGGCCGAGGTCTGGACGCCCATCTCCTGGGTCAGGTCCTCGGCGCCGACGCCTATGGAAACGGTCCTGGGGCTGGCGGCGGCTATCTCGTAGGCCTTGACGACGCCGAGGGCGGTCTCCACGGCGACGGCTATCTGCACGGTGCCCCCGGGGATGCCCCTCATCCGCTCCAGTGCGGTGATGATGTCCGCTCTCCCAAGCACCTCTTCGGCGGACTCGACCTTGGGGAGGGCGACGCACGTGAGGCCCGGCCATATGGAGGCTTCAAGGTCCAGCTTGGCCTGTCCCATGGGTCGGTTTATGCGGACGGCGACGTCTCCGCCTCCCTTCCCCACCACGGGTATGGCTTCCTTCACGAGGGCCCTGGCTGATTCTTTCTCTGTTGGGGGGACGCTGTCCTCTAGGTCCATGACTATGCAGTCGGCGCCCCTGGTGTATGCCTTCTCAAGGAACCGGGGGACGTTGATGGGAAAGATGAGGGTGGAGCGCCTGACGAGCATGCCGGTATCGGTGTGGTGGGTTGAACTCATGAAGGGAAATGGAGGGTGTGAGGCATTTATTTTCTTTCCCGTGGATGAGTCAAGCCCCGGCTGCGCCTTCGTCGATGAGCCGCCGTATCTCGTCGTCGCTGTACCCTACTCCACGGAGCACATCGGTGGTGTCGGCCCCCAGCATCGGGGGGAGAGCGTCGATGGAGACGGGGGTCTCGCTGAGCTTCACGCCGGTGGCGACGGTCCGGTACGTGAACCCCAGCGGGTGCCGTTTCTCCACTATCATGCCGCGGGCCTCGACGTTTGGGTCGGCGATGAGTTCCCCGTCGGTTAGGACGGGGGCGAGGGGGACCTTCTCGGATAGGAGCCGGGCCGCCTCGTCTCTCGTCCTCCCCTTGAGCCAGTTCCTGAGGGACTCGGACGTGGGGGTGACCATGCTGGGCGGGATGCCCATGGTCTCGGCGACGGCGTTCACCGTCTTCTCTCCGACGACCCGGATCGCGACGTATCCGTCCTTGGTCTCGTAGACTCCGTGGATGTGGGCCGGTGGGCGGTGGGCCCGTTCCTCGGCGTCGCCATCTCCGTAGAGGGTCCGGGCGAGGGCTAGGGCCGACACAGTCATGAGGGCGTCGGTCTGGGCGACGTCGATTTGTTGTCCCTGGCCGGTCTGGTCTCTGTGGCGGAGGGCGGCGAGTATGGCGAGGGCGCAGAGGAGGCCGGGGACGGTGTCGCCGGGGCTTCCGGCGAGGCAGCTGGGCTCCATGGTTGCCGTACTGTTGGGGCCGCGCTGTTCGCGGCTGTTGAGCCACATCCAGCCGCTCATGGCCTGGGCGATGATGTCGAAGGAGGGTCGCTTGACGTAGGGGCCGGTCTGGCCGAAGCCGCTGACGGAGGCGTATACTATGTCGGGTTTGATCTTCTTGAGGTCGTCGTAGCCTACGCCGAGCCTGTCCATGACGCCTGGCCTGAAGTTCTCGACCACCGCGTCCGAGGATTCGACGAGCCTCTTGAGTGCTTTGACGCCTTCCGCATTTTTGAGGTTGAGGACGACGCTCTTCTTGTTGCGGTTCACGAGCATGAAGTATGAGTTCTGGCCTTCCACCGTGGGGTATTGGGGGCTGGAGCGGCTGGCGTCGCCCCACGGCGGCTCTACCTTGATTACTTCGGCGCCCATGTCGGCGAGGAGCATGGTGCAGAAGGGGCCTGCTAGGTGCTGGGTGAGGTCTATGATCTTGATTCCTTGTAGTGCTGACGTCAATGTATCACCTTGTCTAGGCTTCTATGTTTTGGTGGGTTAAGAGTTTGTTTCGGTCCTTATCTTGTTGTGGGACGATTTTTTACAACTTTGCGTTTTCCTTGTAACTGGTTACTTGTTATAAGCGTTTTTTCTGGGGCTCGCCCACCATATATTTATTTAAATTATATTAAAATTTAATATTTATTCTCGTTTTCTGATAGTGAATCATAATCAGGTGATGGGGGGATTCAAATCTCCTCCGGGCTTCTATTAACCCGAATACCCCTTCTCGTATTCCCACACCGGTGCCCCATACAGAATATATGTGACGCCCTGAACTGCTGGCTATTACTCTTTAGAGAAGAGTTGAGCCCTTCCATCCAGGTGCGCCAGTAGTATGTCGCCGTTCGGTGCGACCGCTATGTCGTGCGCCGTGGAGACCTGCCCGGCGTCGCCCCCTGGGGCGCCGAAGAACCCCACGACCCTTCCGGATCTCTCCACCTTCGTGACTCTGGCGTTCGTCCCGTCGCAAACGTACAGGTATCCATCGCTCGCGTAGACGATCCCGAAGGGCTTCCCCACGTGCGTCCACTGCCTCAGGAAAACACCCTCGGGGTTGAAGATCTGGACGCGCCACCTGTTTCGATCCGCGACGTACACCAGCCCCTCGTCGTCCGTCGTCACCGCGTGGGGGAGTACGAACTGGCTCTCCCCTACTCCCTCGGAGCCCCACTGTCCGAGAAACCCGAGGTCTTCGTCGAACCTTGCGACGCGCTTGTTTCCGTATCCATCGGAGACGTAGAAGCCTCCGTCCAAGCCGAAGGCTATGTCCGTGGGTTTGTCGAAGTGGCTCCCGTCCTCGCCTGGCACCCCCTTCGTGCCTAGGCTCGTCAGCAGTTCTCCTTCAGGCGAGTAGAGGTGGAGAACGTGGCCGTTGTCGTCTATCAGCCAAACGTTGTCATCGTCGTCGCATTTCACCATGTGTGGTCGGACGTATGCGCCTTCGCCCCAAGAGTATAGATACTCGCCCTCTCTGTCGAAACAGAGGAGCGGGGGCGCCTCTTTCCCCCGGTGGTAGACATAATAGCGTCCTCTCTTGTCCACATCCGCTCCCGCTACTTGCCCGAGCCGCCAGTTGTGAGGGAGCTTCGGCCAATCGATCATCACTCTGTAGCCGAGTTCGGTGGGGCTTTCCTTGACCTCCCAGGCGCGCACGGCGAGGAGCGTCTCTTGATCCTGCGCATGTGCCCCCAGAACCTCCTCTGAAGGGCTGTCGATTCTCTCCCATATGTAGGTCATTGGTATTCCGAGTTCATTGAGTTTTTTGAGTTGAAAAAAGGTTTGTTCGGCTGTCTAAATTTAAGCTAATGCACTTGAAAACAATCCAGCACATATGACCAGTGCTCGAAAGGAGTCCGAGTCTCCCCTGGAATACATTTTTTATCCTCTAATCTTTTCGACTGCATATTCCGTGATGGACACAGCCTCCCGGAGGGCGTCCGACACGATGTTCCTCGCCCTCACCAGCTTGGTTCTAAGCGTCTTGTACTCCGTGGAGTCTGGGTTCAGCGCCGCCAGCTCCGACACCGGGCGTAGGATGGGTATCGGCTGTACGTACTCGGCCCCATAGTAATCCTGGTCGTACCTCCCTCGTAGGGTGTTGTTCACTGGGTTCATGACGCGGCTCACCCTCATCATGTAACCATTAGCCGCCTTTTTCTCTTCCTTGAGACCCTTAGCTCCTTCTTCGAGTCTCTCGGCTAACCTAGACGTGGCCTCGTTCAGCATAGACGCCCTCTCCTTGAAATCCGCTGCCCTCTCCTTAAGATCCCCGAGGCTCAGAGACCCCTTCCCGAGCTCATCGATCTCGTTCAACGCGTCCAGAGTCCAGTCTGCTAGCCGCTCGATCCTGTACGGCAGCACCGGCAGGGTGCACAGCCTCAGCAGCACCAGGGTCTGGGCCTTCTCAGCCATGTACATGGTTTCCGGGTCACACTTGTCCAGGGTGTCGTGCTCGCTGTGGTACCACCAGCCGCCCCCGGGCCCCACAGCCTCCCTGCCCTCAGGCGTGAAGCCCATCTGGACCCTCGCCGAAGGCACCCCGACGCCGTAGAACGACTGGTCCCCGTACTTCCGCGGAAAATAACGGCCGCCGGGCTCCCTGAAAGGCACGCCCTCCGTCTCGGCCAGCTCCCGCACCGTGTCGACGAGGAAGTCCCTCAGCACGGGGTCTCCGTCCGCCGTGTAGACCGTCGAGTGGATCATGCTGGTGGTGTCGTTGTTGAGGTAAGCGACGCAGTTCGCGGTCAGGTCGTCCCAGTGGTTGTCCACGTACCAGGTGGACCCAGACATTATCCCGGTCTCGTGGCCCTGGAACCAGAGGAGCTCCAGCCCCCTCCTCAGCCGGCCCCGGTGCTTCATCATGAGCCTCGCCGCCTCCAGAGTCGACGCGCACCCTAGGGCGTTGCATGTGGCGGCGGCGCCCCACGCGTCCATGTGGCTCCCTAGAAGCACGAACTGGGATGCACTCCCAGCGACCCTGGCCATGGGCTGCCTGACTTCGTAGAACCCGCGGAGCCCCTCCGCCTTCATATTGACGCGTACAGGCCCCCTCTCCAGAAGCCGCTGCAGGTACTCGCCGTCCTCCCTGCAGACGTTCACCACCGGGATCCTACCGACATCGTCGACGTTCTCTGGGATCGGGTTCCCCCAGACAGACTTTACGGTCCCCCTGTTCAAGGCACGCTTGGGGCCTGCGTGGCTTATGACTATCTGGCCCACGGCGCCCTTCAACACCCCCGCGACGTAGTTCTTCCACGGGCGCGCCGGCGGCTTGCTGAAGTCGACGAGGACGATCTTGCCCCTAGCGTTCACCCCCTCGTAGTCCCCCAACCCTCCGCCCTCGACGAATACCATTTCCCCCTCGACCGACGCGGACGCGCACTGGGCGAGGGCGACGCAGTCCAAGGCTTTCTCCTCCGGCTCCAGCACCTTCACCTCGGCGCCGAAGAGATCGGGGAACCCGAGCCAAGCCTGGAAACCCGGCGCTGACGCCTCGACGCCGATCCCCTTCAGGGTCTCCAGTATGTAGTCGACCGCCTTCTCGTTCACCGGCGTCCCGCTGAGCTTCTCGCCCTGGGCGGCGAACCACTCGACGTGCCCCCAGCACCTCTCCTTAGAGACGTCCGCCAGCACGCCTCGCTCAAACTCCGTGAGAACCATGCCTAAACCCTCTACGCTAATAGCGTCTCTCGTCTGATAGAATTTTCCGTCACGTGACCGTAAAACAACAAGCGGATAACATCTAGTGCCGGCCACTGGCACCCGAAAAGACGCCCATCCTAAACCCTCTACTAGCTGGTTTCCTTATCTCGAACGGCTCGAGATCCTCCTCATGTAGAACCTGTTGTCCATGTACTCCAGCTCGACCAGCTTATCCTCTCCTATGAGCCGCTCCACTTCCTCCCAGCTCGAGCCGTCGCGTCTAAGCAGGGCCTCGACGGCCTCCTCCCTCATGGGGTGCACAGCTGTGATGCTCAGTATATCAGCCTCAAAGTCGCCGGACGAGGCGAATGCGTTCCCCTCGTACCCTATGAGGTACTCCACGTTCTTGAGGATGCCCGAGAACACCTGGTAAGCTTTGTTCACGGCCTCCTCGCCGGAGGGTTTCACCGAGGCCTCAGCCGGCGGCCGGGTCGGTATGGCTACATAGGACACGTCGGGGTCGATCTCCTCTAGGAACCCTGCTACGTGGCTGGGCTCCCCGCCGTCGTTGAACCCCTCGACGAGCATTGTCTCCGTGGCGAGGGTGCCCCCGTACTCCCCGGCGAACGTCCGCACACCATCCAGCACCTTCCCATGGTCCAGCCCACCGTGGGGCCTGTCCACCCTCCTCCACGCTTCCTCTGTGACGGCGTCAACCTTCACTGACACCCAGTCGGCGGCCGAGAGGCCGCTCCTCACCTCCTCCATCCAGAGCAGCGAGGCGTTTCCTATGACCGCCGTCTTGACGCCCATCCCGTTCACCGCCTCTATCATCGATCCGAGGTTCACGTCCAGCGTCGGCTCCCCGTCGGGGACGAAGGTGACATAGTCGATCTCCTCCCCCACGGCATCGACCCTCTCCCTCACCTGCTCAACGATGAGCCCCGGGTCGTAGAAACGCCTCCGGTCAATGATCATGTTATCCGTGCGCCCCAGCTGGCAGTACACACACGAGTAGCTGCAAGTCTTAGGCGGCACATGGTTCACGCCGAGGCTCCTGCCAAGCCTCCTGGAAGGGACAGGCCCGTATACTAACATCGTGAAACTAAGATGGACGGCCATGATAACTGTTACCTTTCGGGGGATCACTGATATACCCAGTGACGCCGATCCATCCACAGGTGACAACGTTTGCATAAGAGGATAGGAATCCTCGGAGGGTTGACCGCCGAGTCAACGGTGCACTACTACCAGCACATATTCAAGACCTACGAGAATCAGCACGGCGACCTGGGCTACCCCGAGACGATCATCTACGACGTCAGCTTCCAGAGGTTCGCCGACTGGATGGACGTCGAGGACTGGGACAGCATCGAGGAGGCCCTACTGGACGGCCTCGGGAGGCTGGACGCAGCCGGCGCCGACTTCGCCGTCATAGCCACAAACACCATGCACATACTCTTCGACAAGCTCCAGGCACGGTCCCCGGTGCCGCTCATCAGCATCGTCGACGCCACCGCGGAGGCCGTCAAGGAGCAGGGCCTAACGAAGGTGGGGCTCCTGGGAACCCGGTTCACCATGGAGAAGCCCTTCTACGTGAAAGGCTTGAAGCAGCACGGCATCGAGGCGATTGTCCCGGACAAGGAAGAGAGAGGCTACATCGACAGGGTCGTGTTCCAGGAGCTGGCCAAGGGAGACCTCCGTGAGGAGTCCCGCAGCAGGTTCCTGGAGATCATAGACGGGCTGGTGGAGAACGGCGCCCAGGGGATAGTGCTGGGGTGCACCGAAATACCGCTCCTCGTCAAGCCAGAGCACACAGACGTCAAGCTCTTCGACACCGCCGTCATCCACGCCGACAAGGCGCTACGCTACGCGGTTGAAGCCTAGCCCGCCTTGAAGGTGACGAACTCCCCCGCCTGCCTCAGCTGCGGGGTCCCGCCGCCCTCCGACAGTATCTGCATCGCCTTGTCGGCGTCACGTATCCGTATGCCTCCGACGTAGTCGACGCCCCTGCTGAACAGGGGGTCGGGGAGGCAGCTGGCAGTCGGGCCCACTATGGCGACTGTTCTTGCGTCCCTCGCTAGCTCCAGAAGCCGGTTCAGGGTGCCGTTGGAGAGGGCGCTCCCCGTTATGACGGCTACGTCGGCCTCGGGCACCAGCCTCTCGCACGCCGTGTCTGGGAGCACGCCCTCCTCCCTACGGGGGCTCCTCTCTAGTATGTGCAGCGCCTCGGCCTTGGCCCTGAAGACCGGTGTGAAAGGCTTAATGTGGCCCACCATCACGACAGTGTCGCTCGACTTCACCTCCACCACGTCGACGAGGTTCCTCTCCTCCACCATGTACCTGTCAGGGTGCCCCTCGAACACGATCTGCGAGAGCGCGTTAAGAGCCGAGACGCCCATGACTCGCTCGATGAAGTCCCAGGACTCGATGAAGCCTAGAAACTCCGTCACCGGCCTACCCGCCAGCGTCCCAGCCTCCAGCAGGACCTCGCAGCACTCCGGCGCCGCCTCAGACAGCATGGAGTTGCAGACGCCCACGTGGCCCGTGTTGAGCTTCAAGCCGGAGTACCCGAGCCCTAGACGGACAGCCTCCACGGTTATCCCGCCTACCTCCGGAACCTCGTCCAGCAGCTGGTCCCTGACCTCGGACAATATGTCCTTCATCGCGCTACGCCCTCCAACATATGCGCCTCAGAGATGTTTACTTTTATGCCTTAAATAACCGGGGAGAATGTACAACCGGGTGACCCCGCTGGACGCTGCAGAGGAGATAGCCGGACACGTAGCAGGCACCACGTACACCGACCTCCCGGACGCCGCCGTGGCGGCCGCCAAGAAGGTGGTAACCGACCTCCTCGGCGTCACCGTGGCCGGCTCCTCGTCGCCCGAGTCCCTGCAGATGCTGGGCCTCGTGAGGGGCTGGGGAGGCCGCGGGGAGAGCCGTGTCATCGTCCACGGCGACAGGGTGCCGGCGCCGGACGCGGGGCTCGTCAACGGCGTCATGGGCCGCGCACGGGACTTCGACGACGTCCACGAGGCCGCCGTCCTGCACCCCTCCGTCTCAGTGGTCCCCGCCGCCCTCGCCGCCGCCGAGCTAAGAGGCGGCGTCACGGGCAGGGAGTTCATAACGGCCGTCGTCCTCGGCGTGGACCTCACCTGCAGGCTGGGCATGGCACCCGAGACGGGCCCCAACGTGAGCGGGATGTCCACGACCTGGCAGTGCGGCGCCTTCGGGTCGGCGGCCGCGGCCTGCAGGGTCCTCGGCCTAGACGCGGAAGAGACGCTGAACGCCCTGGGGATAGCGTACAGCCAAGCCTCCGGGAACCAGCAGAGCATCGTAGAGGGAGCCACCATCGTCAGGGTGCAGCAGGGCCTCACCACGAAGGCCGGGATAACCTCGGCCCTCCTAGCCATGAGCGGCGTAACCGGCCCCCGGGAGCCGCTCGAGGGCAGGTTCGGGTACTACCCCGTCTATCACCGGGGAGAGTACGACAGGGGAGCCCTCATAGACGGCCTGGGTGAAAGATACGAGATAGTCAACACCAGCATCAAGCCCTACCCCTGCTGCAAATGGACGCACCAGGCGATAGAGGCGGCCTTGGGCATCGTCGAAGAGGAAGACGTGAAGCCGGAAGACGTTGAAGCCGTCGAGGTGCGCCTCAACAAGCAGGCCTACAACCTGGTCTGCGAGCCCATGCAGCTCAAACGCCGCCCCCGCAGCGTCGTCGACGCCCAGTTCAGCGTCCCCTTCACCGTCGCGGCCGCCATTGTCCGGGGACGAGTCTCCCTGGACACCTTCACCGAGGAAGGCATCAGGGACCCAGAGATACTGGAGATGGCTCAGAGGGTGAAGGCAACGGTCGACCCCGGGATCGAGGCGCGTTACGGAAGGGAGATAGCGCCTGAGATCGTCGAGGTTACGACCACTGACGGAGAAACCCACTTGAGGCTCGTGGAGCACGTGAAGGGGAGTCCCCGCGCACCCATGAGCCTCGACGAAGTCAAGGACAAGTTCAGGCGCTGCACGGCTTACTCGGCCAAGCCCCTGCCAAGTGAGAACACGGAGGAGTTCCTGAAGGCAGTGACGGGGCTGGAGAGGCTGAGCGACGTCGCGACGCTGATCGATCCCCTGACCTTATAGATAATACTCATGGACGGTTTTTTATTATCCCCGGCGGTAATTCTCCACCGTAGATGGTCTACGATGGTAACTTTGGAAGAGGTACACGAGCTGGGAACAGAGCTTGAGAGGTGGCTCCGCATGAGGGTCCACCCCATAGCGGTAAAGATGCTCAAGGGCAGGGAGGACGTCCCAGGGGACGCCGTGATCCCGACCAGGGACTGGGGCCACAAGTTTAGCCTCTGCCAGGCCTTCGCCAAGGCCCAGAGGGACGGCGTCACCATAGCGATGTTCAAGGAGGACATGTGGTGCTTCGAACCCGTCCTCGGCCTGGGCCTGGCCGAGAGGATCCCATACTTCCTCGAGGGAAACCACAGGTACCCGGATAGCGTCAGGACCCTGGAGGACGCGGGGACGTGGTGCAGGAACATGCCCCACCTCGAGTATGGAAAGTACAAAGGCATAGTCGTTGCGCCTGTGAACACCTGCAGCTACATGCCCCAGGTCGTCACCATGCACGTGAACGGCATGCAGACGAGTCAGCTCCTCATTGTGAAGAACTGGATAGACGGGAGGGACATACAGGCCCAGCTCTCGGGGCACGCGGTCTGCAACTACGCCGTGGTGCCGCCGCTGCTCACCGGGGAGTGCACCGTCGCCATCCCCTGCAAGGGTGACCGCCGCCTCGCCATGGCCCAGGACGACGAGATAATGTTCTCGCTGCCACCGGAGATGCTCCTCGACTTCGTCGAGGGCACCCGGTTCCTCCAGGTGCACAACTGGGGGATACCCATGCTTCAGGAGTACAAGGAGGAGTACGACCTGAAGCCGGCGTACGCCAGTCTCGGGGAGATGCTGGGCATGGACATGAAGAAGTCGCCCCCCAGGGAGCAGAGGTACCAGAGGTACTGAGAGGAGGCCTGAACGCCTCCCCGCCATGAACCCCAGTAAAAAATAGGGGGTTACTCCAGCACCTCTTCCATCGGCCTGTAGGGCACGTCGTAGTCGAAGTGCTTGGGGCTCATGAGCCTCAGCCCCCTCTCGGAGCGCCATACGTCCTCGGCCCTGACGCCGACTACAGCGACCTCCCTGCCGTACTCCCACTCCGCGAGCCAGTAGTTCGAGACGCCCCAGCCCGTCTCGGGGTCGATGACGTTTATGCCGTCTGGGCTCGTCACGTATGGCTTCTCGTCGAGCCACGAGACGTGGTTCTCGTTCTTATACCAGATCCTGAGGGTGTGCCCCTCCCAGTCACCGGTTCCCTTCAGGGTGCTGTGGCCCCAGATAAAGCCGTACTTCTCCTCGAAGAGGTGGGACACGATCCTTCCCTCGAAGAGTCTGTGGGCCCAGCCGTCCGACGCCTCGATCATGGCCTCGACCGGGTCGCCCCCCGACTCCGCCTCCCTCTTCATGGCCTTACCCAGCTTGGCTGTGAACGAGACCGCGCCCGGGACCGCGGCGCCCTTCATGACCTTCCCCTCCACTGCCAGCGGCCCCCCGGCTAGGCCGCCCGAGTATGTCGCTATCCCCTCGACGATCTCCTCGGCCCTCTGCCAGCTCAGAGTCTTCTCAAGGACAAGCAGTTCGCCCCAGGAAGTCGTGATCACGGCGGGGCAGACCGGGACGTCGTTGACGTTCAACGCGGTTATGGAGCACTCAGGCACGGCCCTGTGGCCGCACCCCGTGGCGTCGAGGATGGGCCACCCCTTGTCGGGGTAAGCTATGAGGTCGTTTATGATCATCTGGTTTATCTCGAGGGTCAGCTCGGAGTAGATCTCCCTGTCGCCGATGAGCTCCTTGAGCCTCTTCAGACCAGCCTCCCCCCAATCGGGGCCCGGCAGCTCCGACCAGCTATTCAGGGGCGCGAACGTCTTGTCGTGCTCCCTTATCTGGTCGTGGATGAACGCGAGGCCGTCAAAGCCCGTCCTCAGTACGCCGCCGCTGCCCGCGAAGAACCCGGGGAGGGCCATCCACCTCCTCTTCTGCTCGTTCCTTACGCCGCCCCCTGTCCAGATGCCCGAGAGGACGACGGAGTCGTCCGGTATCTCCCTAAGCTCCGCGAGCTCGAACTTCTTCCCCTGGTCCAGGGCGTCGTCTATTCTCTTCTCGACGGCCTCCTCCAGGGGCCTGATGCCTCCCCCGCCAGTGGCCAGAGCCATCGCCCCCATCGTGAAGCCTACCATCTCCTCTCTCGATAACGTACGTGTCATGGTTCAACCTCTGCTAATCAAATTTTGATGTTAATGTATAAGATTAACTACGATTCGCATACGATGGAACAGGGGGCCGTTCATAACAGCTGTGAGGTCCAGACGGACGCAGAAGCCTAGAATGCTATTTGCATCTCTCGACGAAGTCCTCTCTTATAGGGTGGAAGATGTCCAGCATAACGAAGGGCTCGTCTCCGATCGTGGTGTCGCCGTGCGGAACGTTCGCAGGTATGCAGTATAAGTCCCCCTTTTTTACGTGGCATTTTTCCTCGCCTATTGTGAACATCGCCTCACCCTCGTAGACGACGCCGATCTGCTCGTGGGGGTGGGTGTGCATGGTGACCGTGTGCCCCGGCAGCGTGGCGTTGAGGACCATCATCATCCTTTCTCCATTGAGGCCGGTTAGGACTGTGGTCTCAAGCCCCTCCATCTGGGAGAACTGTGGAGCCTTCATTGGATCGATGAAGTACTCTGGTCTCGTCATATGGATCATAGAAACTATTACAGGATTTAATTTAACTCTATGTTAAATATTGGGGGAAAGCTAGGGCTCGACCCGCTCCAGCTTGAACACCACGGGCCGCAGTCCGTCGGTGCAGCAGCTCACCATCTTCCCAGGCTCCTTAATCCACGGGAAGTCGCCGTCCATGGCCAGGTGGGCCACGTCACGCTGGATGTCCGCCCACGCCCAACTGCAGAACCCCTCGGGCATGCTCATACCTTTGGACAAATACTCGCCACCTATCTTGTACCGGGCGCACTCCGGGGTGACCGTGTCCGCAGCCAGTTCTTCGAAAATCTTACCGGGTTTCAACATGGCCTCCACTGTTATCTTTACATCCTTTACCAACTGTTCCACAGGTGCCCTATTGGGCTGGAGAGAATAAAAAACCATGGATGGCCATGTTTTTTATTTCTCCTACAGCGAGTTTAATCCAGCCTAACTTTAATTTTATTTTATAATAAACAAAGTATTTTCGTAGATAAATCTATAATATCTAATAGAAAGATTAATTCATGAAACATTCATCGGCCACAACATGCCTTTTACTCCTTACATCCCTCATAATCGCCATCCCCCACGCCCAGGGAGCAACCCTAGAAGTGGGCACAGGATACACGTACTCGACCATACAAGACGCCATCGACGCCGCCACCGCTGGTGATACCGTAATCGTCCACGCTGGTGCCTACCCCGAGAACATCGTCGTGGACAAGCAGCTCACACTCACCGGCGACGGCGACCCGGTGATAGAGAGCCAAGGCGGCTCCCACGCCGTCAGGATTACTGCCGATGGTTGTACCTTCCAAGGGTTCGCGGTAACAGACGCTTGGGGAGGTTCAGGGATCAATGTCGAGTCCAGCAGTAACGTCATCACGGGCAACGACTTAGCCAACAGCAACTACGGCGTCTACCTCACTTCAGGCACGTCGGGCAACGAGGTGTACAGCAACACCATCAGTTTCACCAATATCCACGGAGTCTATGTATATGACTCCGATAGCAATGTCGTCCATCACAACACAATCACCACTTCGGAGATAGAGTATGGCTATGGCGTATACCTTGACTCATACTCCGACCTCAATGTCATACATCACAACGACATCGACTACGCTTCCGTCTACAACGCATTCGACATGAACGACCCGAGCACTAATGTCTGGTACGACGTGGGCACAAGCGAGGGAAACAGGTACAGCGACTACTCGGGCGTTGATGACGACGAGAACGGGATCGGAGACACGCCCTACGACATCGACGGCCCAGGCTCGATCCAAGACCCTTACCCACTGATGCCCTCGGCGCCCCCCGCAGCCCCAATAATAGCTCCTGGAAGCATCTCGGCCATCGTACAGTCGTCAACCAGCGCCTTGATAACATGGAGCACAGACCAGCCCACAAGCGGCCACAAGGTAGTCTACGGCATGGCCGCGGACCTCTCGGATGGGGTAGACTCAGACTGGGACCTCGGCACCGACTCGCCTAGCATTACCCTCAGCAGCCTATCAGCCAGCACCACCTACTACTATAAGTGCGTCTCCTACAACGGCGGAGACCACGGCCTCTATACGGAGAGTGCCATCGACAGCTTCGACACCCCCCGGGACCCTGTGACATGGCACGTAGACGACGACCTCGTCGAGTACCCAGCAGCAGACTATCAGACCATACAGGAAGCCGTTGACGCAGCGATACCCCAAGACACTGTAATGGTCCACGAAGGAGACTACGTGGAGGATGTGGTCCTAGACAAGCAGCTCACACTCACCGGCGTCAATTACCCTCACCTAGCTGGCGTGGCTTCCCACGCGATCCACGTCCAGGCCAATGGCTGCACCATAGAGGCACTGAACATCACAGCCGGAAACAGCTACGACGCCATACACATAGGAACAGGCACCTACCCGTTTGCCGCTGGCTACGACGGGGCAACCATCACACAGTGCCACCTATACGACAGCCTGAGCGGGGTGCACGTGGGGGCCGGCAGCGACGACACCACCATAGACGATTGCAACATCAGGCGCAACGGCCAGGGAGTCTACATCTATAGAAGCGACGATAACACAATAGCCGATACCGATGTTTACAAGAACGGGAAAGGCGCCGTCTTCGAGAGTAGCGACTCCAACACTGTGAGCTACTGCCACTTCGTAAATAACTCGCTGGGATCTTACGGGCTCCAGATAAAGGTGGAGCACCCGGAGTATCCCCTTAGCGAGACCTCTACGGGTCACCTCGTCGAACACAACAAGTTCATCAACAACGGGCTTTGGCTTGAAGCCCACGTCCTCGACACGATTGTGACCCGGAACGCCTTCAAAGTGAACAGCCACCCCCTGACGCCGGTTCCGGTTAACTACGACAGCGTCACTGTGGGACTTGACTGCGCCAACATAGAGCTCAGCCACAACTACTTCCGTGGTAAGCTCATCGTTCCTATGGGTGACCACTCCGGTATCCTCCTTGACTCAGTGTCCAGTTGCGACCTCACCAACAATACAGCGAAGTACATGTACAAGGGGGTGAGCCTACTCAACGCCAGAGGTGTCACAATGCGGGAGAACACCCTCTACGATAACAACTACAACTTCCACATCGACACATACCCTGCTTACTCCAGCCCCGTCGACGTCACGTACTATGAACATGACATAGACACCAGCAACACCGTGGAGGGAGACATCATGCGCTACATCGTCAACCAGAACGACCTAGTCATCGACCAGGTGACCGCCCCAGAGACAGGGTACCTCGCCATCGTCAACAGCCAGAATATACAGATAGAAAACCTGCTACTCTCGAAGAACAGCCAAGGCATACTGCTAGTATACGTAGACGGCGCCACCATAGACGGCTGCTACACATGGGACAGCCACATGGCGGGCGTCTCCCTTATAGAGTGCCAGAACGTGGACGTCACAGGCTGCAGCCTCAAGAACAACGGCGACGACGAGTCCTACGGCACAGACTACTCGTCCACGGGCCTCAACATACTGAGGGGCAGCGGTAACACGGTAACCGACTGCGACGCCAGTAACAACGAGAGGATAGGGGTCGAGCTAGTCAACACGGCGGGCAATACCGTCACGGGCTGCATGATCCTGAATAACGGGCGGGACACGCTGATAGAAGGCCACAGAGGCATAGGCGTCTCCATGAGGGATTCCACAGGCAATACGTTACACACCAACGAGATCAAGGGAGAGGAACCGGACAGGCAATACTACGGCGTCTGGCTGGACTCGAGCACCTCCGGGAACACCATATACGACAACGACTTCCAGAACGACATCAACGCCAAGGACCTCGCTGGCGGGGACACGTGGAACATAGCCAAGACCCCTGGAGACAACATCATAGGTGGTTCCTATCTTGGAGGCAACCATTGGAGCGACTATACGGGAGGCGACAGCGATTTCGACGGCCTCGGCGACACCGACATACCCTACACAGCGGGCGGCGAGATCACCGTAGGCGGAGACAACCTGCCCCTCACGACGAACTGGATCGACGACGGTCAGCCCCCAACCATCGTCCTCACCAGCCCGGAGGACGGCGAGATCATCACCAGAAGCTGGGTCGAGATAGAGGTGTCGTCTCCAGACATCGACGTCGACGAGTGGTGGTACAGCCTCGATGGCGGTGTGGATACTTTCTTCACGCCGGGAGAGCCATCCGCCATAGTCTCAGGCCTCAGCGAGGGCCTGCATACACTGGACGTCTACGTCGACGACGCATTCGACAATCAGAACCATGTCCAAGTTATCTTTAGTTACAGCGAGCCCTCCAGCGGCGGAGGCACCCCGCCCGAGCCAACGCTTGAGGAAGTGCCCGAGGAAGAGTCAAGCTTCGAGGTGACCATCGTCTCCCCCAGAGCTACATCCTACACCATGCGGAGCATCGACGTCGCTATAGAGGTGCCCTACAGCCTCGATAGGGCCAGCTACAGGCTGGACGGCATGGAAGATGTTAAGATAATGAACCTGAAGGCAACCCTGAGCAGGCTGACTATAGGCACCCATAGGC
>CAZGZR010000032.1:0-381 GCA_964529745.1 uncultured Candidatus Bathyarchaeia archaeon
GGGGTGGACAGCAGGTACATGAGCAAGGGCAACATCGACGGCGGCCTCACCACCATCGAGGAGAAGAGCCTCGGCGCCATCAGGAAGGGCGGCACCAAGCCAATACAGGGCGTCCTCTGGAACACGTGGGACAGGTTCGACGTGCCCGACGAGCCGGGCCTCTACCTCCAGGACGGCACGGGCTGGGACGTGCCCAGCGTCACCCACATGGTGGCGGCCGGCGCCCAGGTGGTCTGCTTCACCAGCGGGCGGGGCAGCACCACGGGCCACGCCGTGGCGCCCGTCATCAAGATAACGGGGAACCCCAAGACGTACGCAAACCTGAGCGACAACATGGACATCAACGCGGGGACCATTCTGGACGGCAGCGAGAGCCTGAAC
>CAZGZR010000032.1:391-27103 GCA_964529745.1 uncultured Candidatus Bathyarchaeia archaeon
TTCGCGGGCATACTCTATTCATGTGCGTCTCGTGGGCTCGGAGATGTGTATTAGAGAGAGGGACGGCAGCGAGAGCCTTAACAGCGTGGGGCGACGCATCTTCGACGAGATCGTGGCGGTGGCCAACGGCAGGAAGACCAAGGCGGAGGCCCTCGGGTTCAAGGACTACGTGGTCTTCGGCCGGGGGAGGGCCGCGGAGAGGCTGCTCGGCCACTGCTAAACTATTATTATAGAACTACAAAAGGAAGAGGCTAAGTATCAGAATGTCCTTCTTGGAAGATATTACTAACTCAGCATGAGCGTGTATTAATCCGATATGTTTCGGGTATGGGTACATTCCGGATAATTACTACATCCGTAGAATCTCCCATAACGTCCATTTCTTTCTACTTCTACTCCTTCACAATCAGGGCACGGTGCGGCTTTGTGGTTGCATTTTGTGCAAACGTACTCATTGCCTTGATTAAGCAGATATCCTGATTTACATTTAGGACATCTTATTGGTCTATAGGAACAGTATGGGTAGTTACTACAAGAATAGAAATAACCGTATTGCCCTTTTCTTAATAGAATTTCACCTGTGTTGCATCTTGGACAAATACCATAATCGATTTTCTCAATTTGATTAAGATTCACGTTGTAGCCTTCCTCAGATATCTCTCTAATAAAAGTCGAAGGGCTTGACGAGTTACTTACAAGGAAAACATGTTTTTTTGCCCTTGTCACCGCTACATAGAACAACCTTCGTTCTTCTGAGTGTGGGAATTCATCTTGTTTAGAGAGTACAAGATTTAGTAAAGGGTCATCTGATATCTCGCAAGGAAAACCCATTTTTCCTGAATCCAATCCAATGATAATAACATAATCAGCTTGAGTGCCTTTTGATTTATGTGCGGTAAGATACTTAATGGAGAGGTTTGGATAATCGAACGTAATCTGTGGTTCTTGGTGTCGATATCTACCAATTATAAAAACGGTTCCCCCTTTCTGGTTTAGTTCACTTAGTATTTTTTTAATTTCAATAGTGGCGTCATTTGAAAAAATAATTGATATCGCAGGGTTCTTGACATGGTCTCGTGTTTTAAGTTGTTTAGATATCTGACGTGGGTTTTTAAGAATGAATTTAGTAGAGAACTCACATATCTCGTTGTTAAATCGGAATGTCTCATCCAAGAATAAAATCTCTGAGTGCCCGAAAGTTTCCTCAAAGTTAGTCATGATGTTAAGGTCGCTTCCTGTAAACCTGTATATACTTTGCCAGTCGTCGCCAACGCAGAATAATTTACTTTCTGGGTTTTGGTTTAGTAATGCGTTTAGTAGTCTGGCCCTGCTTTGTGAGATATCTTGGAACTCGTCTACTAGGATATACTTGTATTTGATCTTAACCTCGCCCTTTTTTAAATAATGTGTGGCTTTGTTTATCATATCGTTGAAGTCGATTTCATTATTTTCGACGAGATATCTATTGTATTCCTCATAAATTGGCTCAAAGATTTCGAGAAAAGCATGTGACCTTTCTGTGTCAGGTAAAATGTATGATTTCTGTTTCAGTTTTAGGATATTAGCATTGCTTGACTTGTATAGATTTAGGAATGTTGAGAGCAGATTAGTAATAGGTTGAACATATCCAAGATTATTTAATTGGTTAAAAATTTCTTCTTCGGTAATTGGTTTAAATTTAACCCCTGCAGATTCAAGTTTCTTCTTTAAGTTTTCAAGGAGTTTCCCTTGCCTTTTTTCATAGCTGTATGTTTCTATTAATTTTGTATTGTATTTTTTATGTATTTGGCGTTTCCAATCCATTTCTTGGAGATATTTTTGTCTTGGTACACATGGTGCTGTATTACTGTTTTCGTCTATTCCGAAGTGTTCGATATATATTCCATATTCGTGTAAGTAAAAATCGGGGGTATATTGTCCGTATAGTTTACTTGCTGTATTATGCTCATATTTAGCCTCATATTCATAGTCTATACCATTGGTGTAGAGATAGTTAGCTATATCTAGTTCCTCATAACTTTTTACGATGTCGCCCTTGAGGCTTCTCACATTATTTTCTCTCAGATGCGTATAATACTCCCCGAGAGTTTTGAATTCCCAGAGGCTCTTATATTCAGTCTGAGATAGGAAAAATCTATTCAGTTTACGAAAGAATTTCGTATCATGTTTTCTGTTTTCTATCACATCGCTTATGAAATGTCTGAGCTTGATTGAATCGGTAGAGAGTTTTGATATTGTTGGTTTTTCGTTATGAGCTTCTGCTATTATCTTCATTCCTAATCCGTGAAATGTGTTCACGTCGAAGTCTACTCCAAATCGATCTTTGAGCCGCGAACTCATCTCATCTCTAGGGTCACTACCGAAGGAGAGAAGTAGAATATGCTCAGACTGTATACCTTTCTTTTGGATGTATCCTGCTTTACCTATTATTGTGCTTGTTTTACCTGTTCCAGCACCAGCTACTACAAGGTTTCTGTGCTCATCCATGATTATTGCCTCTCGTTGTTTTTGGGTGAGTGGGTATTTCTCAAGAGATTCAAAGTAAGCTTGATGTTTTTTAAGTTCTTTATTTAAATAAAATCGATTACGCTTCCTAAGGAAATGAGGATCTTGGTAGATGGTTTCAAGTTTTTCAAGTTCATTTAGTCCCGTTTTAACGTGTTTTTTATGCTTTGAATATGATTTCAATAGTTTTGATAAAATGATCCATCGATTTTTCCATTCCGTAAACGATTTTTTTGTTAGATAGTAATTAGGGTCATCAAGTAATACGAATTCACTATATGCTTTTTCAATATCGTTTTTCCTTTCAATTACTTCTCTAAGAAATTTCTTTCTACCGCCGAAAAAGAGTATGTCAATAACGTTTTCTATTAGTTCCAGCCTTGTCCCACCATAATATTATCTTGAGGATTCGGTGATTGCTTTTTTAACAGTAAGGTAGTCTTCTTCTGTGATTCGGATTATTGAGACTTGTACGTACTGGTTCCAAGTTCTTCCCTTGTCAGCGATGAAAGTTATTTCATAGATTAGGTTTGGTTTACTCCATTTTGCCTTTAGTCCATCTTCATCTGTTGAGAAGCTAATTTTAGGGGGATGATCGGAGGTCTCCAGAATCTTGAATTTAATCCGATAGGGAAAGATGAATTTAGCTTTGTTTTTCTTCCATCCAATATCTGAAGTGTCATAATAGTTGTCGCCCTCGAATTGTACTGTTGCGACGAAGTATCCTCCGGTGGTGTAAACAACAGCTTTATCACCGCTCTTAAGATATTTTTCAAGGGTTACGTAATACCTTGAATCCATCCCCCAGGTAAGATTATTCTTGCAGACACTCCAGTTTTCACGAGAAGTTGAAATACACCAAAACCTCATCTCTATCAGGCTCAATTTTCTTAAATAGCACATCATGCTATGAGGGGTTAATATATTCAGATTAATATAAAAACAGTTAATGGTCTGGGAACCTGTACTAGAAGTATTATATGAGCCGATTTCTTTTCAAGCACCGCTAAAAAAGTGTAGTTAATCTTCTACTGGCACTACCTTAACTGTTATTTACTCTTCTACACCCAGTTTCTTACGGTATGGAGTACTTCGACCAGGCCTACGAGGAGCTCATAAGGAACATCTCCGCCGCCCTCGACGGCCTCGACAGGAGGGAGGTAGAGACCCTGCTTGAGAGCCTCATGGACACGAGGGATCGGGGCAACAAGGTGCTGGTGGTGGGCGCCGGCAGGAGCGGCCTGGTGGGCAAGGCTTTCGCCATGCGCCTCATGCACCTGGGCTTCCAGGTCTACGTGCTGGGGGAGACCATAAACCCCAACGTGGGCGAGGGGGACCTGGTCATAGTGATCTCGGGGAGCGGCACCACCACGATGCCGTTGGCCGCCGCCCGGATGGCCGAGAGCCTCAAGGCCAAGGTGATAGCCATCACCAGCCAGGAGGAGTCGCCGCTGGCCCAGACGGCTGACCTGGTCGTGGACATGCCCGGCAGGGACGAGATAGCGGCGGAGGACGAGTACCACATAAGGCAGCTGAAGGGGCTGCACGAGAGCCTGGCCCCCATGGGCACCATGTTCGAGGATACCACGATGATCTTCCTGGACTCGATTATAGCCGAGCTCATGAACAGGCTGGGCCTCAGCGTGGACGCCATGAGGGAGAGGCACGCGACGATAGAGTAGGCCCTTTACATCTCTTCGAGGACCACGTCGTCGTACTCCTTCTCCAGGAGGTACTTGTGGCGTAGTTCTTCTTTGGCGAAGTTGTTGAACATCTTCCCCAGCTCGGTGTCCTTGAACCTGCGGGCGATCTGGACGTAGAAGTCGTGGGTGGCCTTCTCCCGCTGGGCGGCGTAGATGAGTATCTGGGGGTAGCCTGCCATGGGGTCCAGGGGGACCTTGACCAGCCTGTCTGTGATCTTGAGGTCGGGTATGTGCTCCTTGAGGGTCCTCATCTTGACGTGTTTGGGGTCCTTGAGGCCGTCCAGGAAGTACTGGCGGTGCCGCTTCTCGTCGGCGGCCAGCTCGGTGAGCAGCTTCTTGGCGCCGGGGTAGGTGGCCTTCTCCGCGGTCTCGGTGTAGAGGGTGATGCTCTCCAGCTCCATCTCGGAGCCCACCTGGAGCGCCTTCTCGATGGTCCATTCCTCGACATCCATCTTTATCCTGTTTTCTCAGCTTACGGGGCAATATAAGGCTAAGGATAACGCGTATATGCGGCCGCACGCGCATGTGATGATATGAAGCCCACGGGCAGCGTAAACGTCGAGATAATCGCCACCGGGGACGAGTTGATCTACGGCAGGATCCTGGACACCAACAGCCACTGGATATCCCAGCGGGTGGCCGAGCTGGGCGCGAGGCTCAGGAGGGTGACCATGATCGGCGACGAGCCTGAGCTCATCGCCTCGACCCTCAACGAGGCGCTGCTGCGGGACGCCCACTTCATCGTCGTGACGGGTGGGCTGGGCCCGAACGAGGACGACATCACCGTGGACAGCATCGGCCTGGCGCTGGGCAGGAAGACCGTCATCGACGAGGAGGGGGCCCGGAGGATCGAGGCCGTGTACAGGAAGAGGGGCATCAGCGACCGGTCATCAATATCTCGTGGGCGGAGGATGGCGAGGATACTTGAGGACAGCCACGCAATGCAGAACCCCGTGGGCTTCGCGGTGGGGATGGCGGTCGATGTCGGCGGTAAGACGGTCTGCACGCTGCCCGGCGTCCCGGCCGAGATGAAGGGCATGTTCGACGCCCACGTCGCCCCCATGATCGAGAGCCAGTCCACCAGCGTCTTCTATGGGAGGACCTATAACGTCACCATGGTGTGGAAGGAGTTCTTCCCCGTCTACCGTGAGATGCAGAGTGACTACCCTGACGTGTACATCAAGAACGCGGCGACACCCCCCGTCGAGGGAGAAGACCGCGACAAGGTACACACCATTAAGGTAGACTTCGTGCTAGAAGCACCAACACTAGAAGAGGCAGAGGAGAAAATGGAGGCACTCCTAGAAGACTACAAATCAAGGATCAATGCAGTCGGTGGCGGAGATATGCAGTGCATCAGCCCAGATTAGGATATAGGGTTTAATTCATTTTTCAGACGTTTATAAAAGAAACAACAAGAGTCATAGTATAACATCCCACCGAGAAAAGAAGTAGAAAGTGTTGTAGAAGCAACCGCCATTCAGGGATACGACGACGTGTATTTGATATAATACTGGAATAATCACTAAAAGGAACTTCTATGAAAACCCTAAAATTCATCTAAACCCCCGGGGGGCATCAGTATATAGACCTCCCTCATCACTTCAACTAGCGCACCAGATTGAACCTCTTACGGAAAAGTAGTTGAAATCATCTTGGATGGATAGTCTTATAGAAGCCGGGGATAGATTTGAAATATCGACTTTGGGGTTATAACCCACAATCTTGATATTCATAGAGCTTAGGAAAGAGTGATCTATAGACAAAGGGTTGAAAATTAGCTTAATTTACGTATCATTTGTCTTTGACGTCAAGTTGTAGGAAATCTTCCCTTACATTCTCTTGCTACTCAGGCTTCACTTCTCTTAATTCTTTAGACATAAACAAAGAATCAATCCATGCTAAATTATTTAACAGTAAAATAAATCTATAATGTTGAAAGGTCAATGAGCGTTTCTGAATCATTACTGGGCTGGGAAAATAATTTTGAAAAATACATCTTAGATCCCATCCATGGACAAGTAGGAATAACTAAAAATGAAAAGAAATTAATTGATTCGGATATTTTTTCTCGATTAAGATATATTAAGCAATTAGGTTTCGTTCATAAAATATACCCTTCATCAACACATACTAGATTTGAACATTCTATTGGTGTGCTTCATATGACATGGAGTATGATTAAAAGAATAATATATAATTTAGAAAATAAGGGCAATAATGAAATTTTAAATTTATTTGATGAAAAAATTATTACTGCTATTCGATTTGCAGCCTTACTTCACGATATTGGGCATGGTCCTTTTTCGCATTCTATGGAAGGTGCAATAAAAAATCTAGGTTTAAAATTCGATCATGACGTGTTGAGTTGTATACTTCTGACCTTTAAATTACCCTACGACACTCAAAATACCATTGAATCTTCATATGATACAAGAAGATTACCTAAGTGCATAAGATTATTTAGAAGAGAAATATCTCAAGTTATTTCACCTGAAATCAGAGAAATTATATTAAGTATTTTTGAATTGGATTATATTCCTTATCGTGATTTGAGTAAATATGATCGAATTAGGTTTTTTCTACATGAATTAATTAAAGGTGACATTGGTTCAGACAGGATAGATTATTTATTACGAGATACCTATTTTACTGGCTTAGGTCACAAATTTAGTCTTTCTGAGGTGTTAGATAATTTATGTTGTATCTATGATCGTAAAAATGAACGATTATTGTTATCTGTTAACTACTCTGGAAAAGAATCGATTGAATTACTTTTATTAACTAGGTATTTTCATTATGATTTTATTGCTAATAATGATTTAAACTCTAGGTTTGAAGCTGAATTATATCATGCATTAAAAAAATACATCGATGATAAGGATATAAGTAATGAAAATGAAATGATAAATGTGCTATCTTATATATCATTAGATAATGATTGGTTTGAAAAAGAATTGGCTTTTGAAGATTTAGAAAGGGTATTAAAAGTAAACATTATGGAGTTTACTGATTTAATACACAGGTATATGTTTTATAGAATAATTGAGGATAAAGAGTTAAATCTTGTATTTAAAGAAAAAATAATTAATTATATTCAAATTAATACTGTTTCTGACATTGAAGGAAAAATATATATAATTTTTAATGTAGGAAAACCTCGTATTCCTATACTGCATAATTATCGCGATAATTATATTGTAGGTGGAGTTCAACTTAGTACATTGGTACATGACAACTCTCCGTTTTTAGTTAGTTTAGGCAAAGCATATGTTGAAAATACAAATATGAGTATTTTTTGCACAAAAGATATACTTGATGAAGTCAGGGTTTTTTTATATACAAATCAAGATTTTTATAAACGAAGACGTTTTCTTAATCCCATTTTTCATTCTATTAAAAAGGATAAATTGAAAGATCGTGATTTTGTACTCTTTTCTTTATATAATTTATGTCATAAAAATAAAAATAAAAAAATAATTAGGTTTAGTAAAGTATTAAATGAGTATATTAGATTAAAACGAAAATTAAATGATGAATATAGTCTTTCTCCGTATGATTATTGTTATGATCATTCAATGAACAAGACATTTGAATATTCGTCAAAGGTATTCAATAGTCTAATATTATTGGATGTATGCGGATATCTCAACTTTGAATTATTGTATCTCTATAAAAAAGAGATTAATGGTAAAGAGGTATATACGACGTCATATGAGTTTGAGTTAGCTGAACATACTTACATAAATTGGAAAAGACAACCTGAGGTTTTTTTTCCACTTGAAAAAGGATGGAAACGTTATCATGGAAGGATAACGAAGTTATTTAATTAATTTAATTTGGGGCGAGATAGCGATCCGTTGCTTCTAGCAAACCGGATCTCTTCTGTCTAGCGAAGCAAAAGCGAGCATAGCGAGCTTTTGCGAGCGTAGGCGAGCATAGCGAGCCGTTTTTGTCATTGAAAGCGTTTGCTTTCTCACAAGTTAATATATATTTTAAAACCTATTAATTCTTTGTGGATATGCAACTTGATTTGCGTTTAAAAAAAAGGTTATTTAGAAAATATTACACCGATGATAGATTTCTCCATGCCACATTATATCCGAGTGATTTTAAATTTAGACATTTCAGAGTCGAATTATTTTCTAATGGTCGTCGAAGATTTGAACGTATTAAAGATGTCTTTCAAGATGAAAGTAAATTAAAAAGAAGATTATCAAAAATAGTCCCAAAAAATGCTTACTTTACCCCCGTCAAATGGTTAAGTCCAATTTATGTTAGCAAAACAAAAAGTATACAAGATGTTATGTTGTCTGTCCCTTTATTCTTTGATATTGATTTTAAACATTTGAATCCTCCTTCTTTTGAAAATGCCAAAAACACAACCAGTCATTTATGTAATTATATAGTAAATGAATTCAAAAGGTCTCCTGATCAAATAATTTTTTCTGGGAAACAAGGATTTCATATACATTATGAGCAATGGGACGAAAGAGACCTTTTTAAATTATCTCCAGAACATAGAATAAATGAATTTATAAAAAACCGACAAGGCCTTGTTAAAAAACTTCATAGTAATAATATTCTAGTTGATCCAACTGTTACTCCAGATCCGTATCGTATTATCAAAATATCTGACACATTACATGGAGACACGGGTTTAGTTGCCTCAAAAGTCGATAAAGTATGTGATTTTAACCCTATTAAAGAATCCACCTTTTTTTCTTTAGATGAATATGAGGAGATATTTAATCTTGATTTAACAATATACGAAATATAAAAATAATATCAAATCAACTATTTTCTGTGGCATCAATCCAGAATATGAAAAAAGGTATGTCACAAAAACTGACAGATCCAAGTATTTTAGATCTTTTTGTGAAAACTCTTAATCAAATATATAATTGTGACACTTTTCCTTTAACACATCCTTCCCAATTATTTAGAACTAAATTTTATCTCAAAACTTTTAAAAGAAAAAAAATTTCTCTGCTAATTTTTTCAAATGGTACTATTTTTATCCAAGGTTCTCCACAAATTCCACAAGAAATATTCCAAACTGAAACCAAACAGATTTTGAATCTAGTAAAAGACCTGTAATTATTTTTTAAAATCATTTTTCATTTCTACTTCTAAAACATTTAATCGATCTGTTATTCTTTGTAGAATGGTAGTCGGGGAATAGATTTGAACTAACGACGTAACCACATCCTCACAAAGACACACTACAACCACGGCAAATAACAACCTATAACAACTCCTAACACCAGTTATCACAACACCCCACCCAGTAACACCAGAAAAAAAGGCATAGAGTTACCGCCCACTGTTACCAACTAGCCGCGGATCACAGGAGAACCCAGCTCCCTAAACTCCTTCTCACCCTTATAGTATTCCCCAAGCCTCCCGACGAGGTCCCCCAGGCTGAGGCTCACCTGCTCCCAGCTGTCCCGGTCCCTGATGGTCAACACATCACGGTCCACCGTGTCATAGTCCACGGCAACCGCCAGGGGGACACCTATCTCGTCGGCGCGGGCGTACCTCCTGCCTATGCTGCCCGCCTCGTCGTAGACCACCCAGAACCCCTCGTCCAACAGCAGCCCATACACCTCCCTCGCCTTCTCCGGGAGCCCGTCCTTGGTGACCAGCGGGAACACCGCCACCTGATAGGGCGCCAGCTCCCTCGGCAAATGGAATACGTTACGCTTCTTCCTCCGCTCGTAGGTCGCCTCAAGCACCGACAGCAACAGCCTATCCAGCCCGTAGCTCGGCTCCACCACGTGGGGTATGAACCGTGAGCCGTCCTCCCTCAGAACCGTCATGTCCACGCCCGACGCCATGTGGCTCCTCAGGTCGTAGTCCGTCCGGTACGCGCAGCCCGACACCTCTATCCAGCCCCACGTCTCGAACAACACCTCGTGGTCGTAGGTCTGGGCGCTGTAGTGGGCCCGCTCATCCGGCAGATGCGCCCTAAAACGCTGCTTCCCCGGGGGCATCCCTAGGGCCGTGATAAACCGCTGGCTGACGCCCATGAAGTAGCCCTGCCACTCCGTAAGTATGAGACCCTGCTCCACGGCCTCCCCGACGGTGGTCTCCAGGGGCTCCTTGACGCCCTCCACCTCCATCTCCTCCGTGTGGAGCCTGATGGGCGTGTCCCTCACCTCGTCGAACCACGGGCACCCAGGTTCCTGGGGATCGAAGAACAACTCCAGCTCCATAATGGTGAACTCGCGGACCCTAATACTGCCCCTCCTTGGACTTATCTCGTTCCTCATCACCTTGCCACTCTGGGCGATGGCAAAGGGCAGCTTCTCACGCGCATGCTGGAAACCCCACCTGTAGTTGATGAACATGGCCTGAGCCGTCTCGGGGCGGGCGTACCCCACCTCGCCCCCCGTCGCCCCTATCTCGGTCTTAAACATTGTTAGGAACAGCGTGGGCTCCTTGAGCTCGCCGCCGCAGACGGGGCACCTGACCCTGTGCTCCAGCAGGAGGCGCTTCATGGCGTCGCCCCCCATGGCCTCCACGTTCTCCAGGCCCGTCTTGTCCTCTATCAGGTGGTCGGCCCTGAAGCTCCTGCCGCACTCGCTGCACTCAGCGGAGTACTCCTTGAAGTTCTCCAGGTGCCCCGAAGCCTCGAACACCCTCTCGGGGTTGACGATGGGGTCATCCATCTCCAGGAAGCCCTGACGCCTGACGAAGAACTCCCTCCACAGCGCCTCGATGTTCCGCTTCAGCTTGGTGCCCAGGTCACCGTAGGTGACGTAGCCGCTCATGCCGCCGTATATCTCGAAGCTGGGCCAGAAGAACCCCCGCCTCTTCGCTATCTCAGAGATGGCATCGTACCTTGTCCGTGGAGGCAACGCTATCAGAGCGAGAAAAGGGCTCAGCGGCTATAAAAGTGTGGGGCTACTCGACGACCGGCCTGAACTTGTAGCCGTACTGAATGATGCCCGCGCTGCCGTCCTCCTTGACCCTGCGGAAAACTGCCTCGACCCTCATCCCGGCCTGGACCTCCCCGGGGTCCACGTCCACCACCTGGCTCAGCAGCCTGACCCCGTCGTCCAGCTCCAGCAGCGCCACCACGTAGGGCCTGTACTTCTCGAAGCCCGTGGGCGGGTTCCTTATAACCGTCCAAGTGACCACCTCCCCGGTCTCCGCCAGCTTGTAGTCCTTGAACTCCGTGGAGCCGCACACCGTGCAGACGGGGCGCGCCGGGAAGAACTTGGTGCCGCAGCCCGTGCACTCCTTGCCCAGCAGCCGGTACCGGGGCACCTCCTCCCTCCAGTAGCGTGGCACGCTCATGGCCCCAGCCTCCTCAGTATGGCCACCGCACACGTGGAGCCCGTGCCACCCATGTTCTGGGCCAGCCCCACCTCGGCGCCCTCCACTTGGTGGTCGCCCGCCGAGCCCCTGAGCTGGAGGGCGACCTCGGCGACCTGGTAGACGCCGGTGGCGCCCAGCGGGTTGCCACGCGCCTTGAGGCCGCCGAACGTGTTCGTGGGTATCCTGCCGTCACGGGCCGTGCCTCCCTCGGCCACAAGCTTCGCGGCCTTCCCCGCCTCGACGAGCCCCAGGCTCTCCAGGCTGAGGACGCCGTTGATGGTATAGTCGTCGTGAACCTCGGCCAGGTCGATGTCGGCGGGCCTCACGTCGGCCATCCCGTAAGCCTTCTCCGCCGCCTTCTCCACGGCGCCTAACGTTAACGGGTCCTCCCTCATGGCGAGGCTACAGTAGTCCGTTGCCACCGCCGTCGCGGCTACCTCGACGCCCTCGGCGTCAGCCGGGACCAGCACGACCGCGGCGGCCCCGTCGCCGACACCCGCGCACTCCATCATGTGGATGGGATCCGCCTCCATGGGGCTGTCCATGGCCCGCTCGATGCTCATCCTGAACGGGTACTGGGCGTGCCCACAGCCCACCGCGTTCTCGTGGCTCTGCACCGCCATCATCCCCACCTCGGCCGGCCCCGCGTAGAGGTCCATGTACAGCCTGTGGAGCATGGCGCTGAGCCCCGCCTTGGTGACCCCCGTATACGCCGAGTACTCCTGCTCCTCCTCCATCACCAGGCTCTTGGCGGCCACCTCCGGGAGGACGTCGCTCATCTTCTCGACCCCCGCCACCAGAGCGCAGTCGCTGTACCCGGACGCCACAGCCTTCACGGCCTCGTGGAACGCGACGCCGCCGCTGGCCGAGCCGGCCTCCACCCTGACGGCGTGGAGCCCCGGCCTGGCCACGGCGTCGGCCATGAGCGCACCCATGTTGAGCTGATCCTGCATGAGGGAGCCGCTCATGTTACCAACGTAGAGGCTGTCCACGTCTTCTGCGCCGGCGTCATTAACGGCTTTCAGAGCGGCGTCGGTGAAGAGGCCCCAGAGGGGCTTCTCCCAGTGCTCGCTCACCTTCACGAGGCCGACGCCCGCCACCGCAACCCTCCTCATTGGATGATCTGCCCCCTGAACCTCAGGTACGTGGCGTAGTCCACGTACTTCTTCCGGTCGATGAAGCTGGCCAGCTTCGGCCCACCCCGCTTCTCAGCTATCGCCTCCTGCACGGTGAAGACGAAGGCGTCGCTGCCGCTACCCGAGCCGTAGCTCACCGCGAATATCCTGTCCCCGGGCTCGGCCACGTCCAGCGTGGCGGCGAGGCCAACCGGGGTGCTCCCGGCGTACGTGTTCCCTATCTTGGGGGCCACGAGCCCAGGGTCGATCTGGTCCATGGTGAAACCGAGGCCCCTGCCCACGCGTATGGGGAACTTGGTGTTGGGCTGATGGAAGACGGCGTAGTCGAAGTCACCGGGCTTGTAGCCCGTCTCCGTCAGCAGCCCCTCGGAGGCGCCCCGGATGTGTTTGAAGTACGCGGGCTCCCCCGTGAACCTGTTACCGTGCCTGGGGTACATCTCCTTGGACCGCCTCCAGAAGTCGGGCGTGTCCGTCACGTAGCTGTACGAGGCTTCAAGGTAGGCGACGGTGTCGGCGCTGCGCTCAGCGAATATGAACGCGGCCCCGCCGCAGGCCGCCGTGTACTCAAGCGCGTCCGCCGGCCTCCCCTGGGCGGTGTCCGCCCCTATCGCCATGGCGTACCTGTGCATGCCGCTGCCCACCAAGGCGACGCAGTTCTGCATAGCCTCGGTGCCCGCCTTACACGCGAACTCGTAGTCGGCCGTGGAGACGCTTGGGGTGGCGCCTATGGCCTCGGCCACTATGGTGCCGCTGGGCTTCACCGCGTAGGGCTTGGACTCCGTGCCCACGTAGACGGCGCCTATCTCCGAGGGGTCTATGCCCGAGCGCTTCACCGCCTGCTTCGCGGCCTCCACCGAGATGGTGATGGTATCCTCGTCTGGCGCCACGACGGATTTCTCCTCGACGGGCACACCGACTCCCCCCCAGACCCGGTTCACCTCCGACGACTCCAGTCTGTAGATGGGTACGTAGGCGCCGTACCCCACGATGCCTACCTGTCTAGCTGTCTTCAATGATATCACTTTCGAGGTTGTATCGATCAAACATGTGTGCATCGTATTTAAAGCTGCTCGACAGTGAACGAATCCCCCTACGACAGGGGACGAAGGTTTCTGCCATTGACGCGTGAGAGGCTAGATGGCCGCCGCCTCGGTGTCGGCTCTCGGCTGGAGCACCACGAACATCCCCAGCCCGAGCAGGGAGATGGCGGAGCCCAGCCAGAACACGGGCTTCAGGGTGAACATGTCGGCGAAGACCCCTGAGATGAGCGGCCCCGCCATCATACCGAGGCTCATGGCGCTCTGCAACACGCTCATGGTGGTCCCTATGCCTAGTCCGCGGCCCTCGATGGCCGCTATCGCGGTTATGGCCGGCGTCATCAACGCGCTTCCCGCGGAGAACAGGAGCCTGGCGGCCAGCACCTGCCAGAAGCTGTTGGCGAAGGGGAACATGGCCATGCCCACCACCGCCACCATGCCCCCCGTGATGATGAGCCTGTTCTTGTCGTGTTGGTCCGCCAGTACCCCGCATGGCCTCTGGAGGACGGCCGAGCTTAGCTGGCCCACGGACAGCACGACGCCCGCCTGTGTGACGGACAGCCCCAAGCCTCCGTCTGCTACTACGTTGGTCATGAATATGGACAGGAACCCCATGATGGCTCCGCGGCCCAGGGCGTTCACGGCCCTGAACACGAAGCTGGCCAGTAAGACCCTGTTCGACAGCACCCTCCTGAACGAGGGCTTGGGCTTGTCCTCCGTGTATGTCGTAGAGCCCAGTTCCGGGAGGAACATCATCACGAGGGCCAGGCTCAGGGAAGTGAGCCCGCTCATGAAGTAGAAGGGGGCGCTCATGTTGAACAGGTCTGTGAGTCCTCCGCCCAGGAGGGGCCCGAACCCCATGCCGCCGAACATTGCGAAGTTCATGGTGCCCATGTAGAGTCCCTCCTCTCCCTCGGGCGCCAGCTCGGCGGCGTAGGCCATGGCGATGGGCATGGTCATGGCGGAGCCCAGGCCGTGGATGAACCTGAACGAGAGGAGCGAGTTGTAGTCCCACGCGATGACGTACATGAGGCTGACCACCGCGTAGACGAGCAGCCCGGCGACGATGACCTTCTTCTTGCTCGTGGAGTCGCTGAGCCTCCCCGCGGGGGCGCTGAAGATGAGCCGGGATATGCTCCACGCCGAGCTGAGCAGCCCCACCTGGGTGTACGTGGCGCCCAGGCTCTCGGCGTACAGCGGCAGGATGGGGCTGACGATTCCGAGGCCCAGCATCGCCACGAATACGGAGAGCAGAAGCACCTTGATGGCCCTATTCATCCCCTGTCAGGGTGCCGTAACCGAATATATCGTTTACCGTGGAGAGGCGTCGAGTCACTTTGTGAGGTATATGTCTTTGATGGCGCGAAGGCTCTTGAGGGTGGCCTTGAGGCTGTACGGGGGCTCGAACCCGTGGACCAGCCGCGTCCAGTCCTCCCCCACGACCTCTATCTTGTCAATGTCTGTCGTGCCCGGGGCACGTCCGACTGATGACGCTATATGCCTTACCTCGGAGGGGTCGAACCCCATGAGTCTGGTGCAAACCGAGTCCACGGAGACTATGTCCGTGCCTGCCACCAACGTGTCGAGGCAGAGGGGGTTCCCGACGACGGGCCCGTTCCCCTCCATGCAGGTCAAGCCATCCACCACCACCAGGTCGTTTCTCACCGTCTCAGCCAGGTAGGGAAGTATCTCGTCGAGGTGCCTGTGGAGCCTGCCCTTGCTCTTCCGCTGGAAGACTCCGTAGAGGTTCTTGATGCCGAGGGTCACCAGGGTGTGGGCGCATGTCTTCATCTTGGGCAGGTTGACGAAGTACTCGGCGTCCACGACCGTCCTAGGCATCCTGAGGACGGCGCCGGCTACCTCGTGCTCCTCGTAGTCGTCCCTGCTGAGGTTAAGCCATTCCGCGTCGAGCTCGTCGAGTAGCTCTAGGAGGCCGGATCGCTCGGCTCTGTGGTCCGCCGTCCCCGAGATGTTGTCCGACTCCACCACTGTGACCTCGCAGCCATTCTCCTTGAGGAGGCGGACCACGGCCTCGATGACCCTGAAGTCGGTTATCACCATGCCGTCCGGGTTCTTGGCGTTGCAAATGTTGGGCTTGACCACCACGTCGATGCCGCGAGGCAGAGGGGCGTCCAGCAGCTCCACGCTGCGCCGGACGGCCGCCGAGATGTCGTCGACGGCTCTAACCACTGACACCCTGCTCAACGCAGCCCCTCCTACATCATCCCGGATATCTTCTCTACTACCTCTAGTATACGGATCTCGTCGTCCACCGTGATCCGGGGGGGTTCCAGGCCGCTGGCCAACCGGTAGAAGTGGAGGTACTGGTTCCTGAAGCTCGGGTGCTTGAACCTGACGAGGTCAAGGTACCAACCAAGCCCTCGATCCCTGTAGACCTTCTTCCTCCCCCGGTTCTCCAGCGTGACCCTGTAGGGCTTCATCATGAGCTCGGCCTCTAGGCGGCCGTCGTAGCCGTGTACCTCGACGCTGAACTTGGGCACCAGCTTTGTCCAGCTCATGCTGCACTCCAGGTCCACGCCCCTATCGGTCACGAGGGTGGTCTCCATGTTGTCGCAGACCTGGTAGTCGTCGCACCACCATCGGAGCTCCTTGACGTCTACTGCCGTCCCGGCCAACTGTTTGGACACGCTGAGTATGTGCGGCAGCACGTCCATTACGACTCCGTCGCCCGAAGTGGTCCGGAAGTCTGTCTGAGGCCGATACGTCTTCAGGTTGTTCATGAAGGCGAGGATCAGCTTCCTCACTCCCCCTACCTTGCCAGAGTCCACGAGATCGGTGAGGCGGGTCAGGCAGGGCGTGAACGCGTAGTTGTGGGCGGTTAGAACCGCCAGCCCCGACTCGTTTTGAGCCTCCCCTATCCTCACACAGCCATCCACGGTATCAGAGAGAGGCTTCTCGCATAGAACATGTTTCCCGTTGCTCAAGGCGTCGAGGACCATCTCCTCGTGGAGCCTCGGCGGTGTATTGATGGCGACGCCGTCGATGCTAGGGTCGCTCAACAATTCATGGTAGTCCCTGTAAGCCTCGGCGCCGCATCCGCTGGCTGCTTCTTGCATCAGCTTCTCGTCGATGTCGGATACAGCGGCTAGCTCTATCTCGCTGATGTCTCGTATGGCTCGGAGGTGGAACATGGTGGTGACGCGGCCGCAACCTATGACTCCGAGTCGGAGCATGCTTGTTTGACCCCTCGTGAGGCTTTTCTATGTTCCGGTGGGCGGCGCTAATCTAGGAACCTTGTGAAGAGCATCCCCGCGAGCCCGGTGGGCCTCGTCAGGTTCTTGGGCTTGGGCGGGTTGGGTATGCAGCAGAAGTGCTTCCAGTAGAGGTATTTACCGATGGTTACGTTCAGCTTGAATGTCCTGTGTAGGAAGACATCCACGGTTCCCATCCATCTTCTGCCTAGGAAGCTGCCGGCGAAGGCCATCCCCAGGAGGTACGTGGCTATGTATAGGATGACTTGCTGAGCCATCTCTATCGTAAACTCCATCTATATCACTAGCGATACAGCACGGTAGTTAAATAAAAGGTTATCGCCTCACCTCGAACCCCTCCAGAGCCTCCCGGTAGCCGAAATGCAGGCTAACGACGCCGCAGAGCACCAGCTCGAACCAGTAAGTGGCGAGACGCGTCAACAGGCTTATGGCCGAAGCGGCCTCTAGAGGCACCCCCACAACGGTGAAGGCCCCGGTGAGCCCCGCGTCAACCACGCCTAGGCCGCTCGGTATCACTATGTTCAGCTGCTGTATGAACTCTATGACCGCGTAGATGAGCACTATCAACCAGAAATTGATGCGCTGACCCAGGGAGGCGGCGACGAGGTAAGCCGTAACCGAGCCAGTGCTCCAGTGGAAACCCACCATGAGGAGGGAGAGAAGGTTCTCTAAGGGGTGCCTTCGGAGTCTCTCCATGGCCTTGCCTATCTCGTCCACGAAAACGGGGAAGCCGCCCAGCCCCATCTCGGGGTTGTATACCCTGTCGAGGATGTTCCTACGTATCCAGCCCGGGCTGCCCTCGTAGAGCCACAGCAGGCGGCCGGGGACCAGCACCAATCCGAAGACGAGGGTGTTGAAGAATGCGTAGATGACCACGAACCAGACCATAGCCGGCTGAACGGGGACGCCGCCGCCCCCCATGAGCGTGATAGCCGCGGCTAGGGTGACGAGGACGCCGAAGCTGATGAAGTAGTAGACCTTGCTAACGACTACGGAACTCACGGCCTTACCCAGGTTGCTGCCCTCCTCGTCCCTCACAAGGTAGGCCCGGATAATCTCGACTCCTGAGGGAACCGGGAGCAACCAGACCACGAACATGCTCACGAACGTCATCTGGACCGAGCGCCAAAGGCTCGTCCTCACCTGAAGCACCCTGAGAAGCAGGTGCCACGAAGCGGCGAGGAATACCAGCCCCACCCAGTTCAGCAGCACCGCGGAACCGAACATCAACGCGTCGAACCGCCCCGCCTCGGCGAGGTAGCTGAAAGGTTTCGTGTAGGCTAGGTAGGCGACGAAGATGGCAGCACCCAGCACCGTGAAGGCGATGCCCCACCTGCCACGCCTCAACCCAAGCCCCACAGTAACCCACCCTTTCTCAGCCATAAATAGGTTGAGAGCAACAGGGAAATACCCTGAAACCCTCATCAAAGCCAGATGGACGCCTTCACCGAGTTCCTCAGGGAGAACAGGGACAGAGATACCCTTGTGATAACCCCGGGTGGGAACCACGGCGACACCCTCATCCACATGGGGCTGGTGAAGAAACTGGACGAACAAGGCGTCAGGTATTCATGCTTTAACCTAGAAAACGCGTACAGGAGGAGCCTGGCGCTGGGCGGAAAATACCTGCTCAACATATTCTTCTGGAAAACAGGGATCGACGCAGGCTTCAAGCTACTAGACGTACCCGATGACGTTGAATTCGTCCTGTTCGACGGCGGTGGCTACATGAACGACATCTGGTACGGCCCCGCTCTGCTCAAGGTGATCATTGGGCAAACCAACGCGCCCATAGCCGTGGCTCCCCATAGCTACGTCTTCAACCACACGAGACTCGCCGACTACTTCATGGACGGCCGTGAGACCACACTTTTCTGCCGTGAACGCTACAGCTACGACCACCTCACGGGGCAGGGGCTGCCCCCCAACGTCCAGTTGAAGTTATCGCCCGAACTGGCGCTTTACCTTACGCCGGAAGACCTGGAAGAGTACATTGAGCCCAAGGAGGAACGCTACCAGCTTGTCGTCATGCGGCGGGACAAGGAGTCAGCGACACCGGAGAACCTGATAAGGGAGATAGAGCAAAAGTGCGATAACCCCGTGTCGAGGGACGCGTCGATGGAGGGCTCGTTGACGGACTTCGTGTCCTGGGTGGCCAACGCGGAGGCCGTCTACACCGACAGGCTACACGTGGCGATAACGTCGTCCATACTCGGCAAGGATGCGACCCTCTACGGCAACAAGTACCACAAGAACCAGGGCGTCTGGGAGTACAGCCTCAGGGACAGCGTCAGGTTCGTCGAGGCATAACGCTGGTCTTATATCGCGACCATAAAATATGCTTACCATGGCTCAGGCCAGAGAGGTCTTCTCTCTAAGCGTCATCGTGCCTGTCAGGAACATGGCCAAGACGATAAGAGACCTCATGGAATCCCTGATGCATCTCGACTACCCCAAGGATAATCTGGAGATCATAGTCGTGGACGGCGACTCGAAGGACGGGACCAGGGAGATCGTCCAAGAGTACCCCTTCAGGCTGATACAGCAGGAGGGAAAGGGGCTCAACGCCGCAAGGAACACGGGGATCAAGCACAGCGCCGGGGAGATAATCGCGTACACCGACGGCGACTGCGTCATACCCCCCAACTGGGCGAAGGCCATCGTGGCCAACTTCCGGGACCCGGGAGTAGGCTTCGTCGGGGGAACCATGGAGGGGTACGACAAGAACGAGGCCCTGAGCAACTACATGGACGAGACCTTCTTCAGGGTGACCCCAGGCTTCCGCTTCCGGATAGAAGGCACCGACCTGAGGCTGCTCCAGTTCCCCGCTGGCGCCAACATGGCGTTCAGACGGAGCGCCCTGGCGCGGGTAGACTTCTTCGACGAGAAAATAGTCTACGGCTTCGACGACCTTGAGCCCGTGGAGGAGATGGGGTTAAAGGGCTTCAGGATAGTGCTCGACCCCGAGGTGAACGTCCTCCATCAGCACCGGTCCACGCTCTGGGGCCTCGTTAAGCAGCACTTCAGCTACGGCAGGGGAGGAACCCTGCTCCTCATCAACAAGAGGACGAGCGACCTGGCTTACTGGTTCTCGTCGTACCTGATATTCATGACAGGCATGCTGATCTTCTTCAGTTTCATGATGTATCTTTGGTTGAGGATCAGGCACCCGATGCCCCTGAACCTCGGCCTCGGCTCCCTAGGGCTCTTCATGATCGTCGTCATGCTATACTACCTGCCGTTTAGCCTCAGCACCGGTAAGCCTTGGAAGCTCCTAGCCTACCCGGTGCTGGACCTGATGAGGGGGCTCGCGTTCGCCTTCGGCGGAGTATACCAGCTGTTCAAGTCTACAAGCCAGAAAGTGATCAGGTAGTGAAGAGGGTAATTCTCAGGGGGCTCAGGGAGGGGGACCTCGACGAAGTTCACAGGATAGAGCGCGGCAGCTACCCGACGCCGTGGTCCATGAACTTCTTCAGGCTCATGGCCAACATGAACCCCGAGCTGTTCATCGTGGCGACGCTCAACGGGGAGCTGGTGGGCTACACCGTGGGAGAGCTGAACGAGAGAAGAGGCAGCAGGGTGGGGCACGTTATGAACGTCGCCGTAGACCCCCGGCACCGGGACAGGGGCATAGGGACCATGCTCATGGACGAGCTTGAGGCCAGGTTCCGGGGGCTGGGCGCCGCGGCGGCCTACCTAGAGGTACGGGAATCTAACGTGGACGCCCAGAGGCTCTACAGCCGCAGAGGATACGTTTACCTAAGGAAGGCTGTTAGCTACTACGGGGACGAGGACGGGTTCGTCATGACGAAGCCCCTGAAGTGAGACTGCTGCGTATTGCAGCCCCAGAACATGTATTTATATAACATATCTATACGCCACAATTCCTTTTGAGTCGATGTTAAATATCTTCATAAGTTGATGCGATGAGACGGATGACCCCAACCCGAATCGTTTTACTTCTGGTTCTATCGGCGTCGCTGTATGTTTCGGCGGCCCAAGGCCAGGACTACTCACCCGTGACCATGGTCCTCGACGTCTACTCGGATGGCAGCGTCAACGTGGAGTACGTGGTGGAGCCCGATCCCACGCTGGCGAGGGTGAACGTGACGCTCCCCGGAGAACCCTACCTGGACGTCCTGGTGGTGGACCCGGACGGGATAATCATGGACTGGGACGCCGTGGACGGCGGGGTCGAGGTGGACTCCTTCGGGGTGGGCGAGATAACCATATCGTACTCGTCGCAGTCGCTCACGAACAAGACGGGCTCCATGTGGTCCGTCAGCGTCTCCTCGCAGGTAAACACGGTTATCACCCTCCCGCGGGACGCCGTCCTAGTGGGCATATCGCCCACGCCGAGCGGGATAACCATAGTGGACGGCAAGGCCACCTTGACCATGCCCCCAGGCGGTTCCTCCGTCTCGTATATTCTGGGTGCTACTGGCACCAGGGAACACGCCCTTGTGCTGCTCAACAACGCCGAGGAGAAGGTGAACGAGGTGATGCTCAAAGGAGTCGTGGTGGACGACGCCGAGGATATGCTCGACGGGGCGAGGGAAGCATACGCCGACGGGCTGTACGCCCAGTCGGAGCAGCTTTCGCTGCAAGCCGTGGAGGCGGCCAGGGAGAGCGAGGAGGCCGCAGAGGAAGCCGTTAACGCCATAGAGGAGACAGAGGCCCTCATGGAGACGAAGACAGAGCAGGTCGGGGAGGATGCGTTAACACAGGCAAACCAGCTCCTCGAGGAAGCGAAGGATGCCTACGAGGAAGGCGAATACGGCGCTGCGTTCACGAAGGCAGAGCAGGCGTACGAGGAGGCGCTAAACGCGGAGACGGAGGGCACCCAGACTCTGCTTATATATGGCGCTGCAGCGGCAGCTCTGCTGGCGGCCGGGTATATATACCTGAGCAGCAGGGGACGCGGCCTCCCGGCTAGACCCGAGGCGGAAGCGCCCCAGGTGGACCTAGACGCCGTGTTCAGGGATAACCCACACCTCAGGACCGACGACAAGGCGGTCCTCAGGTACGTACAGGAGAGCGGAGGCGCGTTCATAACCGAGGTCAGGGAGCGCTTCGACATCCCCAAGTCAAGCGCCTGGCGGATGGTTAAGCGGCTCGAGGAGGAGGGATTGCTCGATGTGAGCAACGTGGGGCGGGAGACATACCTCCAGCTCAAAGAGCAGGAGGTGGAACGATGAAACCAGAGTTCCAAACGGTTCCTCCGGGTTCTTATTATAAAAAGGCCGCCGATGTCTGGGCAGTGAAGACGACTATGAAGAAGACGATAACGGCGCTCCTGATAATGCTGCTAGCCACCTCGGCGGCCGGCGGGTTAAGCTTCGCCGCCGCCGAGGAACCAGAGACCCCCCAGCAGACGGCAGAGACGCTTCTCACGGTGCTGGATACGAGCCGAGCAGAGGCCTTGACCCTGTTTGACTCCATAGTCGAGGGAGGCGCAGAGGTGCCTGAAGACGCGCAGGAGTCATTCGACGAGGCAGACGGGCTTCGCGACGAGGCGCAGGGGCTGTACAACGCCAGCGACTACGAGGAGGCCATAGAAAAGGGCACAGAGGCCCTTAACAAGTACGGGGAGGCAACCTCGCTAGCGATGGAGACTGATGAGGACGAAGGAACAGAGCCAGAGGAAGAAGACGAAGATGAGGACGATGGCTACGGTGTGCTCGTGGGCTACGAGAAAGCCGTTGACCGCCTTGAGAAACTCAAGGCCATAGCCGAAGACCTGGAGGCACAGGGCGTAGACGTGTCCGAGGCGGACGCGTTGATCCTCGAAGCGGAAGATTCTCTCTCTCAACTAGAGGAAGCCCTGAACCAGGGAGACCTGGGAGCCGCGGGTTCTCTGCTAGGCGAGTCCAACGGCACTCTCGGTAAGCTCACCGCCGCGCTCAAGACCATCGGCAAGCCTAAGAAGATGGAGAAGATGGAGCACTTCGTCAACCAGACGAGGCACAGGGTGCAGCAGCTGGAGACCAAGATGCTCAGGACACTAGCCAAGTACGGTCTATCGGAGGAAGACGAAGACACCATCAGAGCGGAGTTCCAAGCGATGAAAGATGGACTCGACGACATAGACGTCGACAGAGACGACCTCGGCGAGACCGTGAACAGCCTGAAGAGGCTGGTCAAGGAGACCAAAAGGGTCGGGAAAGACAAAGACGTGGACGAGGAAGTGGTCGACAAGATCAAGAAGATCAACAAACACGAGACCAACCTGAACAGGTACAGGGAGAGGATAATGGAGCTCGAAGGCATCGGGGCACCGGTCGACGAGCTGCTGGGCCTCCTGAACGAGGCCGAGGGCCTTCTCTCGCAGGCGGACGACGAGATGAACGCGGGGAACAAGGATGCGGCCGAGGACCTGATCGATGAGGCCGACTCGATCCTCGACCAGATCGACGACATGATCGACGACCTAGAGGACGAATACGAGGAAGACGATGACGACGAGACAGGCGACGAAGACAAAGGCAAGGTCAACAACGGTAAAACAAAGAACGAGACCGACAACGAGACAGACGACGGCTTCGAGAAGGAGAAACAGAAACTCGAGGAAGACATAGCGGAGCTTGAGGAGAAGATCGCGGAACTCAAGGAAGAGGGCGAAGACACTTCGGAGCTTGAGGCTGAACTAGACGAGATCAAGGCCACCCTTGACCAGGCGGAGGACGAAGAGGACCTCGTGGGACTGGAGGAGCGACTGGATGAGCTAGAAGGACGGATCGACGACCATGTAGACTCGGGTCTAAGCGCCGACGACGAGGAAGATGACGGGGAAGACGAGCCGGAAGGGGACTCGGGAACAGGCTAAGCCTAACCATACCCAGTTCCTATAGTCGGAGACCCGAGTTCCTTTTTTTAAAAAAATTTACTGGGTAAGACTTTTTTCGTTCCATGACGAGTGTTCATCGGTTGTTATGCTGATCAGACTCATAGTACCCATTATGGGCCTCACCGAGGGGGCCATCGAGGAGCGTCTGAGTTACCTCAGGGGGATAGCGGACCCCGGCACCGAGGTCGAGGCGGTTCAGGTGGAGGTGGGTCCGCCGGCGATAGAGTCGGAGGCGGACGCGGTTCTCGCCGGGCCAGACATCCTGAGGCTTGTCGAGGAGGCCGAGTGTGACGGTGTGGATGCGGCCATCATCTGGTGCGGAGGCGACCCGGCACTAGCGGCCGCGAGGGAGCTCGTGGACATGCCGGTCATAGGCCCCGGCGAGGCCATGACGGCGCTGTCCATGGTTCTCGGGCGTAGACCGTGCAGGGTCGTCCCCGACATACCCGTGCTGGAGATGAGGATGGACCTGGACGGGACGGTGGAGGCGCTGAGGGTGGAGATAGAGGAGAAGATAGAGCGGGGAGAGGGCGACGTGTTCGTCCTCGGCTGCCTGGCGCTGTGGGGGCTGGGCGAGAGGTTCAGGAGGAGCCTAGGAGTACCCATACTGGACGGCGCTGAGGTCTCCCTGAAGATGGCTGAGCTCGTGGTTAAGCTGGGGCTGAGGCACAGCAGGATCGCCTACCCACTGAGGCGCCGCGCAGGGCCGTGCTGAACGTTAACCTTGTATAGGTGTTGCCTGTGTTTCTAGGTGGTAAGGTGAAACGTTTGGGCGACATACGTGTGGCTGTGGCGGGGGTCGGCAACTGCTGTTCAGCACTGCTGCAGGGACTGGAGTACTATAGGGTCAACGGGGGCAAGCTGGGTCTGCTGAACCCCTCGGTCGGGGGCTACGGCGTGGGCGACATTAGGATCGTGGCCGCGTTCGACATAGACAGGAACAAGATCGGGAGAGACCTCTCGGACGCCATACACGCTGAGCCGAACAAGGCGCCGAGTTTCATGGATGTCGATGAGCAGGGCGTCGAGGTTCAGATGGGGCCGGCGCCTGACGAGTTCGGCCCAGACACCATGAGCAAGATCGTAGTCTCAGACGCCGAGCCCGTGGACGTGGCGGAGGCGCTCAGTGAAGCCGAGACGGACATACTGTTGAACCTGATATCGGGGGGCAGCGACAAGGCGACGAGGCTGTACTCCAAGGCGGTTCTGGAGGCCGGCTGCGGGTTTCTGAACGCCACGCCGCTGGGCGTCGTCAACGACCTGAACATCGTCTCGTCTTTCAAGCGCAAGGGGCTGCCGTTGGCGGGGGACGACCTCATGAGCCAGATGGGAGCCACGGCGTTCCACATCGGCCTCCTGGAGTTCCTGGACAGCAGGGGCGTAAGGGTTGACGAGAGCTACCAGCTAGACGTGGGCGGCGGCAGCGAGTCCATCAACACCCTGGAGAAGAGCAGGGACATAAAGCGAAGCATAAAGACGGAGGCCGTGAAGAGCGCCGTGGGGTACGACTTCCCCCTCGTCTCGGGGTCCGCCGATTTCGTGGACTTCTTGGTCAACGGCAGGGACAGCTTCTTCTACGTCAAGGGCAGCTACTTCGGCGGCGCCAAGTTCACCATGGACGTGAAGCTGAGCACGGAGGACGCGCCAAACGCGGGGGCCGTGCTCATAGACTGTGTGCGCGGCCTCAAGGTCGCCATGGACAGGGGTGTCGGCGGCGCCGTGGAGCCTGTCTGTGCCTATGGCTTCAAGAGGCCGCCGAGGCGGGCGAGCCTAGCCGAGGCGTATAGGGGCTTCAGGGAGTTTACCGAGGCTTGAGCCTCGTCTTCGTCCTAGGCACCGCAGGCTGCGGGAAATCCACGTTCACCGCCAAGTTCACCAGGTTCCTAGAGTACAACAGGGAGGACGTCATGGCTGTGAACCTGGACCCTGGGAGCATGGTGCTGCCATACGCGGCCAACGTGGACGTACGGGAGTACATCAAGGTCGAGGAGCTCATGGAGGACTATGGGCTGGGCCCCAACGGCGGTCTCATGCTGGCCCACGACATGATGGCCGGCATCGTCCAGGACCTGAGCAGCGACATAGAGGACTTCACCCCGGACATCTGCATCGTGGACACCCCGGGCCAGATGGAGCTGTTCGCTTTCCGGGACATCGGAGCACAGATAGCACAGGAGCTCACCGACTACAAGAAGGGCGTAATATACCTCTTCGACGGCGTCTTCTGCAGGGACCCCTTGAACTACGTGATGAACATGTTCCTGGCGTCGGCCATCAACACCCGGTTCCTGCTGCCCCAGTTCCAGGTCATAAGCAAGACCGACCTGCTGGAGGAGGATGAGGTAGAGGAGATAGCGGGCTGGGCCGAGGACGTGTACCTGCTGGAGGGCGCCATAGACGCGAGGCTCACAGGGATGAACAGGCTCCTCAGCCAGGACATGATGGCCGTCATAGACCGCCTGGGGGTCGAGTTCGCGCCCATACCTGTCTCATCGGTCACCAATGAGGGGTTCAACTACCTGTACGCCGAACTCATGAGGGTGTTCACGGACGGGGGCAGGTTCACGCCTTAGCTTCTCGTAACCGTTAATAACACTGCACCCCCATCAGGTTATGACTTGAAATGACTTTGTATCTCACACAGGACGAGGTTAAGCAGGTCCTCGACATGAAGAGCACCCTGGAGGCCGTGGAGGGCGGCTTCCGGGAGATGGGCAACGACAACATAGAGATGCCGCCCCGGGTCTACCTCCACTTCGACAAGGGGGTCCTCATCGCCATGCCGGCCTACATGCCGGGCCTCGACGCCGCGGGCACCAAGATCGTGACGGTGCACCCCGGCAACAAGAAGGAGTACGGGCTCCCCGCGGTCATCGGCAGGATAATCCTCAACAGCCCGGAGAACGGCGTCCCCCTGGCCATAAT
>CAZGZR010000033.1:0-25877 GCA_964529745.1 uncultured Candidatus Bathyarchaeia archaeon
GGATGAGGTTGAAGAACTGGAAGATGAAACCGATCTCCCTGTTCCTCAGGGAGGCTACTTGCCTCTCGCTCAGCTTCGAGAGGTCCACGCCGTTTATGTAGACCTTACCCGAGGTGGGCCTGTCCAGGGCCCCCAACATGTTGAGGAGGGTGCTCTTGCCGCTACCGCTGGGGCCCATGATGGCCATGAACTCCCCGGGCTCGATTTCGAGGTCTAGCCCTTTCAGCACATCCAGCGGTCTCCCGCCTTGCATATAGGTCTTTTTGAGGTTCACCGTCTGTACCACTGAGGTGCCGTTCGCTTCGGGGATGGCTTCTTGGGCTGTTTCTTGACTCATTGTTTTTCCTCGTTCGACGGTGTCCACCAACGAGCGGATCCATCTTGACCAATTCTTGGTAAAGATTTACTTATAAATATACCGATTTTTTACCCATTACAGGTAAATAATTACCATGGATCTTCAGCATCGGTGTTGGAGCCTTAACAAAGGTTTTGTTAATCAACCTTATATTGACAAGACAAGCCTCTATGAGCGATAACCTTGAAGCGCATCACCGTAGAGGCGGAGAGGTGCGCCGGCTGCCGTCAATGCGAGATGGTCTGCAGCTTCCACCACACAAAGAGGTTCAGCCCCGAGTCATCGAGGGTGACGGTGATAAAGGACGACCGCCTCGGGCTAGACTACCCCCTGATGTGCCGCCAGTGCAGCGACTGCCCGCCCATGGAGGCATGCCCAACCCGGGCCATATCCAGAGAAGAAGGCGTCATCAAGGTGGACCGGCAGACATGCATAGGCTGCGGCTTATGCGTTGAGAAGTGCCGCTTCGAATCCATAAAGCTGCATGAAGGCAAGGCCTTGATATGTGATTTATGCGGCGGCGAGCCCCAGTGCGTTGCCAGGTGCCCCACCGGGGCGCTGAGTTACGCCGACTCCCCCGAGTTCAGCGAGACGCCTTGGGAAGCCTTCGACAGGATGAAAGAGGAGTGGGGCATACATGGCTAGAACCTACGGCTATGCGGGGCGCATCCTACGGATTAACCTCACCGAACAGACCTACGAAACAGAGAGGATCACCGAAGAAGAGATGAGAGGCTATCTCGGGGGGAGGGGGTTCAACGCCAAGAGACTCTACGATGAGGTGGGCGTCGGCGTAGACCCGTTGAGCCCTAGGAACAAGCTCATCTTCGGCACGGGGCCCCTTGTGGGGACCATGTTTCCCACGGCCAGCAGATTCAACGTCTCGGCCAAGAGCCCCCACACGGGGATACTGGGAGACAGCAACGCCGGCGGCCATTTCGCGCCCGAGATGAAGTTCGCCGGCTACGACCAGATAATACTGGAGGGTAGAACCCCCTTGCCCATATACGTCAACGTCAAGGACGACCAAGTGGAGTTCAGGGACGCCTCGGCGATAAAGGGTAGCACAGTATTCGAGGCCGATGGCTTCATCAAGAGCCAACTCAGTGACAGAAAGGTCCAGACGGTGGTATGTGGGCCTGCGGCGGAGAAAGGAGTGAAGTACGCTGGCCTCTTCGCCAACCAGGTGAGGGTCGCCTCACGAACTGGCATGGGAACCGTGATGGCCTCGAAGAACGTCAAGGCCTTGGCGGTCAGAGGCACCGGATACGTAGAGGTGGCGGAGCCCGACGGGTTCGAGAGGATGGTGCTTGAGCTGGAGAAGGAGATCAAGGCGCACAAGCAGTACCCCGGCAGGATGAGCATGGGCACCACCCGGATACTCATGATGGCAAACGAAGCCGGTTTCCTCCCCACACGGAACTACACAACCGGGGTATACGAGGACGCCGACAGGGTGAGCGGAGAGAGACTAGCCGAGGAGTACAACGTCAAGAACAGGGGATGCTTCGCGTGCACAATACCCTGCAGCAGGATCTACTCCGTCAGAGAAGGCCCCCACAAGGGGCTACACGGCGAAGGCCCCGAGTACGAGGCCCTCGGCAGCTTCACGAGCCGAATAGGCAACAACGACTTGGAGCTGGCGCTGAAGGCCATCGACCTCTGCAACCAGCTTGGGTTGGATATACTCACCGTCGCCGGCTGCGTCGGCTGGGCCATGGAGCTCTACGAGGCCGGGGAACTCACCGCCGAGGAGACGGGCGGCCTAGAACTCACGTGGGGCAACATGGAGGCCCTCATGGAGCTGATAAGGCTCATAGCGGAGAGGGAGGGCTTCGGAGAAGTCCTGGCTGACGGCTCCGTCGAGGCGGCAAAGAAGCTGGGCAAGGGCATGGACCGGACAATACAGGTGAAGGGGATGGACCTCATCATGGCCGACCCACGCGGCCTCAAGGGCTTCGGCCTCGGCTACGCCGTCGCCAGCAGAGGCGGCGACCACCTGAGGAGCGAGCCCTTCCTGGAGCTGAGCGACGATCCCGCGATCGGGGAGAGGATGTTCGGCGTACCCGAGTCCACGCTGAGACTAGCTGACAGGGGGAAGGGGCGGCTCGTGAGCTACTTCGAGGACTGGAACGCCGTCATAGACTCCCTGGAGCCCTGCAAGAACATAATGCAGAACATGATGCTGCTGCCCTTCGAGAGAGCCTCCGAGGCGCTGGAGCTGGCGACGGGGCTCAGGGTGACCCCGGAGGAGATGAGGGAGGCCGGGGAGCGGATAGTCACGCTTGAGAGGATGTACGGGGTCCGCGAGGGCGTTTCACGGGCCGACGACAGCCTCCCAAATAGGTTCAGAGAATCGCCCCTCAGGGACGGGGCAAGCAGCGGCACCGTCGTTGACCTCGACCTCATGCTCGACGAGTACTACGCCGAGAGAGGGTGGGACCCGGAGACTGGGCGTCCAACCCCTAGAACGCTGCAGCGGCTGGAGCTAGGCTTCGCAGTAGCAGACCTCCCCTGACAGGTGGTCTTCAATATGCTTATTAGTCCGGGAATGGTCCCGGAGATACGGTGACCGATTTGCCCATGTGCGAGATCTGTGGCATGGAGGTGCAGGAAGTCTACGTCTGCGTCGAGTGCAGCACAGAGTTCTGTGAAGAGTGCGGCGACGTCAAGGCGAAGCTGTGCTACGACTGCATGGGCTGGGAGGACACCCCCATCGATGGAGGAGTCTGGGAAGAGGACCACCTCAACTAGAATAGTTACTGTTATCTAACCATAATCGGTAGTATACTGGGGGTTTAGTTGCAGCTTGACGCTTTCAGCATAACCCAGCGTGGAGGACTTGAAGGCGTAGAGATATACATAACCGTCTTCAAGGCCAAGGACATCGTGGACAGGTACCGGATAGACCGATGGACCATGGAAAACCCAGAAGGGTACCAGCGTATGCCATCGGAGAGCAGGCTAAAGGACCGCCGTGGCAGCCCTCTACGCTACCTGGTCCGCGAGTGGGGGTGCTTCCCCACTTCGATACTCCTGAACATCAGGGGTGACGTGAAGTACGTCAAGGAGAAGGACATGGGCTGGTTCAGCTACGGGATGCTGGACACCGGCGACGAGGGGCTGTGGCTGATAGACGGGCAGCACAGGGTGGAGGCGCTTAAACGAGCCATCGAGCGCAACCAAGACTTCGAGGACTACCCGGTAATAGCGAGCATCATGAAGCTCCCCGAGAGGTTTGACGAGATGATGCTCTTCTATATAGTCAACAAGAGGCAACAGAGCGTCCCCACGGACCTGGTCTACAGGCACCTCCAGAGGATGCTCTGGAAACGCGGTAAACAGTGGGTCATGGACTTCGAGGGCAGTAAGGGAGTTAGGATAGGGCTGGCAACGGAGGTGGTGGACATGCTGAACCAGAGCCCCCAGAGCCCCTGGCACGGCAGGATACAGATCGTGGGCGAGTTTAGACACGAGAACTACATAGTCTCGGACAGCCTACTCATCAGATCCATATCCAACCTGTTGAGGGAGAACATACTCAAGGGTATGCCCGTGAGCGGATTAGCGACGCTGCTCTCAGACTACTGGAACGCCGTGTACCAGCTATACCCGGAGTGCTTCACGGAGCCCAGCGCCTACACGCTCCTCGGCTCACCGGGGATACAGGTGATGCACATGGTTTTCCCGTTGATCTACTCCAAGTGCATCCAAGAGAACAGGGTCGATGAACCCGCCATGGAGACCCATCTGGAGAAGCTCATGGAGAAGACGCCGAGCCATACCATGCCCGAGCTCCAGGGCCCGGTGGACTCGGAGTTCTGGTCCAGGACCCACGGTCCTCTCATCGCCATGTCAACGGGCCGGCAGAGCCGTGAGGCGCTGTACGAGGGGCTTGTGGAGAAGATCAGGATCGTAGACGAGGACTAGGCCCTCTCGATCCTCACCCTGTCTCCGCTCCGCACCTTCTTGAACACCTTCGGGTCTCCCTCCACCTTGCCGAAGACGTTGACGGCGCTGGCGGGCCTTATCTCGTCTCCCCTGCTCGCCGGCGTCCTGCCGAAGAATATGCAGAAAGCGTTTCCTGGCGGCCAATACGCAAGGTCCCCCAACCCGACTACCTCCCTCGGGTTCTCAGGGCCCGCTTTTACCGGTATGCCGAAGTATATCTCGTCTCCCCAGGTGTTGGCCCTCGCCTCGATGGGCAGCGCCTCCCACAAAGCCTCAGCCGTCTCCGGGCTCTCATCGGTTAGACTCGCCTCCACGGGGCCAGTCGCGTCAGTCACTATTCTTATCATCATTTTACACAGGGTCTTCTTGAGGGCGAACGCTTAAGGTTTTTACCCTAGTCTTGGGTATTGTGTGGGATCGATATCATGCGTCCAAGATGCGGGGTGGCGGCCATAGCCATGCTAACGTTGATGCTACTCATTCAGCCCGTCCACCAAGCCAAGGCTCTGAGCGGCACCGTCCGCGACCAAGAGGGAGCGCCTATAGCCGGCGCCCAGATAATGCTCATAAGCGAAACCAGGTATCTAAACAAAACCACGTCCACCAGAGACGGCATGTTCGACATCGACGCCGAGTTCGAGAGCGGTAAAATAATCGTCTTCCAAGACGACTCCGACACACCTGGCGTTGACTACGTCCCGTACTCGATGGAGGTCACGAACGTGGACTCTGGTCTCGACATAGTCCTCCTTCCAGCCAGCTCCATTGTCTTTGAAGGCAGCCTTCTCTACATAGACACGGAGAACCTCGCCCTCCACCTACAGTACAAGGTGATCGACGCCAACAACGAGACGCTCGCCCCGTCAGGCGTCCCGCTGGTATACGGCACCATCTCAAACGATATGAATGTAATCGAGCTGCCTCCCGGGCACCTCGTTGTCCCTCCGGGAACGGTCGTGAGGGTAGCGGTCAACAGCACGTTCCTTCTGGGCTCGAACGTTGCCTCCAGAAGCTTCACGACGAATATGACCTTGACCGCGCCAAAGGGAGAGACCAAGATCATCGACATACGGGAGTACAGCATCCCCCTGAACTTCAGGATCGCCGCCGAGGCCGAGGAGGCTCTGGATGAGAGGCTCGACGAGATGAACGGATACGGTTTCTATCTCACAAAACAGGAGGGGGCTTACGTCACCGCTTTGAGGCAGGTCTCTGAGGCGGGGATGCTTTTCGAGGAAGGCAACTACACCGAATGCTTCGACGCCCTGAAGAGGGGCTACATAACCCTGGACCACACACTGGAGGAGCTTGACAGGATGTATAGCGACGCTGGCCTCTCTGTGTACATACTCATAACCTTCCTAGCGGCCGCGTCACTGGTGACAGGGTACCTTCTGGCCGATGGAGTAAGGCGGTTGGCTTTAGACGCGGTGTTGTCAGTTGGAAGCCTAGCCATCCTGTACTTGTTCTACCCGGGCTCGAAGATAATACCTTTCAGCGATTTCGCTGCCGCCAGCGTAGTGGTGGTGCTGGCGCTTTCTCTTCTTGGCGTCATATTCCCGAGGTTCTTCAGCGTGGGCTCAGGGGGAAGAGTCCACACCAGGAACCTGATAATACCGATATTCAGCATAGCCAAGCGCAGCCTCCGGCGGAGGAGGCTGAGGTTCATACTCACACTAGTATCCATCACGTTGCTGGTGACGAGCTTCGTCGCGCTGACGAGCTTCTCCGAGGGTTACGGTATCATAAAGGACACCTACCCGAAGAAGGGCGAGTGGGAAGGTGCCTCCATACGTGAGGGATCTTGGACGCGCAGCGAGCCAACGTTCATACTTCTCAGCGAGGCGGAGAGGGACTGGCTGACCTCAAACCCGGAAGTAGAGCATCTGTCGGCGAAGGCCGAGAACATCCCCCAGCGCAGGCCGTACATCTATATCATGGGGGAGCCGGTGCTGGGCGTCGTCGGCGTTGACTCATATGAAAGCGAAATAATAGACCTAACGGGGATACTCATCCAAGGCACCCTTCCGGACGCCGACGGTGTTCTGGTCCCCAGCGGCGTCGCCGAACGTCAAAACTTGGACATAGGAGACGTCATCACCGTTTCGAGCCTCGAGCTAGAGGTGCAGGGCGTCTTCAGCGAAGAGGCGCTGAACCGCCTCGAGGATCTGGACGGTACCGGCTATGCCCCAGATAAATGGGTGAACACCAACCCCGAGGGAGAGGTGCCCCACTGGGTGGTAGAGGACTGCGATGGCTCGGAGGTGGTGATAATGAGCACCGAGACTGCCGTCGAGCTTGTCATGGTGGGTATCCAGAGGATAGCGGCTGTACTGCGGGGAGGCGTGGATCCAACGGGCTTCGCTGAGAGGCTCGCTCTGGAAAGAGGGTACAGGGCGTACGCCTCCGCGGCCGACTCTTACGTCACGTATAGGCTCGGTAACTATTTCGAAGGCCGCGGCCTCAGCCTCATGATACCATGGGCCATCGTGGTCCTAAACGTCGTGATAACCATGCTCAACAGCCTCTACGAGAGGAGGGGCGAGATAGAGATACTGTCCTCCGTGGGTCTGAACCCGGCGCAGGTGTCAGCCATATTCGTAGCCGAGGCGTTCATAACGGGCTTCATCGCGGGGGGGCTAGGATACCTCGTGGGGCTCACCCTATACAGGGGCATGGCCATCCTCAACATCGGCCTCCAGGTCCACCAGAAGGTCTCGGCCGTATGGAGCGTCGCGAGCGTGACCCTCGCCGTCTCCGCGGTCCTCGCAGGCGCGTACACTGCTCTCCGCAACTCGGTGGTGATAACCCCGAGCCTCATGAGGAGGTGGAAGATAGACAGAGACTCGGGTGGCTTCCAAGAGGCCTACCGGATCATGATCCCAGTGAAACTTGAGGCCGAGGAGATAGAGCCATACATTGAGTTCATCCATAGAAGGCTGAAGGCATTAGAGAACCACCCGATCCAGGTAACGTCGTCCATAAAGCTTGAAGGATCAGGCGAAGAAACGAAGATGAAGTTCATATACAAGACGGCGCAGGCGGCGACTGGGAACTTCTACACGAGGAACGAGCTCAAGATAACGAGGCTACCCAGCGGGGAGTACGGGGCAACACTTGAGTCACTCGGCGACCCCAACTGGGTTCACGTGACTGGCTCACTTATAAGAAGGCTGACAATGGAGTACAGCACCAGGGATTAGCCGCGCTCCACCTTCTCTATCACACCGTCCCTCATCCAAACGATGCGGTCGCTGGCCTTGATCATCTTCAGGTCATGGGTGGCGGCCACTAGGGTCAGCCCCCTCATCTTGTTGAGGCCGTGAAGGAGGTCTATGATCTCCATGCCCGTGTTCAGGTCGAGGTTGCCCGTGGGCTCGTCCGCCAATATTATGGCTGGGTCGTTGGCCAAGGCACGGGCTATGGCAACACGTTGCTGCTGCCCCGCGGAAAGCTCCGTGGGGCGGTGATTCAACCTCTCACCCAACCCCACCTGTTCCAGCAGCTTCTCAGCCTTCTTTAGGCCCTCGTCGTGGGGAGTACCAGCGAACACAGTGGGTAGGGAGACGTTCTCCAGCGCCGTCAGCACCTGTATCAGGTTGAAGCTCTGGAAGATGTACCCGATCTTCCTGCACCTGAGCCATGCTAGCTCGTAGGCGTCGAGCTGGCTGATGTCCACGCCGTCGATGAAGACGCTACCCCTAGTGGGCTTGTCGAGGCCACCCACGAGGTTGAAGAGGGTGGTCTTTCCGCTGCCGCTAGGGCCGACGATGGATAAATACTCGCCGCGCTTTATCTCCAAGTCTACACCGTCGAGGGCTTTCACGGTCTCGGCGCCCATCTGGTAGTACCTCTGCAGGTCTCTTAGCTCTATCACGTTCTCATAGCTCATATCTCAAAGCCTCCACTGGGTTAAGTTTGGAAGCCCTCCACGCCGGGTATATGGTGGCCACCATGCTGAGGGTCGTGGCGAGGCAGACGGCCCCTACGAATATGGCCAGTAGCCTTAACTTCGGCGCATAAAACACGATGTCGAAGCCGGCGGCGAACCCGGTTATCACCATCGCCGAGGCCAGGCCGAGGGCGAAGCCTATAAGGCCGCCCAGCAGGCCCTGGTAGAAGCTCTCCACCAGGAAAAGAAGCACGATGTGCTTGTCCAATGCGCCGAGGCACTTCATGGTGCCTATCTCACGGTACCTCTCGTAGACCGCTATCAGCATGGAGTTGGTGATCCCCACGATGGACACCACGAGAGAAACCGCGACGAGCCAGTACTGGTACGACTCTACTGCTATCTGGCCTCCCCCCAGCATGGCGCTGGTGGAGTACAGCAGGTCGGAGATCACCATGGTGGTGTAGAAGCTCAGGCCCAAGGCGATGGAGGCGATGTTGATGAGGGACCTGTCGAGCCTCCGCCTTATGTACTCGTGACCGAGCCTCACCGCATCCATCAGCGTGAACTGTACACGCATCGGGACTTCCTTGTTCATCTCATACCATTGATCGCTCATGGAATAAAAATCTGCATCTTCAATGAGTTTATTACGGCGTCAGCTAAACCCTAGGTGTATGGAAAAGCTGGGCGGACTCGTCGAGATAGTCAGGCCGGTGAACTCCGTGATGCTGGGGCTGGCCATCATCGTCGGCGCAGCCGTGACCGGCGGCGCCTCGATATTGGGGTCGCCCCTCAAGCTCCTCCTCTCATTCGTCACGGGGTTCTGCATGACGGGGGCGGCCATGGCTGTCAACGACTACTACGACAGGGAGATCGATGCCGTCAACGAGCCGGGGAGGCCCATACCCAGCGGCAGGGTGACCCCCAGCGAGGCATTGTATCTCACCGCCGCCTTGAGCGCCGTGGGGCTCGGGGCCAGCTACATGATCTCGTTGAACACGACGCTGGTGGCGGCGTTCAGCTGGGTCGTCATGATGATCTACTCGGCCTGGGGGAAACGGACGGGGTTCCTCGGGAACCTGATGGTGAGCGCCTGCATAAGCCTTCCTTTCATATACGGGGGGTTGTTAACCGGTTCCGTGTCTACAAGTCTCTACTTCAGCCTTATGGCTTTCCTGAGTAACACGGGTAGGGAGGTCACCAAGGGCATCGTGGACGTGGAGGGGGACAGGGGCGCAGGCGTAAACACCGTCGCGGTCTCCAAGGGGCCGAGGACGGCGAGCCTCGTCGCGTCCGCTTTCTACGTGGCAGCCGCCGTGGCGTCCATAATACCGTATGCATTGAGGCTCGTCTCAGCCTGGTACATGCCTTTCGTGGCCGCCACCGACATCGGACTCATCTACAGCGCCTACAGCCTATCCAAGGAGCCGACCCGAGAGAACAGCAGGATGGTAAAAAACAGGATACTAGTATTCATGTTGGTGGGGTTGGCTGGCTTCGCAGCGGGCAGCCTGCTGTGAGAAACGTAACAGGTAAACGAATTGTGAAGGCTTTACCTCGACGAGAGGGCCACCCTCTCGACCTCCTGCTTCCGGCGGATGGCGAAGTTGTTTCCGTCGTTGTTGGCGGCGCCGATGAGCTGGTCCGCTATGATCTCTTCGAGGGTCTTGCGGTTCCCGAAGGTCTGCTCCTTAATGCCGCGCATGATGAAGCGAAGAGCGACGTCGATGCGCCTCTGGGGGCTGATGTCGACTGCGAGTCTGTAGACGACGCCTCCGTACCCGATGCGGGTGGTGTCCTCGTTGGGCGCCGCGTTCTCGACTGCCCTCACGAGCACCTCGACGGGGTTTCTTCCTGTCTTCAGCTGTATTATCTTGAAGGCGGTCTTGACGCTGTTGATGATCCTGCTCTTGTCGCCCCCGCTGGACCCGGGTTTTATGAGGCTGTTGACGAAACGCTCCACGATGTTGAGGTTGCTCTTCCTGAACCTGCGTGCCTCGTGCCTGCCGCTGCTGTGGGGAAGCCACACCGGCTCAAGGTTAAGGTACCTCTTCAAGCCGATGTCGCGGACGTCGATGCCTTCGAAGCTCCACTCGCCGAAGAGCTTAATGCCCTCGTCCTGTGCCTGTGCCTCGTCTTCGCTCATTTTACCACTTCGTGAATGCAGTGACTTTGAAAGGGTTACCTAAATAAAAGCATTGCCAACGCCCGGCAGGCTTTAAATCAAGGCGCCCCGCATGATAGCTATCATGTGGCTAAAGGGCTACTCGGCTTCATACTACCTGTTGTGCGTCGTGGGGTTTCTCTCCATGCTCAGCGTCATGGTGACGAACCCCATCCTTTCGTTGTTCGCCGAGGACGTAGGGGCCACCGGGGTCTGGATAGGGTACGCCGTCTCAGGCTACTGGATCAGCAGGGTGGTTCTGGAGATACCCAGCGGCTACGTCTCGTCGAGGTTCGGCTACTACAAGCCCATTCTCTTTGGGCTCACGCTGACCGTGATCGGTAACACCTTGCTGGTATTCGTTAACAACCCTGTCCACCTTGTACTGGTAAGGGCGTTGAACGGGTTCGGGGCGCCTTTCTTCTTCGCGGTCTCCATGACCTTCATAGTGAACCTGTTCGGAGCCGAGAGACGGGGCACGGCAATGGGAGTCTTTCAGGGTATAGAGTTCGTGGGAACAATCATAGGCTCCGCGGTGAGTGGGAAGCTGGTTCAGGAGCTGGGCTGGCGGGGCGGGTTCACGGTCGCGTTAGCACTCTCGTTCACGGCTCTGCTGCTCTTCGTCGTCCCTCCCTACATAAGAAAAGAGGCCGTACGGGGACCGATAAGTAAGCCCCTCACCTTGAGTGAGATTCTCGGCGTAATGAAGAACAAGACCCTGATGATCGTCGCCGCGGCGACCCTAGCCGAGTTCATAATGACCAACGGGTTGATCATGACCATAGTCCCGCTCTTCATGAGGGGGACCCTAGGATTCAGCCTGGCCGACGTGGGGTACGTGATGGGCGCCCGTTCGCTGGGGTTCGTCGTCGCCATGTTCATCATGGGCTCCATCTCGGACAAGATCGGGAGGAGACCAGTGCTCATGTTCGGGCTGGCTGCTACAGCGATCCTGGTCACGGTGATGAGCATCTTCTCCACGTTCCTGACGATGGCCGCTGTGATATGTGTAATAGGCTTCACTTCGGGGGCCATATGGATAGTGGGGCCGGTGATCTCAGCGGAGGCGGTGGATTCGCCCCAGAGGGGCGCTGCGATAGGGGTCTACAGGACGTTCTTCGACCTCGGTTCCGTGTTGGGGCCCATACTCATGACCGCTGTGATGACGGGCTATGGCGTCAAGCAGTGTTTCTACGTAGCCTCGGCGTTGCTTCTCCTGAATGTGCCTCTGACGTACTTGATGGATGAGAAGGGTAAAACAGGGGCGAAACAATAGCCCACTAAGAGTTATTACGCTCAGCGCATCTGCTTCTGGGCCTTGCCTAACACGAGGAGCTTCAGAGGCGTGCCGTTGACAGCGCTGACCTTGTACCTCACGCCAGGTATGTCGCCCATGGACCTTGACCGTGGCCCGTGGATGCCCTCAATGGTTACCTCGTCGTGCTCGTCCACATAGTTGAGGGCTCCGTCGCCGGGCAGGAACGCGGTCGCGAGCTTGCCGTTCTTGATGATCTGCACCCTGACACATTTACGGATGGCGCTGTTGGGCTGCTTGCTCTCGATGCCCACCTTCTGCAGCACTATTCCCCTGCCCATGGGGGCGCCTTCGAGGAGATCCTTCTTCTCAAGACGCCTCTTCAGCCTCAGCGTGTAGTCCTTGCTCTTGTACCGCATCTTTCTTCGGACGTTCTTGTTCCTGCGTGCAGCGTATAGGCCGTTCGCCATTTGATTCTCCACCACCACGATGCGTGGAGCCTCTTTAAACTTTACGCATTTGGGCCGTTTGAAGCGTATTTCTGCCTATTTCGTGTGTATTGTGGAACGTGAGACGCGTTTTCCTGTGTTTAACCTAACCTTTTTATTCTGCATATAGGTTGATGGTGTAGGAGAATTCAGAGATGAGCAAGAGGGATAAACCTCACATCAACCTGATCATCATCGGCCACGTAGACCACGGAAAGTCCACGAGCATAGGACACCTGTTCTACAGTGCAGGCGCGATCCCCGAGAAGCAGCTTAGAGACTTCGAGGCGGAAGCCGAGGCGCTCGGCAAGGGCTCGTTCAAGTATGCCTGGGTCCTCGACAAGCTCAAGGAGGAGCGTGAGAGAGGCCTGACTATCGACCTCGCCTTCTACGAGCTTGAGACTAGGAAGAACGTCTTCACGGTAATCGACGCCCCGGGCCACAGAGACTTCGTCAAGAACATGGTCACTGGCGCGAGCCAGGCGGACGGAGCTATATTAATGATATCCGCTAAGAGGGGTGAGTACGAGGCTGGGACCAACCCCGGCGGACAGACTCGTGAGCACGCCTTCCTTGCCAAGACCCTGGGAGTCAACCAACTGGTCGTTGCGGTCAATAAGATGGATGACCCCAGCGTGAACTGGAGCGAGCAGAGGTACGAGGAGGTCAAGGACGGCATCAGTAGGCTCCTCAAGATGGTTGGCTACGATCCATCGAAGATTAGCTTCGTGCCCACCAGCGGGTGGACAGGTGACAACCTCGTCGAGAAGAGCGACAAGATGCCGTGGTACAACGGCCCGACCTTGCTTGAGGCGCTGGATACTTTCGAGTTGCCCCCCAAGCCCACCGAGAAGCCTCTGCGAATACCCGTCCAAGAGGTCTATACCATCAGGGGCGTCGGGACTACGCCGGTCGGTAAGGTCGAGACCGGGGTGTTGAGGCCCGGTGACGACTTGGTGTTCATGCCGAGCGGTGAGAAAGGCAAGGTAAACAGCATAGAGACCCACTACACCAAGATCGACAGCGCTGGCCCAGGCGACAACATCGGCTTCAACGTGAAGGGGGTCGCCAAGGACAAGCTCAAGCGTGGGAACGTGGCTAGCCACCCCAACAACCCGTGCAGGGTCGCCAAGGCGTTCAAGGGCAGAATATTCATCATTCACCACCCGACGGCCGTCGGGGAGGGGTATACGCCTGTCCTGCACATACATACTGCGCAGGTCGCCGTCAGGTTCGACAAGCTGTTGTCGAAGCTGGACCCTCGGACGGGTCAGACCATCGAGGAGAACCCGGCTTACCTGAGGACCGGGGAGGCCGCCATCGTGCGGTTCGTGCCTCTGCAGCCCACGGCGATGGAGACCTTCAAGGACTTCCCGCAGCTGGGCCGGTTCGCGCTCCGTGACATGGGCACCACCATAGGCGCCGGAATCGTCATGGAGATCGAGGAGTAGGGCTCCTCCCACCTTTTTTAGTAACCTTTAAGTTCTTACTTTCACGTAATCACGGGGACTGGTATGGCGCGGCGTGCGAGGATCAAGTTGACGAGCACCGACACCGATAAGCTTGAGGGTGTCTGCGGTGAGATCAAGGACATCGCCAAGAGGATCGGTGTGAAGATCGTGGGTCCTATTCCGTTGCCTACGAAGAAGCTTGTGGTGCCTACGCGGCGTACGCCTTGTGGGGATGGGAGCGCCACGTGGGACAGGTATGAGATGCGTGTTCATAAGCGTCTCATCGAGATCGACGCTAGGGACAGGGTTATGCGTAGCATCATGAGGATCAGGGTGCCTAACGAGGTCTATATCGAGATGGAGATCCGTTAGGGGTTTCTCTTTCGTCTTGTGGCTTGATCCTGCTGGTAGTCAGAACCGTTTTTATTTGTTGTTCCGTCTGATTTTGTTTTCTGGATTCTTTGGACGTGGTTTGTGAGCCACTCGATCTCGGTGTCGGGGTGTGTCGAGCTTTGACGTGGGGTTTGAGGCGGAGGAGGAGTGCCGTTGTGGCTAGAAAGCTTCGTGGGGGGTTCAGGTTTATGAGGCTAGAAGAGTATGCTGAGGCAGGTGAGGGCGCCGTCGCATTTCTGTATCTCTGAGACGTCGAGGCTGAGGACGTCGAAACCGGCTTCCCTGACCATCTGCTGGGCGGTTTCGTAGCCGTCCGCCATGAGCACCGTGTCGCCGACGGCGAGGGTGTCTACGGCGTACTCATCATCGGCGGGTGGCACCAATATGTTGAATCCCTCCAGCGCGGGGTGGTGGCAGTACTTTTCGGTGGCGATCATTATGCCGTTGCCGAGGTAAGTGACGTAGCTCTTGAGGTGCATTATGGTGGGGTCGAATATGGTGGACACCGGCACCCTCAGCCATTCCTGCATCTGGGCCACGCCCTCGAGGTTGGTCCTGTCGGTGACGCCGCAGATGAGCCTCCCCTCCGCGTGGATTACGTCACCGCCCTCGATGGCCGCCAGCGGCTCTGCCCACCTCACGGGCATGAGCCGCTTCAGCGCCTCGGCAACGCCGGGCTGCTCGCCCCTCCTGCTGGGCTTGGCCATCCTGCATATGAGAGCCCTGCCGTTCTCGACTACGGCGTTGTCCTCGACGAAGCAGGAGTCGGGGTGGGCGTCGTCCCGGGACACCCTGATGATCTCCAGCCCCAGCTCCTCCAATGTGCTGCAGTAGGTGGCGTGTTGCTCCCTCGCCTTCTCCAGGCTGACTGTGTGGTGTAGGGGGTGGGTGCTGAGGCACCCTGTGTAGCCGTCTCCGGGCTCCCTCACCAGAGCGTGTCTGGGCTCCATGGGGTAGGAATTAATCGCCGCCTTTTTTAATGGTTGGCTCAGTTACCCTTATCTCCGTTGGGGATAATGTTGTCTGATTGGAGTTGACAGAGGAACTGTACGAGATGCTGAGAGGTTTCATGGCGGCCCCCGCCGTCACGGGCTTCGAGGAGCAGAGGCGTAAACTCATCGTGGAGGAGTTCAGCAGGCACTGCGACGCCGTCGAGGTGGACGTCATGGGCAACGTGATAGGCACCATCGGGGATGGGGGGCGCTCCGTGATGCTGGCGGGCCACTACGACCAGCTGGGCTTCATGGTGAAGTATGTGGACGACGACGGGTTCGCCGCGTTCACCAACGTGGGTGGCTGGGACAAGCGCGTCGCCTACGGCACCCGTGTCAGGGTATGGGTAGGCGACGGCCCCGAGGATTACCTGGTGGGCGCCGTCGCGGTGAAGGCGGCTCACCTCACGGACGAGAAGGAGCGGGACAAGAGCCCCGAGATCAAGGACATGCTCATAGACTTCGGAGCCAGGAACAGGGAGGAGGCCGAGGACATGGGTGTCAAGCCCGGCGTCGTCTGCACTCCATACCTCGACGTGACCCACCTTGGCAAGGAGGGCAGCGACCTCATCGTGGGGCCGGCCTTCGACGACATCTGCTGCGTAGCCGGCCTAGTCGAGACCATGAAGATCCTCAAGGAGGACCCGCCCCGGAACCTGAAGGTGTGCTTCGTCGCCACCGTCCAGGAGGAGGTAGGCCTCAGGGGGGCCACCATCGCCGCTTATAACCTGAACCCTTGGGCGGCCATTGCGACGGACGTGACCCACGCCGTCGCTCCCGGCGTCAAGGCTAACCAGGTGGGCGGCATAAGGCTGGGGAAAGGCCCCGTGGTCTCGGTGGGCGCCAACTTCACACGCGCCCTCTGGGAGATGATGGAGAAGGAGGCCGAGAGGAACGGCATCCCGTATCAGAGGACCGGCGTCCCGGCCCGCAGCGGCACCGACGCCTGGGCGATACAGGTGGAGCGCGGGGGCACCATCTGCGGCCTCATAAGCATGCCCAACAGGTACATGCACAGCCCCAACGAGGTCATAAGCCTCACCGACCTAGAGAACCTGGGGCGGCTCATGGCCGTGACCGTCAAGGCGCTGGACGAGTGCGACCTCAGGCACACCGTCGAGGTCTTCCGACGGTAACCCCTATCCCATCAACTGTTTGAGCCGCCAGAAGTAGCCTATGAAGAATAGGGCCGTGTAGAACCCGAAGCCGACTAGGAAGCCAGCCATGAAGGTCTTGTGGTGTAGCTCCAGCTTCATGGTTTCAGGCAGCAGTGACGGATATAGAGGTTTTATGGGGCGGTAATCAGGAACTAGCTGAAGTCTTGAACCAGATACAGCCGGCGTTCGTCGTACGCCACGCCTACGCTCACCCGACTGTAGTCCTCATTCAGCACGTTGTCGCGGTGGCCCCAGTCGTACTCGGCGTCGTCGTACACCATCTGGTACATCATGAGCTGCAAAGCGTCCTCGACCTCGAACTCCTCCTTCGACGTATGGTATTTTATGTTCTCGCCCATTGTGCCCGGAAGTCCGGGGTTGTGCTTGAACTCCCCAGTCTCCAGCATGGACTCCGCGTACCTCTGAGCTATGGGGTTGGTGTCCAACATGAGCTCGTCCAACTCGGCTTTCACCCGATCCTCGTTTATCAGCTCCAAGACATACTCCTGGAGCATGACCACGTCCGGGGTGGTGGGAAAAACCGGACCGGCGTTAGGCGTCTCGGACGGCTGCTCCCAGCCGTTGAGCAACAGTATGCTCCCCATGCTGATGACTAGGGTGATCGCAACAACAGCCAGCTTCTTCGGCGTAACGCCCACGCCTAAGTCTAGGAGGCCCTGCCTGCGGTTCCTCGGATGTACCTTGGGTCTGTACGCGGACGCCTCCACCGACTCGACGTAGTGAATGTTGTCCGTTAGCTCAGGCTCGTCTACGGTCTTGATTTTAGCCGACAAGGCGATGCAGTTATGGTCCCTCTGGGCTATATGGTCCTCGCAGAAAGTCAGGTTACAGTACGGACATCTGAGGGGAGTCTCCATTTCCTTTCCGCAATAGTAGCACAGAGCCATTATATCCACCTAAAAAAGCATAACGGGTTTAAAGGTTTACCAAGGGCTCATCCAGAACGGTGATACAGTCCACGGAATGAGACAAGGCGTTGATTGTTCCAGAGATGAAGATATTTATACGCTAACCGTAAAAAGGACTACATGTTGGCGATCCTACGTTGAAGGCATCGAAGGCACTTGACATAGTAGTCACGGTGGCCCAGTTGGGAGGGTTCATCGCTTTCGCTCTCGGAATGTACAGCATGATCACAGTCTTCTCCACAGCCCTCCCCCAGGGCGGGGGTGAGATGGAGCTGGAGATGACCGACCCCGTCATCATCCCCATCCACCTAACCCCCACGAACCAGGGCTACCTCGGAGCCCAGCTATCGGTCTCCATAAGCCTAATCGGCGACGGCGAGGTATTGGCGTCCAACTCCAAGCAAATCGAGGTACCTCCTGGCACACAGGTCCCATTTGACCTCGAACTGTCGTTGCCGCTGAGCACGGCAGAACAGTACCTCCAAGAGGGAGCTGACGTAGTGTGGGTCACCGACATCGATGTGTCGTCCCTGTTCGACCTCATCAGCTTCTCCAACACCATAACCATGCCAGGAGGCGGCTAAATATGTCACAGAGACAGATCGGCTCAATCATAAGCGCCTTGATTACTGTAGTCATATTCGTCGGGATACCATACATGCTTCCCAGCTACCTGCCATCCGACATAGCCCAGATGATGACCGACGCGGGTATAGACATACCCAGCTTCCTCAACCAGATGAAGATACTAGGAGGCATCACGGCCATGATAACCCTCGTCAAGGGGTTTGTTGAGAAGACAAGCGTGGTCTACCTCCTTGCCTCGGTTGTCCAGAACGTATCGGCCCTCGGATTCACCGTCATCCTCCTGGGCGCGGGCAACTACGCGAGCCTCGGGCTCACGGAGTTCACCGTAGACATGGATGGAGCGATCAGCCAGATAGTAATGGACATGAGGGTATTCGTTTACCTCACTATAGGCGTCGTGGCCCTCAGGATAATACAGTCGTACCTTGAGTGGGGTGAGGCGAAAGCCGAGGCTGCGCCCCCCGGCAGGATACCGCCATAATCGCTCAAATGTTTTTTTTACGGAGCCATAGTCTACGCACGGCCATAATTCTCAAGGGGCTGCTAGAAGGCTGGATTGCAGGCGCCTATCATGACTTGTTCGAGTAGAGCATCTGGATACTAGCATTTTTTAGCAACCCGCCCAAATAATATGAAATTCGAGGAGGCTCCTGGGTTGACTGTACACGCTATAGTACACGGAGACGACGTGGACGGCCTCACGTGCGGCGCGTTCCTGAGGCGCCTCACGGGCTGCAGCGTGTACATGGCCAACTACGACAACCTAGAGCACGCCCTCGGCATGGTCACGCCGCCAGTGAAGACCCTCTACGTCTGCGACCTCAACATCAGGGAAGCCTTGCTTCCAGAGATACTGAGGATCAGGGAGTTTGCCGACGTCAACATAATCGACCACCACCAGATAGGCAACGATCTCATGGCGAGGCTCCAAGACGCAGGTATCAGCGTGGTCCTCGACACCAGAGACTGCGCCGGAGTACTGGTATACGACGCGTTCAAGGACGAGTTGGGCCCCGAGGCGGCGAGGATCGCTGCCTACGCCGCCATCTCGGACATGTTCGAGGACGGCCCCCTGGGCAGCCAGATACTAGCCAAGATAGACCGCAAGTTCGCCCAGCACGAGGCCCAGATACTCACCCACGCCCTGAGCATGAACCAGACCATAGACTTCAAGAGGGTCATCATGGACGAACTCAGCCGGTACGGCTACCCCCACAGGATACCCGGAGCCGTGGACCTAGCCGTCCAGTGCTTGGAGGAGATGACGGACATGAAGGAGCGTATATCCGACAACGCCGTGAAGGTAGGCCGCATGGCCTACATGGAATCCGTGAACGAGTACAGCACAGGCGGCATCGCCAACCTCATAATCGACACCCTGGGCGTGGACGTGGGCGTCGGCTACAAGGTCAACGATGAATACGCCAACATAAGCCTCCGCGGCGAGCTAATGCTGGATGAGCACCTAGGCGACATATCCAGCGAACTAGGCGAGAAGTACGGCGGCTTCGGCGGAGGCCACCAGAGAGCCAGCGGCGTCAAGATACCCAAGGATCACCTGGAAGAGTTCCTCGTGGATCTCGCCGAGATACTCAGCTAGAGTCCACACGGCGCTGCCACTCCACCCTTCTCCTTAGCTTCTCCACCCGTTCCTCAAGGCTATCCAGTCTCCCTGGGTCGAAGGGCACCCAACGCGTCTCCCCCGACTCGACGCCGTGGAGCTCCCGGGCCCTGCACACGGTGACCCTGCACTCCCTCTCGCCCCCGGACTCGTCGGAGCACGCGAGACAGCCCATGGCGCGGGCGAGCCTCACAAGCCTCACCCTATTGAACGGGTCGTCGAGGCCATAGTAATCGGCTGAGGCGTATCGTATCTCCTTCTCGTACCCGGTGTCGCTGTAAAGCGTGTACCGATAACCATCCATGGTCTTGGCCACGGGATGGAATATGCGCTGATAGATGCGGAGTCGTATCCTACGCCCCTCATAGACCACTGGCAGCCCCTTAGCGGGCAACCTACTTCCCCCAGCGTGGCCTGGCCGCTTGGACAGCATCAAGGATCTCTCTGTACGACTTCGACGGGTCACGGCTGCCTAAGATGTAACTCCCCACGGCCACCGCGTCTGCGCCCATCTCCACGGCCAAGGCGGCGGTCTCCGGGTTCATGCCGCCGTCTACCTCCAACACCAGCTCCGGGTCCATGACTCTGAGGGCCTCGACCTTCCCAAGGCACCATGGCAGGAAGGGGGAGCCGTACTGCCCCGGCTCCACCGTCATCACTAGGACCCCGTCGATATGAGAAAGGTATGGAGCCACGGCGTCCACGGGGGTTCCTGGGTTGACGGCCAGATAAGCCCCCAGCCCGCGGGCCCTCGCCCCAGACACGGCCCCCGCCACATCCCCAACGGCCTCGATGTGGATCACCGCCGAGTCGGCCACTCCCACCAGCCTGTCCATGTGCCTCGACGGCTCCACGGCCATGACGTGGCCCTGGTATCGGGGCCCTTTGGGTAGCGTGTACTCGAAGTCCAGTGACTTGCCTGGAACGAAGACGCCGTCCATGATGTCCAGCATGACGTGATCCGCGAATTCCGTGACCATGTCCAGCCTCGCTTCGAGCTCCTCCTGGTCTCCGGCTATCATCGCGGGCAACACCGTCACCGTCATAGCTCCCCTCGCCACCTCAATACGGCTGACGTGGTTATTGTTTTTTCCTCCAGAGAAAACATCACTTTGTTTAAGTCATGATTGTAACGTCCCATAACGTTGTGACGATATTACGGTAGAGCGGGGTTGAACCACCATACACAGTTTAAACAGAACAAAAATAATCCGCATCCAAGTTCATCAAAAAACATCCACAAAGACAACGCACAAACAACCACCTCTTATAGCAGAGACATTTTATATGCAAAAAGAATATCTATATTTAAACATCACAACCAGGTTGGGGATTGGATCGGGCCCCGGGGCCCGGTGGAGGGGGAGACATGGATAAACGGAAGCCCATCAGGATACTTCACGTAGACGATGAGGGCCCCCAACTCGAGTTCACCAAGATATTCCTCGAGGAGCTGGACGAGGAGGTCGTCGTGGACTCGGCCACCAGCCCCCGGGAGGCCCTAGAACTCCAGGAACAGAGAGGCTACGACTGCATAGTCAGCGACTACAAGATGCTGTCCATGGACGGCATCGAGCTCGCCCAGAAAGTCAGGGAGAAGAGCAACGTCCCCTTCATACTCTACACGGGCCAGGGCAGCGAGGAGGTCGCGGAGAGTGCCTTCGAGGCCGGCATCGATGACTACATAAGGAAGGAGCCCGAGCCCAGCCACTACCAAGTCTTGGCCAAGCGGGTCCGGCAGAACGTGGATAAGTACAGGGCCGAGCAGCTGTACAGAAAGGTGGTGGACGAGAGCCGTGACGGCATCATCATCCTCACCGGCATGGAGATCGTCTTCATGAACCAGGCCGCAGCGAAGCTCTTCGGCTGCAAGTCCCCCGACGGGTTCATCGGAAGGACCGCGCTGGAGTACTTCGTGGAGCCCGAGCAGAGGCTCAGGCAGTGCATCGGCGGCGCCCCAGAGGAAGACGAGGGCTCCCACCTCTTCGAGGCCAGGTACCGGACGGCCAGCGGCGCCATACGCGTAGCCGAGGTCTCGGCCTCGACCATCAGCTACCTGGGCCAGGAGGCCCACCTCTGCTTCTTCAGAGACATCACCCACAGGAAGCGGATGGAGGAGCGGCTGGCCGCGCTGCACAGGCAGGCGTCCAAGCTGGCTCGCCAGAGGACCCTGGAAGACGTCGCGGAGACTACCCTAGACATCATGCAGACGGTCTTCGAGTACCAGCTGGTCTCGTTCCAGGTGATCGAGGAGGGCCACCTCGAAACGGTGATCCTCAGGGGGGCGCCGCCGCTGAAGCTGTCCTTGCCCCTAGACGGCAGGGGCATCACGGTGAAGGCCGCTCGGGAGAGGCACAGCATACTGGTGAACGACCTCAGGGGCTGCGAGATATACTTCAGGGGCTCCATGGATTCGCTGAGCGAGCTCGCCGTCCCCGTGGTCCTGGACGGGGAGACGGTGGCGGTGCTCAACGTGGAGAGCATGGAGCTGGACGACTTCACGGAGGACGACAGGAGGCTCCTGGAGACCCTCGCGTACCACGTGGCGTTCGCCATGAACAGGGAGAGAGGGGGCAACGGCGGGGAGGAGGCCGTGAGGGCGGTGCGACTAGACTACGCGCTGGGCCGGCTGGAGGACGCCGAAAAGGTGAGCAGCCTCGTGCGGGGCCGGCTCAGGGACAGCCTGCGCTCCATAAAGAACGCGTCGGGCATCCTGCTGGACCAGCCGGAGATGCTGCCGGACCTGGCCTCCTCGATCGACAGGGAGGCCGACCAGGCGTCCAGGGTGGCCGAGATGATCACCGAGACCCTGGAGACCAGGGTTGTCGATGGCTTCGTGGAGGTGAACCAGGTCGTCAAGGCGGTGATGGAGTCCATCTACATCCCCCGAAGCGTCGAGACCAAGGTCTCCTACCAGGGCGGGCTTCTCGTCTCCGAGGCTAGGGGAGACAAGATGACCAGGGTCGTCGAGAACCTGGTGAGGAACGCAGTGGAGGCCATGCCCGACGGGGGGACTCTTGAAGTTAAGATATCCAGGACGGAGGGAGACGCCAGGATCGAGGTGAGGGACGAGGGCGGCGGCATACCGCCGGAGGCCTTGGACAGACTCTTCGAGCCCTTCAACTCCACCAAGCAGGGGCACGCCGGCTTGGGCCTGGCGTTCTGCAGGCGGACCCTAGAGTCCATGGGCGGCTCTATAGAGGCCGTCGCGGTTGAGAAAGGGACTGCCCTGGTGGTCACTGTCCCTCTGAGAAACCTTTAGAAAAATAGTGGGAGAAATGGGCTGACTACTTTACGGCCTTCTTGCTCTTTATCTTGATGACCTTGGGCTTGTCCTGGCTGATGGTCACCGTGCTGCCTTTCTGGAGCAGGAACGGGCTGTCTACCCCCGCGAGCACCACGGTGGTCTTTATCACGCCCTCCAGGTCGGTGTTCACCTTGCTTCCCCAGATGACGCGGGCGTCCTTGCTGACCTTCTCCATTACCATCTCTCCGGCTCTGTTGATGTCCTCGAGGGTCATGTCCTCGCCGCCCTCGATGTGGACGAGGGCTCCCGTGGCCTTGCTGACGTCCTCGACGTCGAGGAGCTGGTTGTCCAGCGCCTTTGTCACCGCGTCCTCTACCTTGGTGCCTCCGTGTCCCTCCCCGAAACCGACGGCGCAGACGCCTGCGCCCATCATTATCGCCTTGATGTCAGCGAAGTCCAGGTTCATTATACCGGGCACGCTGAGGGTCTCCGTCATGTTGTTGATGAAGTCCGCCACCCTCTGGTTGGCCACCGCGAAAGCCTCCCTTATGGGCAGCTTCCCGGCCACCTTCCTGAGCCTGTTGTTGTCGATGACGACGACGCTGTCGCAGACGTCCAGCATCTTCTGGAGCCCTTCCTTGGCCTTCCCGAGCCGTGTCCCCTCGACCTTGAAGGGGATGGTCACGACGCCTATGGTCAGTGCGCCTGTCTCCCGGGATATCCTGGCGACGACGGGGGACGCGCCTGTGCCGGTTCCTCCGCCCAGCGCCGCCGCGACGAAGACAAGGTTAGCGTCGCCGATGGCGTTCTCGATCTCTGGGGCGCTCTCCTCCGCGGCCTTCACCCCCTGCTCGGGGTATCCGCCGCATCCGAGGCCGCCCGTGAGGGTGTAGCCTAGGAGGACGCGTTCATCTGCCTGTGCCGTCGTTAGGTGTTGAGCGTCGCTGTTGAGCGCCACGGTCCTGGCGCCTATCATCTTCTTGTCCATCCACGTGACCATGTTGCTGCCGCCGCCGCCTATTCCGAGTATGGCTATCTTGGGTGTGGCGTCGCGGGCGATCTCCTCGATGCTCTTATCGGGTGCTCCTTGAGGTACCACTTCTAGTTCAACGGTCAAGAACTTTCACCTTGTTTAACATTCCATCTTAGTGATCTGTATATAGCGGTGTGTAGGTGAAAGATGCCACACACAGCCGCTATAGAAGCCGCTTTACGAGCTCCTCGTACTCGGGTTCAAGCTCCATGGCCCGCCTGTAGTGGGTGAGGGCGCGGTCCTTCATACCGTGTTTGGCGAGGTGCACGCCGTAGCTGAAGTGGGCCCTGGCGTCGTCGGGGCTCAGCTCCAGGGCCTTCCTGAAGTGGCGATCGGCCTCGGTGGGGCTCTCCGTCTTGGCGAGAAACTGGGCGTAGTGGAGGTGAGTCTCTGGGTCGTCGGGCCCGCACCGGAGGGCGTCATTGAACTCCCTCACGGCCTCCGGGTAGCGCTGCAGGTCCGATAGGAGCCTGGCGTAGTACAGGTGGGGCTCCACGGCGTCGGGCGCCATGTCCCGTGCCTTGACGTAGTGCCTCTCTGCGTCTGCGAGCCTGTGCCTGTTCGTCAGGAATATGCCGTAGACGAGGTTGTTGGTAGAGGAGTCGGGCTCCAGCCTCAGAGCCTCGGTGTAGTGGGTCTCGGCTGTCATGTAGCTGCCCTTGTGGGTGAGCAGTACCGCGTAGTAGAGGTGTGCCTCGGCGTTGCCCGGGTCCAGCTGTATCGCAGTCCTGAAGTGGTTCTCCGCCTCGGTGTGCCTGCCGAGCCTGTACAGGGTGACGCCGTGGAGAACGTGGCTGGACGCGCTCATGGGCTCCAGCGTGTTCAGCCTCTTGTACTCGGCCTCGGCCTCCACGTACCTGCCTTGGTCTGCCAGAAACTTGGCGTAGTTCCTGTGCAGCGTCGGCTCCATGGGTGACAGCTGTATGGCCTGTCTGAACGTGGCGTCGGCGTCCACCGCCCTCCCCTGGCTCCACAGGAACAGGGCGTAGTTGTTGTAGGTGTTGGCGTCTCGGGGGTTCATGCCTATTGCCTCCCTGTACCATTTCTCGGCCTCCTCGCCTCGCCCCGTGTCGCTGAGGAGGTTGGCGAGGTTGTTGAGGCTGGTTGCATCCATCTCCGCCTTGATGGACGCCCTGAAGTGATGCTCGGCCTCGTCGTACCTCTCAAGCGAGTACAGCAGTATGCCGAGGTTGTTGTGCACGGTGGCGTCGCCGGGGCTCACCCCCAAGGCGCGGGTGTACTGTCTCTCAGCCTCGTCGTACCTCTTCTGGTCTACGAGGAGCTGGGCGTAGTGGAGACGAGCGGCTATGTTGTCCTCCTCGTGGGAGAGGGCCTTGTAGAAGTGGTGCTCAGCCTGGTCCGGTTTGTTGATCTTGGCGAAGAACTTGGCGTATATAAGGTGGGACTCGGCCGTGTCGGGGAAGACCTTGAGCTGACGCCGGGGCCGCGGCGGCGCCTGCTCCTCCTCGGGCTCCTCCTTCGGCTCGGGCCGGGGCTGCTGCATCTGTTGGACTCTTCCAGCCGCCGTCTCCCGCGCCTCCTCGGACTGGGAGATGTCCTGGGCGGCGAGGTAGAGCTGCATGGCCTCACTCCTCTTGTGGCTGCTGTTCATCTTGTCCCCGAGCTCGACGAGAAGCCCCGCTATGGGGTCGTTCTTCCCCTCGTTCCGCTGTATCCACTTGACGAGGTGCATGACGCCGGGCAAGTCCCCGGTGTCAGTCATCTTGGTGATGAGATCCTCGTAGTAACTCATAGACGCGGCAACCGTAGTGTTTGTGATGAATATGTCCACGGGGATTTGATTTTTATGGGGCGCCTAAAGGGCTCAGGGTGCCTACTTGTAGGTAAAGAGTGGGAAAATGGACTCTACTTTCTAGCGTCCACGATCCTAACGGACTTGGGGTGAACGTTTATTATGACGCGCCGGGGGTCGTCCATGTCCTGGGGGAACCAGAAACGTCTTCTCTGGGTCGGCCTCCAGGAAAGATACCACCACTTCCACTTCTCCTTAACGACTTCGGGGTCCTCGAACTCGGCCTCCCCCTTGATCTCGTAGAAGGCGCCGCAATCGTCGCAGGGGAACGTCAGTAGCACCCGGGGGTCGCCCTCTATGTCCTTCACCTTCTGGGTGCCCTTCTCGGTGGGGAACCACATGATGTCGTAGGGGTCCTCGTTGAAGTTGGTCATCGCGCGACTGTTCTCCTTCCCGTCCTTGTCGAAGGTGGTGAGGAAAACAGCCTTGGCTTCTTTGAACGCCTCCTCCAGCCCTTCAATCCTGTTCATAGTATCACAGTTAAACCGGAGCCGCGGTGTTAAAACATTAACTTATACACACGCCCATCAGCTATGCAACAG
>CAZGZR010000034.1:0-25736 GCA_964529745.1 uncultured Candidatus Bathyarchaeia archaeon
GTCCAGCTGGTCGTGTTTATATTCCTGAAGCCGGTGATGGGCAGGCTGTCGGACATTATGGGGAGGAAACCCAAGATAACGGCGGGGATGATCATATGCCTCGTCTCCTTCGTCCTGTACCCCCTGACGGTGGACTTCGTCCTCCTGTGCGGCCTCACCGTGGTGTTCGGCCTCGGGGAGTCCATGGTGACCTCCTCGACCGCCGCCATGGTGGCCGAGCAGACCAAGGCGAGGGGCTTCGGCACGTCCATGGGGGTCTTCGGGAGCCTCTGGGACATCGGACACGCCTCCGGCCCCATACTGACCGGCCTGCTTTTATCTAGGCTGGACTACGTCCAAGCGTTCGGGGTCATCTCGCTGATCCTCCTCGCCGCGACGGCTCTTTTCCAGCTCTTCGTCAGGACAGCTCCGAAGGCAGCCTAGCTTAGCAGTTCGAGGCCGGCGGCGTAAGCCCCGAGCATGGCCGAGAAGGCGTCGTCGGCGGTTCCTATGACCACGGCGTCGCCGTCCCTAGGCCCCAGCCCCATTATGGACTCGGCCACTGGTTCCTCTACGGCGTCAGGCAGAGCCGGGACCTTGAAGCCTCCGTTCACGTAGACCAGCGTGGTGGCGCCGGACGCGCCGGAGATCAGGGCGTGGTCCCTCTGCTCAACGCCCAACCTCACCTTCTGGGCGCCGCCGGCGACGAGCACTGCGTGGTTGAACTCCCCCACAGTCAGATGGCTCCTCGGGACGGGTCTGCCTCTAATGCATTCTGCTAGCTCCACCAATAAGCCCTCGCCCTCGGCGGTCAACTCCACGCCTCGACGGGTGGAAGAGACGAGGCCCTCCTCGGTTAGTCTCCTCAAGAGGTTCCTGACGGTGCCTTCGCCGAGGCGGAGGTCGGCAGAGAGCTGCTTCCTGCCGGGGCTCCTCTCCTTTATGAAAAGCAAGGCGATCAGAGCGTGGGCGGGGGTGAACTCGGGCGCCCTGCCCGGCGCCATCTTCCCGGAAAGAGAGTATAAGGTCTCTACGGGCTTCACGTTCTCTGGTACACCCGCCCCCGGTTAAGCTTTATGAGAACCCGGCGTAGGTCCACGCCACCGCGTCGCCGTCGTGGAGCCTCCACTGGTCGGCGCCCACCGTGCCTGACTGCCAGCCATCGTCGTAGTAGCTCCAGAGCCAGTACTTGTCCGGGTCGCCGCCGACGCCGTTCAACGTGTTCACGAAGACGCCGAACCCGTATATCGTGTAGTCCATCTCGGCGACGCGCAGCGTGGCGTTCAGCAGGGACTCGCCCGCCCCTATCCTCGTGCCGTTGAACCACGCCACGGTGCCGTTCCCGTATTCTATCTTGATGTCAACGGTGGCTGTGAACTCCTTCAGCTCGTTTAGTGTTCTCTCGTACTCGGTCTCAAGGGCGTTCACACGGTTGTTCAGGTAGAGGGCGCCGGCGCCCGCCGCTATAGTGGTGCATAGTAGGAGGGCCGCGGCCCACTTGTAGGTTGAGTCACTCATCAATGTTCATCGTTCTCCCGATGGCTCGAAGTAGTGGGGGCAGCCCCACTGCGAAGAAGATCGCGTTGCTCGCCTCGTGCATGAGGGCGAATGGTATGCCGCTGATCAAGGCTACGGACACGGGGATGCCGGCTACGTAGGCCGAGACAACGTTGGTAAACGCATCATAGACGAAGGTGAGCAGGAACCCTGCTACGCCTAGGCGGATGTCAGGTCCCCAGCCCGGCTCCACCCTCAGGCCGTCCCGTAGGAAGCCGCCGGCGACGCCATAGAGTATCTCACCGGTTATCGTGGCGGCGAGCGTCACCAGGTTCACTCCGAACGGGTTCAGGGTGCCGTACACCAGCCAGATGAGGGCCCCCAGCGTCGCGCCGAACCCCGAGCCGTACAGGTACCCGCCCGTGAACACGATGAGGTCCATGAACTTGACGTTGACCACCCCTATGAGCAGGTAGTTGGTGGCTATCGCCGCCGCCGCCATGACGGCGAGCATAGACGCCTTCCTCGCGGGGGTCAGCCCGTTCCCCTTCAAGCCCATGCATATTGGATGGACCATCCATCCAATAAGCTTTTCCGCTGAGCTTTTACACAACCGAAGCGAAAACAACCCCGTGATCGAGTACTTCGACGCCCCCGACATCAAGAAACGCGTACGGGAGATACTGGATGTGCTGCGCTTCGACCACGTGGACCCGGAGCGGCTGCACTGCGTCAGGAGCAGGGGCAGCAAGGCCAGGAACACCATAGCCAGGATACATGGCCTCGGCAGGATATGGCAGGAGACCCTAGGCATGGAGCCCACCTACATCCTGGAGGTCATACACGAGCAGTTTGACTACTACCCTAGGGAGGCTCAGGACAGGACGCTGATACACGAGCTCATGCACGTCCCCCAGGGATTCCGCGGAGGCTTTAGGCACCACGGCGACCACGTCACCCCGGAGAACGTTGATACATGGTACAGGCGATACCTGCAAAGGCGTAGGGACCTGGGGCTGGACAAGGTATAAGCCACGCCTCGATAAGGTTCACCTGATGTACCCGAGCCTCACAGTCAGGTTCGTCGAGGAGCCCACCACCCTCAAGGAGTTCATGGCGACCCTGGGGAAGGATACGCTGTACGCATACGACAGACGCGTCGTCGGAGTCCTCGTAAACGATAGGAGGCTCTGGGACTCCGCGAAGCTTAAACCCGGGGACAGGGTCGTCGTCTTCCCCGTCATAGTGGGTGGATGAGCATGGGGTAGAGCTCCAGCTGGGCCAGCGTAAGCAACACGGTCAACAGGATACCCCATGCAACCTGCCCTACCGTGTGCATCCTCAGCTGGAGCCTAGCCCACCCCACAACAACCAGTATCAGCGTGAAGGGCCAGAGCCTCACGCCGTACTGGTGGACGAGGAAGGTGGCGGGCCCCGCGACGCCTGAGGCGTGGATGCTGATCTTGTACCGTAGGGTGACGATCATCATGAAGACGCTGTTCACGAGGTAGCAGGCCATGAGGTAGACCATGGCGGCTGGCGCCTCGAGGTACGTGAGGGCCAGCGTGCCCAGCACGTAGCTGGATATCGCCCCGAGGAAGGGCTTGGTCCTCTCGTCCCTCTCGTTGACCATCATCTCCGTCACTATGCCGCTCCGCCTCTGGAAGAATATGATCAAGATAGGCAGGACGCCCGAGAAGAAGATCGCCGCCACTAGAACCGAGGGAGCGGGCCCCACAGGGTCCGTGAGGTAGATGTAGATGAACGTAGCCACGGCGAGAAGCGGCGCGTTCATCAGGAGGGTGACGGCCTTCGCCAAGGACTCCCTTTTACCCATCACGGATGCCTCGCGGAATGATCAACATATTCACTCTCTAGCGATATATACCTCTTGTTCCTCCCCGCCCCTGCCGTAGGCCCGCACGGCATCAAGGGTGAACGGGGGGCCAAGGATCACCATCACCCGCCCGTAGAAGTTGTGGAGGTCCCCCACCGAGGGCCTGAGGTTCCCCGAGGGGTGGCTGTGAGCGGTCCCCACTATGGTGAAGTCTATGGGCAGCATATGGGTCGGGAACGAGGCGAAGCCCCTGCCTCCTGTGCCGAAGGGTGGGAAAAGGTACTCGGTGACCGTTATCTCGTCGCCCTTCCTTTTTCCCCGGAGGAGCAGTATAACCTCCCGTGGGTGGACGTCTCGGGCCATGTCCATCATGTTTAGTAGGAGTCCCTCCGGCACCACGATCCGCATACACCACACCTATGCGGCGGTTAAATAAAGCCATGGCTATATCGTTTGTCTGATGATCACCACGGTCCTCATGGACTACGACAGCACCATCCACGACATGGACGGCGTCATGGAGCGCAGCCTCGACGGCGTCCTAGGCTACACCGGCGAAGAACTCTACAACACGTGGGTCTACGACATCCACCGCGCCCTCATCCACCAGAGATACATAGACCGCCACGACGACCTCATGTTCCACTGCACCCTGCTCTTCGACCACCTCGAGCTGCCCTTCGACAACGAGGCGGCCGACCTCATCTGCGCAAAGTTCGAGGAAGCCCGGGAATCGGCGAAGAAGAACCCCATCTACTACCCCGACGCCGTCCCCGCACTCGAAGCCCTCAAGGAAATGGGCCTTACCCTCTGCCTCAGCACTGGCTACGGGGCAGGCCAGAAAGCCAAGACCCTGGAGCTCAGGACCGGAAAAAAGTTCTTCAGTCACACGTTCAGCGAGAAGACGCTGGGGGTGCTGAAGACCGAGCCGGAGTACTACAGGAAGGCTCTTAGGCTGGCCAAGGCTAGGCCCGTGGAGACGGTGAGCGTCGGCGACACCCCGCTCAGCGACATAAGGCCGGCCAAGCTGGTGGGCATCAAGACCATATGGGTCAACAGGAACCAGGAGCCCAGGCCGACGGAGGCTGACCAGATCGCCGACTACGAGACCAAGGGCCTCGGGAAGGTCGTTGAGATGATAAGGAAGCTGACACCCGGCCGTGCAACATGATCAATATGCGGTTCGGCGGCTTTTTTTTATCCGTTTCCCCGAGTTTCACATATCTACTTTCATCGATTGATACTTTCTTGTTAATATATTATTTACTCGCATCGATTGATGCTTTTTCGTTCATCATTTATCTACCTGCATCAATTTATACCTTTTTATAAAACATATTAATAAATTCACCCTGTTTTTTATGTTTTCATTATCATTTTTCTCCTGGTTTACCTAAGTCATCCAACAGTTTACCTTTGTTATACAATTTGTAACACCTAGTTTATGGGGTACAGTAATATAGATCAATGATACATAACACTGCTAGTGAACAACACATGGCACCAGACAACGGCCACGGGTCGATGGGGGCGGCAACATCTTGAACGTTGAACTCGTGAAGGCCCTCAACGTGGCGCTGACGTGGCTCATGATGATGGGCCCGGTGCTGAAGTGGTGGGCCAAGACGGTCCTAGCAAACAGATAGCACGATACCTTTTTCGCCTTCCGGGGGCGGGGTCACCCCGCCCTCGGTTTGCAGATCAACTCGAGGACCCTGGTGTCGAAGAAGCGGTGGGTGTTGCTGGGCAGCAGCACCACGGCGGTATCCGCGCCGCCGCCCGTGCCCCCTATGGCTATGCACTCCCGGCCGGACTCTATTAGGCCCGCGTCGCAGGCCATGCATGATATCTCCAAAGCGACCTTGACGCCCTGGCTGAACAGCCTGAGCGTGTTGGCGATGATCTCGTCCACCTGTATGGGCCCGAACCTCTGCTTCACGGCCCTGCCTAGGCCGCCGAAGGCGTGGAGGTGGTAGAAGACCTTGCCGCCGTTGGACTCTATCTTCTCGCGGTTCTCCTCTATCATCCTGTGCTTGTTGGGCTCCCTGAAGCCCATCATGCCCGCCGAGACCACGAGGTTGTGGCCTTTGAAGACCTCGGAGGCCAGCGCCCCTGTGTAGCCCGTGTAGCTGGCGACCACGATGTTCCTGATGCCGAGCTCCTCAGCCCTGCTCCTCGCCAACGAGAGCGTCTCCTCCGTGTTCGTCTTTCCGCGGTTCTCGAAGTAAACCGTCTCCTGTTCCTTGAACGCCATCTGGTTTCAAACAATAAGGGGCGTGGGCGGTAAAATAGTTAATTCTCAGCCCCTTGGGATGACGACGTACTTCAACAGCTCCTTGGGCGACAACCCCTGGGCCTTCCCCCAGGCCAGGCCCACCAAGTTGTCCTTCTCGATCTCGCTGTAGACGAGGTACGCCATGATGACGTTGAACCCGTACTCGTCCGCAGACCTCGACGCCGTGACGTGGTCGTACTTCGCGAGCCGCAGGTACGTCCTGATGAGGGCCACGTCCCCCGTGTAGATGGGGCCCAGTATCTCGGCGTAGGGAGACCCCAGCCCCTGGATCACGGGCCTCAGGTTCTCGGCCTCTATGATGTCCTTGAGCTGGGAGACCGTGACGCCGTATGTTGCCGGGAACAGCTCCTCGAGGTCCAGCGCCTCGTGTCTATGGCCCCTCTGCTTCACGGCGATGAGTACGTTCTCGATGTCGGTCTCGAGCTCTACTAGCTTGCGGACGATGCGGCGATCCCTTGTGGGCAGCTGCTTCACAGCCTCCAGTATGGCCGAGGCGTTGACGTAGTTGAGCATGAGCTCCAGCGGCCAGAGGGCGTCAAACCGCTCGTAGAGGGGCATCTGCTCCGCGACCTTGGCGTAAGGTGTCTCGCGGAGCATCTCCACCACGTCTTCGAGGCTGCCAGCCTTGATCATGTCCTCGTAGCTCGCCACCCTGTAGGGGCTTATGGGTATTAGGCTGAGCCTTATCTCCTCCTCTGAGGCGTCGCTGAACTTGCCCCGCAGAATCCGTTTGAGGTTCACCACCTCGAAGCGCATCTGGTAGTAGCCCAAGAGGAACTCCCCTATCTTCCGGGGGGTGAGCTCCACTATCTTCTCTATGCGCTCGATGAACTTCCTGTAGAAGACCCGCTCCAGGGCGATGTCCGGCCTGGACTCGTCGTCCAGCGCGACGCCGCCGTAAGGCGTGTCCTCCAGCTTGGAGAGGAAGTCGGCCACATCCCGGGCGTCGGCCAGCGTCTGCATCTGCTCCTGGGTGAGCAGGTCGGCGATCCTGGCGTGGGTACGCAGGACCACGTATTTCAAGCCCAGGCTCAGCTTCTTCGCGATGCCTTGGCACCCCCTATGAGCTTCATCCTGACAAGCTCCTCGAGGCTCTCCTCGTCGAGCTTGTCCTCTATGAACTTGATTATCTGGTTGTACTCGGGTATGATTATGTTCTCCAGGGCGTTGACCTTCCTGTTGGTCTTCCCCAGCTCGTCGGCTATCCGCTCCACCCTGGTCTCGAACTCGGCGAGCCTGATGATGTCGTCGAGGATCTCGTAGACCTTGTCGCTCGCCACGCTAAGGGTGATGTCCAGCTCCGCCGTCACCTGGGGCTTCTCGCCTATCTTGACGAAGGGGTACCTGACCCCCATCACGGCCCTGGGCAGGACCTCCAAATCAAGGATACTCTTTATGCTCCTCGCCTGGCTCTGGACCTCCTGGGGCCCCAGGCTGAGGTACGCCGCGGTTACGGCGGCGTACGCCTCCTGCAGGACGTCCATGAGAATCCTGCGTCTCCCCTTGAGGACGTCGAGGGAGGTGGTCAGCTCCTTGGCGAGCTGGTCCCTCTTCAGCTTGAGGAACTCTGTGCCCCGCTCGATGAAGCCTATCCTCCTCTTCATGTCCATGAGGAAGCCCTTCGTGGGCTTGACGCCGGCGGTGGATGACAACTCTACACTTCCCGTTTGTGAGCCGGGTGGTACTTGTTGATGTAAGCCTCCCTCACTCTGATGAGGTCTTCCTCGGGCAGCATGCTCAGCAGGTCCCAGGCGAGGTCGAGGGTCTGCTCGATGCTCCTGTTCTCGTACCTGCCCTGGTTGACGAACTCCTGCTCGAACCTGTCGGCGAACTCCAGCCAGGTCCTCTCGCGCTCGGAGAGGCCGACGGTTCCGACGATCTGGACGAGGCCGCGAGCGCGGGTCCCCTCAGCGTAGGCCATGTAGAGCTGGTTGCTCACGTCGCTGTGGTCCTCCCTGGTGGTCTCCGCCCCGATGCCGTCCTTCATGAGCCTGCTGAGGCTCGGCAGCACGTTCATGGGCGGGTAGAGGCCCCTCAGGGCGAGGCCGCGCTGGAGTATGAGCTGGCCTTCGGTGATGTACCCGGTGAGGTCCGGGATGGGGTGGGTTATGTCGCCTGCGGGCATGGAGAGGATGGGCATCAACGTGACGCTTCCCTCCTTGCCCTTGATCTTGCCCGCCCGCTCATAGATGGTGGCCAGGTCGCTGTAGAGGTAGCCCGGGTACCCCTTCCGTGTGGGTATCTCCTCCCGGGCGATGCTGATGGCTCGGAGCGCCTCGGCGTAGTTGGTCATGTCGGTGAGTATGACCAGCACGTGCATCCCCAGGTCGAAGGCCAGGTACTCGGCGATTGTCTGGGCGATCCTAGGCGTGACGATGCGCTCTATGGCGGGGTCGTCGGCCAGGTTCAGTATCATGACGCTCTTGTTGAGGGCCCCCGTCTTCTCGAACTCCTCCCTGAAGTAGGCGGCCTCCTCGTTCTTGATGCCCATGGCGCCGAAGACTATGGCGAAGTCGGTCTCCCGGCCCGGGATGGTGGCCTGCCTGGCTATCTGGGCGGCCAGCTCGTTGTGGGGGAGCCCCGACTCGCTGAAGATGGGCAGCTTCTGGCCTCTGACGAGGCTGTTCATGCCGTCGATGCTGCTGAGACCCGTCTGGATGAACTCGCTTGGTACGTCCCTCGCCGCCGGGTTGATGACGCCGCCGTTGACGTCCCTGAGGTCCGTCGATAGGGGCCTGGGTATGCCGTCTAGGGGCTCGAAGCTTCCGCTGAACACGCGTCCGATGAGGTCCGGGGAAACCGGTATCCTCAGGACGTCTCCTGTGAACCGTACTATGGTGTTGAGGTCCAGACCTGAGGTCTCACCGAAGCACTGGATCATGGCCCAGTCTCTGCTGACGTCGAGGACGCTTCCCTGCACGATCTCGCCACTGGGCCTCTGTATCTGGACGACCTCGTCGAAGCTGACGTCCCTGACGTCCTGTATCATGAGGATGGGTCCCTTGATCTCAGTGGTGGTCTTGTACTCAAGTCCAGCTATCTCAACCATTATGAAGCCACCTCGTACCGGATCGCCAGCTCATCCGCGTCGTTCTTCATCTGCACACGCGCCTCCTTTATGGGCTCCAGGCCCTGTCTCTCCTTGAGCCTCATCATCTCCCTGAGGACGTCTAGGTCCCTGATCTGCTCTATGGGTATGCCCTTCCTCACGAGCGGCGACACAACGTCGTAGAAGTCCACGTAGATCTCAAGCAACGCGGCCTGCTTCTCGGGGGAGCAGTACCTGTCCACTTCGTGGAAAGCGCTCTGGACTAGGAACCCCTCCCTGAGCATCTCGGCCATGAGGAGCACCAGCCTCTGCTCGTCTGGGAGAGCCTTCTCACCGATGATTCGGGCCGTCTCCTCGATCTCGCTGGCCTCCTCTAGGAGCCTCAGCGCCCTGGCCCGCGCGTCCTCCCAGCCCGGAGACTGCTCGGTCCACCAGTTGGCCGCCACGGTGAGGTACCGTGTGAAGCTCCTCAGCCAGTTGATGGCCGGGAAGTGTCTACGATAAGCAAGCTCCGAGTCGAGGGCCCAGAAGGTCCCGATGAACCTGAGGGTGTTGGTGGTCACAGGCTCCGAGTAGTCTCCACCGGGGGGAGACACGGCGCCCATGATGGTGAGGCTACCATACCTCTCCTCGCTGCCAAGCGTGACCACCCTGCCCGACCTCTCGTATATCCCTGCTATACGGTCAGCTAGGTATGCTGGGAACCCTGCCTCCGCCGGTATCTCCTCCAGGCGGCCCGATATGTCTCTGAGGGCCTCCGCCCACCTGGACGTGGAGTCGGCCATGATAGCGACGTCGTAGCCCTGGTCTCTGAAGTACTCGGCGATGGTGACACCCATGTAGATGCTTGCCTCCCTAGCCGACACTGGCATGTTAGACACGTTGGCGATGATGACCGTCCTCTCGATGAGCCGTCTCCCCGTCCTCGGGTCCTCTATCTCGGGAAAACTCGATACTACGTCAGCCATCTCGTTGCCGCGTTCACCGCAGCCGATGTACACGATGATGTCGGCGTCGCTCCACTTGGCAATCTGCTGCAGGGTGACGGTCTTCCCGGTCCCGAACCCCCCGGGTATGGCCGCCGCGCCTCCCTTAGCGCACGGGAAGAAGGTATCGATGACCCGTTGCCCCGTGATGAGGGGCTGGCTCAGCGACAGCCTCTCCTTGATGGGCCTGCCTTGCCTGACGGGCCACGTCTGCATCATCTTCAGGGGAACCGTCTCTCCCTCACCGGTCTCCAGCTCGGCGACCGTGTCGGTGACCGTGAACTCCCCCGACTTTATCGACTTTATCCTTCCACTCAACCCGGGGGGAACCATTATCCTGTGGACGAAACTTGGCGTCTCCTGGACCGTCCCTATGATGTCCCCTGCGACGACCTCGTCGCCTCTCTTCGCCGTGGCGTCGAAGCCCCATTTCTTATCCCGGTTCAGCGAGGCTATGTTGGTTCCCCTAGTCACGAATGGGCCAGTCAGGTCCCAGAGCTCGGTCTCGGACCTCTCGACGCCGTCCACGATCTGGCTCATTATTCCGGGGCCCAGCTCGGCGATGAGCGGTGTACCGATGTCCACGACAGGCTCACCGGGCTTCAGGCCCGCGGTAGCCTCGTAGACCTGTATATAGGCAGTTTCCTCGCTGAGCCTAACGATCTCGCCCATGAGCTTGAGGTTGCCCACCTCTGTGAGGTCGCCCATCTTGGGCTCCTCCCTGAACTTGGCTACCACGAGGGAGCCGTTTATCCTCTCGATCGTTCCTTCCATCATAGACATACTAGATCACTCCCAGCTTCTCAGCCACCTCTGACGCCTTAGATTGCCTCACCTTGGTGAGCCTGCCCTCAAGGGTGTTATAGTAGACCTTCGTGGCCTTCGGATTCTTCACGATGACCCCACCCACCGTATCGACGGGTTTGCTGTCGAGCTTTAAGGAAACGCCTAGCTCCTTGGATAGCCCCGAAAGCGTCTTCTTGAGGAAGCCCTGGTCAGCCTTGTTGGATGAGACGATCAACTCGTCTTCGCCTATGGCCTCCGCGGCCTCGGAGATGAGCTTCTTGACCACTTCCTGGTAGTCTTCCCCGCCTTCGTTCGCCATCGCCTCCAGCCTATCCTGCGCTATCCTGAAGACGTTGTCGAGTAGCTCCATCTTGGCCTCCATGACCTGCTTACGTCCGTCCAGGTTCGCCCTGCCCACTATCCTGTCGTGGACCGCCCTGAGCTCGGAGCCAACGATGGTCCTCAGGTGCCTCTCCGTGTCGTTTCTGATGCGCGCCTCTTCCTGCCTGGCGTTCTCGAGGATTCTCTCCGCCCGGGCCTCCGCCTTCGAGAGGATGGTGTTCCTCTCCGCCACGGCTTTCTCTATGAGCCCGGCTTCAAGCTCTATGCTGCTCATCCGGGGAGGACCTCCTGTAAAACGAACTCGACGGCGTCATCGATCTTCTCTGCCGGGATCTTTTCCAGCTCTCCGACCTGTTTATCGTATTCCTTCGAGACCTTGGCAGCCTCTTTCTCTGCCTTCTTCTCTTCCTCCGCGAGCATCTCCTCGAGGCCGGTGCCTCTCTGGGCCCTCATGCGTCTCCTGTTTGACTCGGTCCTTGCGGCCTCTATCATCTCGTCGGCTTGCTTCTGGGCTTCAGAGACCATCCGCTCAGCCTCGGCTTGAGCCTCAACGAGGAGCTTCTGTAGCCTCAAGCCCATCGATAGTACTCGTTCCATCTCCATCCTCTACAACTCCAACCTTGTCCCTATCGCCAGCGAGACCACTGCCTGGAGTTCCTCCATCCTCATACCCGTCTCCATGGTAAAGTCGGGGACCAGGGCGAAGACAGGCGTGATGTCTCCCTTCCTCATGACTTCCTCCCTTACGTTCCTAGTCTCAGGTGCGAAGCGCTCCGGGAGGATGATGAGCTTGTAGTCTTCATCGTTCACGAGTCGAGCCAGCGTCGCTGCCACCGCACCCCCATCTATCTCGTGATAACCCGTGGCCCCGATGAGCTCGAAGGTCGTCGCGAATGAGGGGGGGCCAATGACGGCTATGCTCATTTCTTATCAGCAGAGTGCGACCCACTAAAAAAAACTTGTGCAAACCCTGACATCGAGGGCTATTCCTAGGAGCCACTGAGTTTTAAGTGGATGGCTAGAACATGGTAGAGAAGTAGGGGATTATGTAGTCAGTTACTAGCCTCGGGTATATTCCTATTATCACCGCCATCAATGCAAAGACTATCATGGGCACCAGGTAGAGCTGGTTAGCCTCCCTTACCTCCTCCATGCCCTCAGCTAGAGGCCCGAAGAACACCCGCCGGACGGTCCAGAGACTGTATCCCACGGTGAGTACCGTCATTATTATGGCGACGACCGCCACGGCAAGCTGCACCGAGTTGCCCATTGCAGTCCCGAAGACGCCGCTGAACACCATGAACTTGCTCATGAAGCCGATTGTTGGTGGTACCCCGCCTATGGCGAAGAAGCCTAGCAGCGCCAACGTAGCTGTTATGGGCATCCTGTCGGCGAGGCCGCCCATATGCTTGATGCTTCTGGTGCCGGCGTTAGCGATGAGTACGCCCGCGACGCAGAACAAGATGCACTTGCCGAAGCCGTGGCTGACATAGTGGAAGACGGCTCCAGCTTCTCCATAGGCTCCGGCGCTCGCCAGCCCCAGGAATATGTAGCCCATCTGGCTCACGCTGCTGTACGCCAGGAACCGCTTGATGTCGTCCTGCGCAAGCGCCATGAGGCCCCCATACACCATGGTGAGGAGAGCCCAGACGGTGAAAACTAGGCTGAAGGTCTGGAACACCGGTGCCATGGGGACGGCGACCAGCCTGATGGCCGCGTAGCTTCCGATGCCAATCATGGCTGGGCTCAGCAAGGCGCTGATTGGTGTGGGTGCCTCGGCGTGGGCATAGGGCAACCAGATGTGGATGCCGAACACCGCCATCTTCGTGAAGAAACCTATGAGTATCGCGAACGCGATCAACCCCGCCCATGGATGGCCCACAACGCCGGCGAGTGCGCTGATCTCGAAGCTGCCCGTGATCCAGTAGCTCGTGAGCAGGCCAACCAGGAGTATGACGGCGCCCAGGTGGGTCCATAAGAAGTACATCATGCCTATGCGCTCACGCTCGCCGTAGCCGTAGTTGTTGATCAACGCCCAGCTGGGCACCAGCATCAGCTCATAGAAGAAGTAAAACTGGATGGTATTCGTCGCCATGACGGTGCCCAGCATGCCCACAGCGTACAGCAGGTAGAGGGCGTAGTATGTGGCGTAGGCGCCTTCGCCTATGGGTTCTCCCGTCTCGTGCTCCCACTCGTGGAACCTGTGCTCCATGTACGGAATGCTGTAGATGCTTATTCCTAGGCACAGCAGGTTGATGGTGAGCAGCATCCAGATACTCAGGCCGTCGGCCTTGAGGCCGAACGTCAACCCGGCTTCAGGGGCCCAGCTGTAGACCTCATCGTATGAGCCTCCACCCTGTATCTCCACCGCTACCGTAGCCAGTAGGAACAAGGTTATCACCAGAGGCAACGCTGTTAGCCATCCCGTGCCTTTCCCGAAGTTCTTACCCAAAACGTACACGATAGGTGTAGCTATTAGTGGTACCAAGAGTACCAATCCAAGTGTATACGACATTACCATCTTACATGCCTCCTCCTAATACGAAGACGAAGAGCAGGATAAAGGCGAGTAACATTATGCCCATATAGGCCATGTTGTAGCTGAGGACACCCGTCTGCAGCTTCCTCACATGGTCCCACAAGGTAATCGCGGCGTCGGGGACGCCCTCGTTGAGGCCTTTGTCAATAATGTCCTGCTCAACGTCCTTGAAAATAACCGAGCCCAAGCCGATGGCAGCCCCGCTGACCACCGGCGTTATCTTGTCGAAGAACATCTTCTCAAGCGTCGCGTGGAGTTCCCTCCCGGTGAGTATGACCCCATCGACGAAGACCTTGTAATAAAACGAGTTGATGTACCACCTGTTCCACAGGAACGCGTATATGGATTTCCTTAACTCGCTCGCCTGAACCCACGCCCAGCTGTCCCAGTTCTTCTTCCAGTAGAAGTTATAGCCCAGGAACCCACCGGTCAGCAGAGCCACCGCGCTTAGGGCCGCGCCCACGAGCTTCGTTGAGCCACTGACGTGAGCCAGGTGTAGCTCCTCGGCCACCTCGAAGGGCAGTATGTGCTCCACGCTGTGGTGGATGGCTTCCTCGATGAACACCTCGGGGCTGAGGTTTGGGTTCGCCAACCCGGCGAGGCCTAAGAGCCCTATCACGCTGAAGAGGACTACCAGTATCGTTATGGGGATCCACATGATTGCAGGCGCCTCATGTATGTGGTGTCCTTGGTGCTCCAGCTCGTGGATGAACTCGCTCTCGTCGCCGCGGAAAGTGACGCTCATGTAGCGTAGGCTGTAGGTGAAGGTCATGGCCGCGCTGACGACGCCGACTGCCAGCAGCACCATGGCGAGCGGGGTCCCGGCGGTGAGGGCGGAGAGGAACACGGCGTCCTTGCTCCAGAACCCGCTGAACGGAGGAATGCCAGAGAGGCTCAGGGTGGCCAGCAGCATCAACAGGTATGTCTTCGGCATGTGCTTCTTGAGGCCACCCATGTTGAAGGTGTAGATGCTCTCGACGGCGTGGATCACCGATCCCGCACAGAGGAAGAGAGCCCCCTTGAAAAGCGCGTGGCTAGCTAGGTGGAATATGCCGGCCGTCAAGCCCGTTATGTACGCCTCCTCGCTCAAGCCGCTAAGGCCGAGGCCCAGCATCATGTAGCCGATCTGGCTCACCGTCGAGTAAGCCAGTATCTTCTTAAGCTCCACAGACACGATGGCTTGGCTCGCAGCTAGGAAGCAGGTAAACCCGCCTATGATGGCGATGACTATGAAATACGCCTGTGCCTCCTGTATGTGCAGGAACCAGGCACCTATGTAAAAGACGGGGCTCATCCTCGCGACCAGGTATACGCCCGCCTTGACCATCGTGGCTGCATGGATCAGGGCCGAGACGCTGGTGGGGCCAGCCATAGCCTCGGGAAGCCACTCGTGGAGCGGGAATTGCGCGGACTTCCCTATGGGGCCACCCAGAAACAGTATGGCCGTCAACGCAACGAGCCCCGGGTAGTGGCTCATCTCGGCCAGCCACTCGGGGGCGGTCTGTATCAGCTCTGTATAGTTCAGCGTGCCAGCGAATGTGAATATTATGAAGATGGCTCCCAGCAGGAAGACGTCGCCGACGCCCGTCACAACGAAGGCCTTCATGCCGCACTCGCTGGGCGGGAACATCTTGGTGGGCGGCGGCCCGCCGAGCCACCGCTCTTTGCTGTCCCTGTAGTAGTAGCCGATGAGGCCGTAGCTGCAGATGCCGACGCCCTCCCAGCCTATCATGGTCTGGATGAGGTTGTTGCTCACCACCAGCAGCAGCATGCTCCCAAGGAAGTAGAGGAAGAAGAACCAGAACCTCGTGAGGTGCTGGTCGCCGTGCATGTAGCCGACGCTGTAGACGATGATCATCAGCGTGATGAATGAGACGACGTTCAGAATGATGATCGTCAACGGGTCGACGAGGACGCCCATTCTCAAGGGCTTTCCAATAAATGTTATCCAGTCTCCGACCGTGACGTCGCCGGGCGTGTGCCCGGAGAGGAGCCACGGAACCATGGAGGCTGTCGATATTGCGGCTCCGGCGCCGAAGAGCACCGCCATGTAGTCCCGGAACTTGTCCCCGAGCCTGTTGAAGACAGGCATGAGCACGGCGCCCACCATGGGTATGATCCAGCAGAAGAATGCCGGCCAGTACTCTATAACTATCTGCCAGCCCATCGCCGCAACAACGTCATGTGCCACTAGACATCGCCTCCAACGGTTTTCTCATGATATTGGGTTAACTGGTTTAAAACTAATTTCATACGACAACGCACGTAAGTCTCTTGAGCCAGCACAGCTTCATCAGGTATCCGTCCACACCCAGGTATGCTAACGACGATGCCAGCATACATGCTTGTCTTCGAGTCACTCATGCATTCACTTCTCACAAGAATTTTTAATGAGACGAAGAGAAGAACCACAGCTCCGCCATGAAAGAGCACCTGGAAAAAACCGCCACATGGGACTTACATATTCCAGTTGAGACCACTCAAGCTTAGTGAAACCAAGAATGCGTCCTTCAGACCAGCCTTCGTAAAAGCCGACTCTAGAACTGCAGTGATGAGAAGGAGCCAAACTCACGCTGACGTGAAATACGCCCATCTCGAATCGCATACCTATCAACAGAAACACTATAAATATTTCGCTGTAAATCAGCCAGAATTACTAGGATTTACTGATAATTGTCGTTTCCAGTTAAAAATAAGGAGGGTATCAGACCAGCGGAGCAACTAATATGAAACAGACATGCTCTCCTCATACAGACAATATTTCATGAAGAGTGCCTGCGATCCTCTCGGACGCTTCTACGAGCTCTGGGGTCATCTCCTCACCGAACATCACAGCCTTCGGCTGGACGCCCAGGAGGAGCACCTCGACGCCGAGGCTCTTCTCTATGTAGGTTATGAATATGGTCAGGGGTAGGCTGTGGGTGGAGACGGCCTGCATGCCTATGTGCATGGAGTCTATGAGGCGGGTGTCGCCTGGTCGGCCGCCGAAGTTGGCGGCGTCGATGAGGAGCACGTGGGTGGGCCTGTGGTTCTCCACCTTGCCTATATAGGACTCGGGCACCGTCTCCGCGTTGAGTAGCAGCACGCCGGGGATAGGATTCTCCTGGAGGCGCTGGATGACGGCCACACCGACCGCGTCGTCTCCCCTCATGGGGTTGCCGACGCCTATGAGGACAACCCTCCTCTTCCCCTCCCTCAGGTATTCCCTGAGTTGCTGCTCCAGCGTCATGACACCTGTGTCTGGGATTGATGGGCTAAAAACCAATTGATGTGAGAGGTTTGGCTGTGCCTAGAGCTGGGTGGCTACCTGGTCCTTGAACCGGCGAGCATATCTATGTTCTCCGGTATGGTGCTGGAGGGTCTGACGTTGATGACACTCATCTTCATGCCTTGGTCCATAGTGCGGCACCGCTTCTCGACGAGAGCCTCGGGGATGCCTATGAAGCCGTGGGTCCGGGCCTCGGCTGGTGACCACCTCCAAGGAAGACATCTCGCGCACCGAAGTCTCTGGCCTAGAGGTGCTGGTGACCGGGTTGCGAAACGAGCTTGAGGCAAAAGCCGAGGTGCACATAATCTCAGTGGCCCGAATAGGCGAATAAAGTTAGCCGAAGTAGCGGCCCATCACGTAGGCGCCTAGGAACATGGCGGCTATCCCGAAGAGCACCGGCAGGTTACCCACCCCGAGGCTGGACAACGCCGAGCCGGGGCACTGGCCGCTGAGCCCCCAGCCGACGCCGAATACGGCGGCGCCTATGAGGGTGTTTCTACTGAGCGTCCTCGTGCGGGGCTTGAACTCGCCGCCGAGGACAGGCTTCTCCATGAACCTAGGCACCACGTTGATGGCCACGAAGGCGACCCCCGTGGCGGCACCCATCAGCAGGATGAGGCCGAAATCCTTGAGCTGGAGGAAGCTGAGCACTATCTCCGGCTTGGACATGCCGCCCACGGCTAGGCCAAACCCGAAGACTATGCCGCCTACCAAGAGCACTATGTTCCTGTTGTTCATGGCGTGACCCCCAGCATCAGCATCAGGTTGGCCGTGATCACGCCGACCATGATGAAGGTTATCACGGCGTAGAGAGACGTCGTGGACAGGGACGCTATGCCACTTATGCCGTGACCCGAGGTGCAGCCGCTTGAGAGCCTCGTGCCGAAACCCACGAGGAAGCCGCCGAGCAGCAGCCTCCACCACTGAACCGACGTGGTCCAGAAGCCGTCAGGAGAGAGGGTCACCGTGTAAAGCAGGGCGCCGAGTATGACACCCGCCGCGAAGTAGAGCCTCCACTCCCGCGAGTCGAGGTAGGTCTTCCTGTTGAAGAAGGGCACCTTCGAGAAATATGACAGGGTGGAGCTGAACAGGCTGCTTTGGGTGGCGTGCAGCCCCGTCAGTATGTAGACCAACGAGACCGCAAGCCCGATGATCAGTCCGCCAACTATGTAGGATGTGACTCCATGAGGAAACATATGCGTTCGAGGGAACCGAGATGTAAAAACCTTCACATTTTACTAAGATTCACAAGCCAGAAGCAGCCCGTTGATCCTCTCTACTGCTTCCTCAAGGGGCAGGTAGCCGATCAGCTCGCCGACCTCGCCGCCGGAGCAGAAGACCTTCGTCGTGGGCGTCTCTTCCACCCCCATGCCCTCGGCGAGCCGCAGGTTCTCCATGGTCTTCAGCATGTTCATCCTGTAGAAACGGGTTTTTCCGCCTATTGCCTCAGGCAGCTTCTCGTAGACGGGCTTGAATCTTCTGCACTGGTCGCATGACCTGACCCAGAACTCCAGTACGGCGGGGCCGTCGGAGCCCTTGATCTCGGGGTCGAAATCCATCGCAGAGATGTCCTTGATGTCGTTCACACGTTTCCCGCCGTGAAATGAGATGGTTTCCAGTTTAGAGAAAAAGGCTACTTGGCGACGGGGTAGCCCGCGTTGACCCAGGAGGTCATGCCGCCGAGTACGTTGTATATGTCCTTGTAGCCCATCCTTAACAGCATGCTGGCCGCGAACCCGGACCTGGTGCCGCTCTTGCATATGAGAGCAACCGGCCGGTCCCGGGGTATCTCGTCGGCGTGCTCCTCGACGAGTCCAGCGTAGATGTGTTTACAGCCTTCTATGTGCCCGCCGTTGTACTCGTCGAGGCTCCTGACGTCCACCACCACAAGGTCATCGTCCTTCTCCATCATCTCCCTCAAGTCGGCCACGGTGAGGAGGCTGAGCTTCTCGATGGGCAGCGCGTTCAGGTACCAAGAGGCGACGGTGCCAGTGAGATAGCCGCCTACATTGTCGTAGCCCATCCGGGACAGGCCCCTTGAGACATAGTCCAGCTCGTCCTGCCCCCCGAGTACGAGCAGGATGGGCTTGTCGTAGGGGAGAACCCACCCACCCATGCCCAGCCTCGCGACGTTAATGCTGTAGGAGCCCCCTATGTGCCCCGCGCCGAAGGACGGCGGCGGCCTGGTGTCCACCACGACGCCCCCCGCCTCCACCATCTCCTTGAACTCCTTTGGGGTCAACGCCCGGGGGTTGGGCCCACAGCCGACGAAGGGCGCGCCCTCGAGGTTGAGCTTCTCCATCATGCGGAAGTACGGCGTGTAGTGGTGGTCCTCGTTTACCTTGAAGTCGATGAACTCCTCCCGGCTCATCTGGAGCAGCGGGTTCATGAGCCGCTCCGCGCCCAGTGTGCTCACCTCGCGGTCCGCTATTCCCCCGCCGCATACGGAGCCCGAGCCGTGGGCCGGGCAGAGCACCACGTGGTCTCCCAACGGCAGCAACTTCTCGTGGATGCTGTTGTAGAGGTTCTCCGACCACTCCCTGCGCTTCCCCGGTCCCCCGAAGTCCGTCCTCCCGGCGTCGCCGACGAACAACGCGTCCCCGGTAAACACCATTACCACGTCGTCGCCGGTGGCGAGATCGGTGACGGCGTATGACGTGCACCCCGGGGTGTGCCCCGGCGTGTGCAGCGCCGTGACCTTAAGCTTACCCACACGGAACTCCTGGCCATCCCCCACCCTGTTGCCATACTCGAACTCGGGCCAGGGGCCGTGGTATATCTCGGCGCCGGTGAGGCTCGCCAGCTCCCTCGATCCTATGACGTAGTCCTCGTTCCTGTGCGTCTCGAACACGTACTTGATCCTCATGCCCTCCCGCTTGGCGATGTCCACGTAGACACTGCAGTCCCTCTGCGGGTCCACCACAGCGGCCTCGTGGCCAGACCCGACGAAGTAAGACAGGTGAGCCACGACGCGGGACTTTACCTTCTCGAAAATCATGACGGCTGATCCTTCTTTCGGCGTTAGATAAACATTATCAGCAGGCGTTCAGGAGAGAACTGGAATGACTCTCGACCTGTGGAGGCTCGCCCCCCTCCTCGCATTGTCCTTCAGCTCCGGGCTCATAGACCTCAGCCTCGGCATGGGCTACGGCTTCACCGTGACGCCGGTGATGCTGCTCCTCGGCTACACCACCGCCGAGACCGTGCCCACCGTCCTCTTCTCCTCGTTCATGGGGGGAGCCACAAGCAGCATCTTCAACCACCGCCTCAGGAACGCAGACTTCACCCCCGGCAGCCGAGACCTCAAGATAGCACTCATCACGGGCGGCCTAGGCGTGATCGGAGCCATCATCGGCGTAAACACATCCCTCAGCCTACCCGAGAGAGCCGTAGGCCTATACATAGGCTCCCTAGTCATCGCCTCAGGCGCCCTCATGCTCACCAGCAAGTCGCTGATCTCGAGTTTCTCCTGGCCAAAGATGACCATCATCAGCATCCTGGGCTCCTTCAACAAAGGCATCTCGGGAAGCGGCTTCGGCCCCATAATAACCACGGGCGCCATCATGTCCGGGCTAGACGAGAAAACCTCGGTCTCCATACAGGCCCTATCCGAGACCCTCGTGAGCCTCGTGGGCTTCGCCACATACACCGCCCTACAGAGCCGTGTAGACGCCCCAATGATCGCGGCCATGTCCCTGGGAGTCACGCTGGCCTCCCCCTTCGCCGCCACCATCGTGAAGAAAGCCAGAGGAAACACCCTGAGAACCATGATCGGAATACTAGCCCTAATAGTCGGTGCCAGTACCCTCCTCAAGTACCTCTAACACAGAAAACAGATACGAACCGTAGGAGGATCACACCCCCGCTACGAGTACACGTTCATCCTGCGCCCACGAACGAAACCCACCAACCTGATCCCCGCCTCCAACGCGACCCTGACCCCGGAAGCCAAGGGCGCCGAAACAGAGCAGACCACCGGAATACCCGCCACGGCGGCCTTCAACACCATCTCCCCCGACAGCCTGCCGCTGGACGCAAGCAAACACCCACCGAGATCGACGCCATCCAGCAGACAACGCCCGATCACCTTGTCGAGGGCGTTGTGCCTGCCAACGTCCTCGGCGAACGCCGCCACACCGTCGCCGACGAGATAAACCAGAGCGCTGTGGGTGCCACCAGTCTCCCTGAAAACCACGCTAAGCCTGTTTAGCTCAGCCACGGCCCCGTGGATCAAAGCCGCATCCAGGTCATCGACTGACTGGACCCTCCGGATGGACCCCGGTCTAATCTCACCGGAGGCCGAGCAGGCGGTGGTGATGAGCCGGGTCTTACCCGCCATAAAATCCGCGATGTCAACAGGGCTTCCGAGGGACACGTCAACCCTACCCTCCTGGACCACAAGCTCAGCTATGTCGGCGGGAGAAGAGACAACGCCCTCGGTGAAGAGGTGTCCTGTCACCAGCTCCTCCAACATCCCAGGCGAAGCCACGAGGGTCCTGTAAAACTCGCCGTCCACGAACACACAGACCGCGACGTCGGAAGCCACCGAGTCCTCAAAGACCTCAGCCGAGCCGCCGCCCCTGACCCGAGTCACCTCGACCTTCCTGACAGACATCCAGACCACCATGAAGTGGATGCCAAGCGATAAAAGACACACGCAAAGAGACCAGAGTTAAATTAACGTCCATAGAAATGATAACCATGCCAGACCCAACGCCCAGAGACTTCACGGAACAAGAGCTGGACTACTACTCACGGCAGATAGTCCTCAGAGAGTTCGGCCTAGAAGGCCAGAGAAAACTCAAGAAGGCCAAGGCCTGCATCGTGGGCGCCGGGGGCCTCGGCAGCCCCATACTCGCGCAGCTGGCTTCCATGGGCGTGGGCACCCTCAGGGTCATAGACAGAGACGTGGTAGAGGTCTCCAACCTGCAGAGGCAGCACCTATACGGCATGCACCAACTCGGCCTACCCAAGGTAGAGGCCGCGCAAGACAGGCTGCGTCAGATAAACCCCTTCATCGAGATCGAGCCCATACCCCTCTCCGTGACTAAGGGTAACGCCGAGAGTCTGATCGAGGGATCAGAGATTGTAGTGGACGCCCTGGACTCCATGGCTGCCAGGTACGCGGTCAACAGGGCGTGCCAGAGAACGGGTAAGCCCTTCGTCCACGGGGCCGTGATAATGCAGGTGGGCAACGCGTCCACCATAATACCGGGCGAGACGGCTTGCCTGGAATGCTTCCAAGGCGGCATCGACGACGCCGATCTCCCAAGCTGCGCCGTCCAAGGTGTGCACCCATCGATAATAAGCCTCATCGCAAGCGTCCAGGTAAGCGAGACCATAAGGCTGTTACTCGGTGAGCCCCCCGTACTCGCGAATAAGCTGCTCTTCGCAGACCTAAGGGAGCTGTCCATCGAGAAGGTGCAGCTAGCCAAAGCCGAGAATTGCCGAGTGTGCAGCAGACACCTGGGTCCGGTAGAGGCAGACCCCGACGAGACCCACGTCGAGGAGATCTGCGGAAGGGAGGGGAGAAGGGTTTGGATCTTCTCACCCGAGTTTGCGAGGAAGATCGATCTAGGGGAAATCAACACCAAGCTAGGTGATCTCGGCTATACTTTTATCGCCAAGGGGAGGCTGGGGACAACCTTCAAACATGAAAAGATGAAAGGCAGCGTACTGGCCTCCGGCGTCACAATCATCGAAGGCGTCAGAGACCGAGCAACCGCAGAAAACCTGAGAGACCGGCTACTGAGCTAAATAAGCAGGGTTCACTATTCCCCCGTCAATTTCCATTGTATGGGTGGACAACGAGCTACAAAATCTAACAGAAACCGGGAGTATCAGCACAATAGTAGCTATTTCTCGGTCTTCATTTTGATTATCCGCTCGGCCGCCCCGAGACTCTCCTCGGAGTCGGTGTCGAAGAACGTATGCAGCTCCGGGTCAACAACCTTGAGCCTCTCAACGGGTATAAACGCCACATCGTCGAGGCTTAGGAAGATCATCCGGACACGCAGATCGCCTTCTCTATACAGGCGCTCGGCCTCTCTGAGAGCAGTATCGACGTGATAGACAGCCGCGAGGGGCTCGATCCAGCCGTTGGGTTTCTCGAAGACGGCCCCTCTGTGTCCCTCGGCCTCGGCGAATAACATCTCCACCGCCGCGTCACAGATGAAAGGCATGTCACATGCGACGGCGAACGCGTAGGGAGACCCACAGAACGATAGCCCGGTCATGAGGCCGACTAGAGGCGAGCCCTCAGGGTACATGTCCGTCACGACGAGGGCGCCATCCACGGCCTTCAGATAGTTTTCCCTCTGCTCCTCCGAGGCAACGACGACGATGACCTCGTCTACATGACCACGGATGCCTTCAACTATGTGGTTGACAAGGGGCCTACCCGCCAGGAGGCGGAGACCCTTGTCCACGCCAAGCCTCGTAGACGATCCCCCAGCCAATACAACCCCCGACCTCGTCAAGACCACCTATCCCCAAGCCTACAGAGATTCCTCTCGATCCCTTAGGCATTGAAGCCCAGGCTTTTAATCTTGTCAGGTGAAGGCTGATAGGTAAACAACGTCCTCGAGTTAATCTGAGGCATATCTTTCGATGATCTCAAGAAAGGGTCTCGCGAGACCCGATATGGGTCCTATGGATTCTGTGATGATCCTTATGTCTTGAACATCTCTTTTCGACAGGGACCCAAGCGCGACGATCCCCACGAGATATATCACGAGAACAAGAAGACCGCCCGAGAAGAGTTCAAGCCAGGGATTCCATGAAACAAGAGTCAACGTGTAGGCAGCCGCCGCGAAACCGATGAAAGAGGGAATAAACGTCTTCACAGTGGCCTGATAGTCCGGGGAGAACCCGAACTTCTTCTTTATGGCCCAAAGCGAGTATAGTGTCCCGACCCTAGGAGCAAAGAGCTCCGAGATCAGGAGCCCGACCACCCCATACCGAGGAACAAGGAAGATGTTGAGCGGAAGAGTGACTAGGTTCTGGATCAGGTTAATGTTAAGAGAGGTCTTGGTCATGTGCTGGCTGTTGAACAGCCTCAGGTTGCTCAACGAGCCTAGGCCGGTGAAGAAGAACAAAGCGAGGTAGATCTTCATGTAGAGCGGGGCCTGGGGATAGGCGCCCTCGTAGAGTATCTCGATGATCTGGGGTGACATGGCGATTATCGCCGCCACCATGGGGTACACTATGAACGACGTGTACTTTATGGACGCCTTGTAGACGTACTCCAGGTCTTCCTGCTTGTTCTCGAACTTGGAGAACAGGGGCAGCATGGTCTGGGAGATCGGGGTGACGACGAAGCCCAGGAGAGCTGAGAACCTCGTCGCGACGCTGTAGTTCCCGATGAGGTTCTTGGCTACATACTGGGAGAGCAGATACGTGTTTATGTAAGGCCGGATACCGGCCACGATGTTGGAGAAGAAAAGCGGGTAGCCGTACAACAACAACATCTTCATGCCCTCCCAATGGGAAAGAGTAGACTGCGATTTCTTAGTCGACTTCCACAGTATGTAGATAAACACCAGTCCAAGAACACCGGCGAACATCATGGGACCCGCTTCACCCAGAGCGGCCCCCACCGGCCCGTAACCCATGTAGACGAGGATGGGCCCCGTCAGGCTCTTCAGGATTGAGTAGAATATCGAGTGATAGCTCTTCAACGACATCCGTTCATAGCCTATGATGACCGCCCAAGACGTGGTGATGAGCGATTGACCGAGGATCGCGACGGAGAAAACCTTGACCAGCACCTCTATCGCGGGCTCATGAAACACCTGGTTCGCGATGAAGCCCGCCGAGAGATACGTGACGAAAGAATAGAAGAGGCCTAAGGCGACGCTTATGATTACCCCCGACTCTATGAGGAGGCGCAGATCCTCGCGCTTCTTCTCATACCGGAACTGTGAGAGGTACTTTATCAGGGCCTGATCAGTGCCGACGTTTATCAGGAGATAAGCCACACCTATGGGAGCCTGAGCTATGGAGACCACACCAAAGGTCGTGTCCCCCAGGACCCTTGAGACATAGATCATGCCAAGGGCGACTATGAGGGTCGAAGTGACCTGCCCCATGACCAGTATTAGGCTTCCCCTTGCAGATCTCTTCAGAATCTTCGAGAGCTCACGGTCCAGAGTCTTCCCCCAACCTGTTCCTCTTCAATACCCACTATTGGCTATTTTATCTTTGTCTAGTTTCTTTGACGGCGTTATTATAGTTATGTTAGTTTGGTGTTTTATTTCGTCGCGAATTAGCATCTTCTAGTGGGATTTGTTTGTCATGCATGTCCATCAGATGGGTATCCCATGGTTTTTCCGGTTGTTTGAGTGGTATGTATTTAATTATATGTTATTTACCCTCATATGTTGAGCGTAACGATAGGGTTGTAGCATCATGTACGGAGACCTTTCATCCGAAGTCGTTCACTGCCCAAACTGTAACGAGGACGTACCCAAGACGCTGTACTGCCTCAACTGTGGGTACCCCCTATACAAGATAGAGCAGGAAGAGAAGGCCGAGGTTCAACCCGAAGTAGAACCTGAGGCACTCGAAGTCGTGGCCCCCGAGGAGCCGGAGGTCGACATGAGTGTCGAGATAGAACAACCTGAGGAGACTTTCACGTTAGAGGCAGAGGCACAGCCCGAGGTCGTTGAACCTGAGCCAGAACTGAAACCAGAGCCGGAGCTTGAACCAGAACTGGAACCTGAACCCGAGCCAGAAATAATGCCTGAAGAAATCGAAACGACGATAAGGGTAGAGGAAGTAGAGGAGGAGGCTCCATCTGAGCAGTTGGAGCCGGAGATCAAAGTCGAGGTGATCGAGGAGGAGCCCGAAGCCGAGCCAGTGCCGGAAATGGAGATCGAGGAAGAGATCCACGTGGAAGAGGAAGAACCTGAACTGGAGCCAGAGGCCGAGGAAGAGGTCATTGAAGAGCCCCAGGTGGAGAAGCCCATGGTTGAGGAGGAGCCCGTTATAGAGGAACCAGATGTAGAGGAAGAGGCTCCGCTGCCTGAAGCAGAAGAGAAGGTTATTATGGAACCAGAGGAACCTGAAAAGACCATAGATTTCATGAAAGAGGAACCAGAGTTGATGGAAGCTATCAGGCTCGAATTCGCACCCGCCCCCCTACCCAAAGAGGTAA
>CAZGZR010000035.1:0-25401 GCA_964529745.1 uncultured Candidatus Bathyarchaeia archaeon
AGTTGCTGGGTATAGACCTCTCGGAGGATAACAATAAATCCATAGCAGACGTGCTGTCGGATATACTCGAGGAGCGCCGCATGGCGCGGATGACCGGGATGACGCCCACCGACAAGATAGAGCCCTTCCTCTTCCAGGAGAGCCTATACGAGGGCAGAGGCTTCTACGACTTCCTCGGCGTCGGCACCAAGTGGATCGCGGGCTGCTACTGCCTCCCCGACAGGAGCCTGGGCATGATCATGGAGAAGTGGGCCGAGAACTACAGGCACGTCATAGTTGACAGCCCCGCCGGCGTCGAGCACCTAAACAGGCGGATAACCAAGAAGGTGAGCGACGTATTCAACATACTGGACCCGTCCAAGAAGAGCTTCGACAACGCCAAGCGCAGCCACAGGATAATGCAGGAGGTTGACATAGAGTTCGACAACTACTACCTCGTCGGCGGCTACAGGTTCCCGGAGAGCCTCGACGACGAGGCCCGTAAACAGCCCTTCGAGTACCTGGGAAGGGTCGCCGCGGACCCCAGGATAACTGAGTACAACCTGGAAGGCAGGAGCCTGTTGGAGCTTCCCGAGGACTCTCCGACATATCAGTCCGTCAAGGAGATAGCCATGAAGGTTGGCTACCCAAGGTAGGTGACTGCCGTGAAGATAGCCGTGGCCGGTAAGGGTGGCGTCGGTAAGACGTTCATATCCAGCACCCTGTGCAGGCTCCTCGCATCCGATGGGTACAACGTGCTGGCCGTGGACGCGGACCCCAACTTCAACCTAGCCTACGCCCTGGGCATCCCCAGAGAGGTAGCAGACAACATCATACCGCTCACTGAGAACGACGCCCTCATCAGGGAGAAGACGGGGGTGTCCTCCGACGAGGCTTACGTGCCGGTCTTCAACATGACGCCCACGGTGAACGACATCGTGGACAGGTTCGGGGTCAACGCCCCGGGCGGCGTCAAGCTCCTCGTCATGGGCACCGTTAGGGGCGGCGGCACCGGGTGCATGTGCGGCGCCAACGCGCTGCTCAGGGTGCTGGTGCAGCACCTCCTCATACAGAGGGGCGAGGCGCTGGTCATGGACATGGTTGCCGGCCTGGAGCACCTGGGTAGGGGGACGGCGAGGAGGATGGACGCCATGCTGGTGGTCGTGGAGCCCAGGATGAAGTCCATGGACACCATGAGAAGGATACTCCGGCTCGCCGAGGAGATCGAGATCAAGGAGGTGCTCGCCGTGGGCAACAAGGTGGCCACGGAGGCGGAGAGGAGGTTCATCATGGAGAACATGGAGGCCATGGGGGTGCCAGTGATAGCCATTGTGCCCTATGACGAAGCCGTCGGCGAGGCCGACATGAAGGGAGTCCCCACGCTGGACTACGACGCCGACTCCCCAGCGGTACAGGCCGTGGAGGAGCTCAAAGACTACCTCGTGGCCAGATACAAGCCTTAGCATGACCGGGGATGAAGATCCGGATCAAACCCATCGGGACCAGTTACTGGCGGCCGGGCACAGACTACGGGCGGGAGATCGTGGAAGCCGTTAGACCTTACCTGCGGGACGGCGACATACTGGCGGTCAGCGAGAAGGCGGTCTCAACGGCCCAGGGGAACCTCGTGGACGAGTCCCGCGTCAAGCCGGGCCGTGTGGCCGGGTTCCTCGCGGGGGCCTGGACGAGGAGACTCTGGGGGGGCCCGCTGGGCAGGCTGACGAGGCTCAAAGACAAGACCCTGGAGAACCTGAGGGGCTACCCCGCCGCCGAGGGGGCCGCCCACAAGCAGACGGCTATCTGGTACGCGGGGCTGGCTCAGAGCCTGAGGCACTACTCCGAGGGAGGGATAGACGCCAGTAATCTGCCCTACAGCTACGTGTGCCTGCCCCTGCGGAGGCCAACGGAGACGGCCACGGAGATCGCTGGGCGGGTGAAGTCGGGGACGGGGAAGAACGTCACCGTCATGATCGTGGACGGCGACACCACCTACACCTGGCGAAGCCTACACCTCGCGCCTCGGAGGGTGGAAGCCCCGGGCTTGGTGCACCTTGGGGGCTTCCTGCCCTTCGTGCTGGGCCGAGCCCTCGGGCTGAGAGCCAGGCAGACCCCCGTCGCGGTGGCCGGCGGCGGCCTGAACCCGGACAGGGCGCTCTGGCTGGCAAGCCTCTATCACCGCCGCTGCGGCCGAGGCGCCGGGAGAACCGTGTGGGGCATGGCGGAGAGCATGGGGACAGGCCTCACGGGCGTCACCTGGGGCATGATGGACGATGCGCCGCACCACCCCGTGGCCGTCATCAGGATCAGAGAGAGCTGAGACCACCGAAGAGGGGACGGTCCTGCGTATAGGATCTGCCGAGCACTAGGGCGATTTGGGCCTTTTCCAGTTCCTTCCCGAGGTAGGCGGCGTGGTCCAGCTTCGAGACCAGGCCCTCCCTTATTATGGTCTGGTAGATGGCCCGGCTGTCCCTGCCCTTGACGACGACGTCGGGCTCCTCCTCCCCCAGGGGGTAGTGGATGGCGGCGATCTCGCCGAGCCCCCTATCGACGGCTATCTTGAACCAGCCCTTCCCGTCGGCGCTGAACCCCGTCTCCGGGGCAGCCTTCACCATCTCCGCCTCCGGGCGCTCCCTGTAAGGCTCCTCCGCCCACCGCTTCTCCTTGAGCACCAACAGATCCACGCCCAGATCCTTGGGGAGGGTGCCCCGCCTCTCGGCGAGGAACATCATCCTGGACGCCTCGACGGCCTCCCTTACGCCGCCCCTGTTCTTGACGCTGTACTCGGGGACGTGGAGCATGTCGGCGCCCACCTCAGCAGCCAGCGCGGCTACGGCGGCGAACACCCCCGTGGAGTCGGCGTCTATGAGCTCCGTGACGTTGCCTATCCCGAATAGCAGGGGCGTCCCAGGCTCCTCCATGTGGAAGAGGCGGTACGCCTCAAGCGCATCCATTAGCCCGGGCCTCAGCAGGGGCTCGACGACGAGGTCGGCGATGAGGTTCTCGACGCCGTGCTCCCTGGCGAGGGCGATGTTCCGGTGCATCATCTCGACGCGTTCACGGGCATCCCTGGGCAGCACGCCATCCCTCATGTTGGTGGGGAGGACCACGGCGGCCGCGTCCCCCAGCAGGGGCGCCGCCTCCTCCATGTTCCCCGCGTCGAGGCTCAGAACCAGGTCTACGCCGGAGTCCACGGCGACAGCGATCTCCTCGGGCTCCAGCGAGTCTATGCTTATGGGCATCTCCGTCGCCCGCCTCACGGCTTCCACGATGCCCGGTATGGACCCGGGCCTAGGGTCGCGGGCGAGCATGCCTATGTCTATGAGGTCGGCGCCCTGGGACGCGTAGTAGGCGGCTCTGTCGGTCACGTCGCCCAGATCCAGGAGGGGGGCGTTGACTATCTCAGCGACCACCCTCATCGGGAAACCGGGGCCCACCGGCACCTTACAACTTCCTCTGCCTAACTCTAAGCCGCCCTTCTCCTTGAGGACCCTCCGCCAGTCCCTGTCCACTGCCTCAACCTCCTCAAGGGCCCTGGACCGGATTACGTCCGCCACCAGCGCATCGGCCGGCTCCGTCTTTGAGAGCCTGACGTCGTCCCTGATCACCAGAGGGAGGTCGGCGGCGTGGATGGGGCCCTTATAGGTGGGGACGCCGGTGGCCTCCTCCACCGGGGAGACGTCGCCGTTCACCGAGCCGGGCAGCAGGATCATGTCGTAGCCGCTCAGGTCTAAGCCGCCGAGCTGTTTAGCGGCGTAGCCCGGTGTGATGAAAGCGGCTACGGTGACCGGTAGAGCGTGGACATCGACGGTGTGACTGAGGCCCTCCGTGTGTCTCCGGACCTCGGCCTCGGCCAGGGTCCCGGTGACCACCAAGACCCTCATCTCAGTCACCGGACACCTTTATCTGGGCCCCCCTGTTGTCAGGGCGCGAGTAGAACGCGTCGCCGCCGCCCGTCTCGTCCAGCATGGCCTGCAGGCCGTCCCTTAGCTCCACCGCGTGGCTCTCACTCCCGGCTAGGCCGTAGTAGGCGGGGCCCCAGCTGCTCTGCCCGGCGCCGTAGGCGCCTGCGGCGAGGAGATGGTTCACCCCCTCCTCGATCCTCGGGTGGCCGTACCTGCCGCCCTGTATCTTGACCCAGTAGTCGCCGAACATGCTGTCCATGGCGGTCATGGAGGCGCCGAAGGCCTCTATGTTCTCCTCGATTATGGCGGGGATCATCTGGAGCAGCACCACGTGTGAGACCTCGGCGACGAGGCTCCTGGGCGGCGGCTCCAGCCGTTTGAACGCGTTGTTCTCTCTGCTGCCGCTGACCCTGTCCTTGAGCTTGGGTAGCCCGATGACGAACCGCCACTCCTCGGGGACGTCCGCCCGGAACACCAGCGGCGGAACCATGTCGGGCTCATCGACGGGGCGGCCCCCATCCACTATGAAGCCTCCCCTCATGAACGTGTATGTGCCCACGCCGGATCTCTTGGACCTCCCGAGCCTGTGGGCGAGCTCCATGGCGCCCATGTCCACTCCGTATAGCCGGGAGACGGCTGTGCCGACGCTGAGGGCGAGCTGGGTGCCTGAGCCGAAGCCGTAGTGCTCCGGGATGTCGGTCTCCAGCCTTATGTTGGCGCCGCCTTCCACGCCGAGTATCTCGAGGACCTTCCTCGTGTAATCCTCGAGGCGTTTAACCCTGTAGCCCTCGAAGGACACGGTGTCGGACTCGCTTGCCCTGAGTATCAGGGTGGGCTCCTCGGTGGCGACGCCGACGCTTCCGTGGAGCCTGCCCAGGTCCCCCCGCATGTCTATGATGCCGAAGTGGAGCCTGCTGGGCGCCTTGACGGTGACCTCTATGCCCCAGACCTCCATCCATCTAGCATGTGCTCAAGCGTGTCCACGGTCTGTGCCTCCGGCGAGTCCCCGGCCGAGACCCTCCTGACTATGCCTATGCACTCGAGCAGCTTCTTCTCCAGGGCATCCGCGTCTTCGCGCCGCCCCTGTGAGCGGAATGCCTTTACTCTTGTGGCGTGGATCACGGCTTCAACGGCCTCCGCCACGCCCCGGCTGAAGACCCTGGGGTGCGAGACGTGCACTTCCATGTCCTTCACCGTGTTCCGGAAGAGGTGTCTTTCGGGGGAGAACTCCACTCCTTCGATCCTCTCACAGGTGATACTGGCGTCGCAGTCCCTGAGGCGGAGGCTTTCCACGGCTGGTTGGTTGGGTATCTCGTCTTTGAACGCGGTGGCCAGGAATACCGCTGGGTCGCTGGTGACGTTCATGGTTGACCTCGGGTCCCTCAACAGGTTCCTGTATGTGGCGCTGGTCTTGAAAGGCTTGAACTCGAAGACGGCGGCGCTGGTTCTCTTGGCGCCCATGGGGGCCGCGTTGGGGGAGCCGTCCGGGTTGACGGTGACTAGCACTACCTCGGCTGTGCAGCCCTCCCTGAACCCGAGGGTGTCAAGCTTTTCCTCGAACCCGGCGTCCATACCTACCATCTGAAGCTAATACCTCATGAATATGGTTATCTAAATTATTTATGCGTCGAGGAGCCGCTCGGGCACTAGATAGTCGCCCCTCGCACCCAGCACCACCCTATATCGCTTCTTCCCTCCTCGCATCGCTGCCTCGAGGGTCCCATGCGCCTCGATTTCTTCACCCTCCTTGGCCATCTCGGTGAACTTGCCTCTATAGCTAAGTAACTCATTCACCGCGTGTCCCTGGGCCTCGGCGCCTTCCACATGGTATAGGCACGGCGTGTATATGGAGCCCCTGGCGTCGGCCACCTTGGCTCTGACGCTTACTGTCCCCAGCGGCCTACTCGCCTCGTCCTCCTCTAGGTCCCTGATGAGCCTCATGAAGTAGTCTCTGCCTTTGACGAGGCCGTGGAGCACCTTGGCTTTCTCGAGGTCTCTGAGCTTTTCCAGGTCGAGGCCTGTGTTGCCCCAACGTGCCTCGAGGACCTGCTGGACGGTGGAGTCGTCGTAGGGTTTCACCCAGTCGAGTTCTTTTCTGATGTGTCTCAGTGTATCGTATACCTTTGCGCCTTCGGCTGCCCCGTAGACGTTGAGGTCCACGTCTGACTCGGGGCGGTGTAGGCCGATGAGCAGGGAGCCTGAGACGCCGAAGCTGGCTATGGTCACCCCGCTGGCGTCGCGTAGAGCCTCCACGAAACGAGCAACAGTTGCCTCGGGTCCTATTTTAGGGTCCTTCATTAGGGCGGCCAGGCGCTCTGTCGGCTTGTAGACCCGTTTAATGCTGTCTTGGGGCACGGTCTGGAGCACGAGGCCGAGCTCCTCGACCGTGTTTAGGTAGCCGGGGTGCTTCTCCTCTAGTAATCTGGTCGTCTCCTCGAGGTCGTACATGCGTCTATACCTGATGCCGTCTCTCAGCCTCTCCCCGCCTGGGTCTGGGACGTAGCGAAGGGTGGCTGTGACGCTGTCTGCAGGGTGGTGTAGCCCCTTGACGGCGAAGAACAGCCCGTCAACCGTCTCTATGTAGTCCCCTTCAAGGAAACGCGAAGCCGTGTCCAACTTTCCCAGAGATACTGGGGTGGGTGCCAGCTTTTAAGGTGACGAGGCTCATTGAGTTTGATGATGAAGGGAGCCGAGGCGGGGGACTATGTGGGGCGGTGCCACGCGCTGGCTGGTCTGCTGGAGGTTTCGGCGTACCCCAAGCCCGGCAACATCCACAGGCTTAGGGACGGAGCCGAGACGCGGTACGAGCACTTCCTCGCGGGCAGCGTCGCCACCACGCCAGCGATCAGGGACCTCGCCAGCCGGGCATACTATGAATCCAGCGAGGGAAACTGGGGCAGGCTGGGGCTTGGCGAGGCCATACTGGAGGCGGTGGAGGAGATGTTGAAGTGGCAGAGAGGCGGCAACGTCCAGCTCGGCGTCGTGCTGCTCCACGCGCCCATTGCTGCAGCCGCCGGCGCTGCCTACGGTGAAGGAGGTTTGCAGCTGAAGAGGGTGAGGCAGACTCTGGGTGAGGTCGTCGCGGCGGCGACGCCTAGGGACACGGTGAACATATACAGGGCCATCGACCTCGCCATGACTCGGAGCACACTCGGGGAGGTGGGTGACCTGGATGTCTCTGATGAGTCGTCCCTGAAGCTGATACAGGAGGATGGTTTGACGCCCACCCAGGTCTTCAGGCTGTGCATGGACAGGGACACCATATGCTCGGAGTGGATCCAAGGGTTCCCCGTGACATTCGACGAAGGGCACAAGTATCTCTCAAGTCGTCTGGTGGAGGGAGAGCCGGTCAACTCCGCCGTGCTGGAGACTTTTCTCTACCTCCTGTCCAGGCACCCGGACTCTCTGATAGTAAGAAAGAGCGGGCTGGAGAATGCGAAGGAAATTAGCGAAAAGGCCGCTCAGGTTCTGGGGCGCCGCGGGGAACCCGGGTTCATGGAAGATGTGCGCGAGATGGACGAGGAAATGTGGTCTGGCGGCGGAAAGCTGAACCCCGGGACGACGGCCGACCTGACGGCGGCGTCGATATTCGTGCAGCTGTTAACCGGTTGGAGACCCTGACCCAAATATCTCGTTCATGAGGGCGCTGCACCTGCCTTCCTTGGTGGCCTGATACAGCCTGAGATAGTGGGGGTACAGGCTCGTCCAGTTCTTGATGCCGTTCTCTGTGATATAGCCCTTTAGCGACCCGGCCTCGGTCACCGCGAGGCTCGTTATGCCGTACTTCCGCATCACCGCCAGAGCCTCCTCCACCGTGTTCTCCATGTCCACGGAGATCACCGGGGTGCAGACCACGTCCCTTACGCAGACGTCGTTCAGGTGCACGTCGGGCTCGGTGAGCCACCTCACGGCGTCGAACATGTTGAAGCACCCGATGGGCTCGCCTTCGTCGAGGGCGATTACGTCGCCTTGGTAGTTCTCCATGAGTCTTCTGACTATGCCCGTGAGCCGATCAGAGGCTTCGACGGTGGGCACGGTCTTGTCCATGAGCACCCTGCACGGGAGGTCGCAGAACTCCGGGTCGATAGGCGAGTACACAATGCATCCCTCGCTATATAGATTAAATACGTTCCATTATAGATTTAAAATAATAGCGGAAAAAGACAGTGCAAGACGCGGCCCACCCGTAAACGTCTAAGTTTATCTCGATGGGTATACACTGGCATCCGCCGGAAAAACCTATAACGGCATTGCAGCGATAGTCTACTGTGAAACTTATATGAACTCTGAGAAGCCCACCCTCTACGTCACCAAGGCGGTGAAGAACCCAAGGGTCTTCGAGGCCGTGAAGAAGAGGGTCGAGGAGTCCGGCGCGTCCACGGTGGTCGTAGGCAGCACCAAAGGCAAGTCAGCGATACAGCTGTCCGAGGCCCTCGGCGGCGAGGCGTCAGTCGTAAGCGTAACCGAGTTCACGTACAGCGACGACGTGAAGAAGACCATGAAGAAGAGGAAGGTCACCGCCGTGGAGAAGGCCGATCTGCCCATCCAGGACGACCGCGAGATGAGGGAGACCCTCCTCATGTTCGGCCCCGGAGTCAAGGCGGCGCTCGAGGTCGCGGCCGTAGCCGTCAAACAGGGACTCGCTGAGGGTGATTTCGTCGTGGTAGCCGGCAGCGACAAGAGCCTCGACACGGCCATACTCGTGTCCACAGAACACCCCGAGAAGGAGCTCATCTCTGACCCGCTGAAACAGATGCTGGTGAAGGAGTTCATCGCCCTCAAAGGCCGCTAGGGGACGAAGCTTGTCTGGGAGCGACAGCAAGACCATAGCCGGCTCCATGGAGGAGACCAAGGAGAGGCACAGGCGCTACCTCAGAGCCGTTAACCACCCACTGAGACGAAGGATGCTCAGGGCCCTCAAGGAGGGAGACGGCACCGTCGAGAGCCTCGAGGAGCGCCTCGGCGTAGACGCCAAGACCCTAGAATGGCACATGAGGATGCTTGAGGACGGCTACTGCGTGGAGAGGGTCGAGGAGGGCGGCGTGACGCGTTTCGTCTTGACCCAGGAGGGCCTCGTCGTGGACTACGTCGAAGGGCCCTGATGTGTAATGTAAATGTTTTATATATTTTCCAAGCCGTCTATCTTCCGTGTTTGATCGTGCTGAGTATTAACAAGTTGGCTCTGAAACATGTCGAAGAGTTGATGGCGAGTCCAGAGTACTACAGGGTGACCGTCGAGAAACTGCCCTCGGGGGCGACGGTCATCGACACCGGCCTGGAGGCCCACGGAGGCTACGAGGCGGGCCTCATGACCACCCGCATAGCCATGGGCGGCGCGGGCACCGCCGAGCTCGGGTACGCCGACTACGGCGGGCTGAAGCTGCCTACGGTGGTCATATCCACCGATCACCCGGCTGTGGCCCTGTTCGGCGCCCAGCTGGCGGGTTGGAGGATAAAGCCGGAGGGCTACACGGCCGACGGCTCCGGCCCAGCCAGGGCGCTGGCGCTGAAGCCCAAGGACGTCTACAAGAAGATAGAGTACAGGGACGAGGCGGACGTCGCCGTGATACTGCTCGAGGGCGAGGAGAAGCCGCCGGACGCCGCGGCGTACTACATAGCCGAGAGGTGCGAGGTCTCCCCGGAGAACGTGTACATGGTGCTTACCTCCACCACATCCATGGCCGGCATGGTCCAGATATCCGGGCGCATCGTGGAGACGGGGCTGTTCAGGCTCGACGTGCTGGGCCTGGACCTCAAGAAGGTGCTCTACGGCGCGGGGTACGCGCCGGTGATGCCCGTCCACACCGACATGGGGAAGGCCATGGGCAGGGCCGAGGACGCCCTCACCTACGGCGGCGTCACCAGCTACGTCGTGGACGAGTACGAGAAGAGGCTCAAGAAGATAGCGGAGGATGCGCCCTCCAGCAACTGCGGCGACTACGGCAAGACCAGCTACGAGATATACAAGGCGGTAGACTTCGACTTCACCAAGATAGACCCGGCCCTGTTCGCGCCCGCCGCGATAACGCTGACATGCGCCAAGACGGGCGCCACGTTCACCTACGGGGAAGTGAACAACGACATTATCAAGAGCTCGGTGATGAGCTAGGCGGAGATATTGAAGGTGGTCAAGCTAAACATGACCCTCGTCTCGGGCAGGACGGCCCAGCAAGGCGTCGGCCTCGAGGAGGGGAAGACCTCGGAGAGCTACGTCAACAGCGTGAACCATATCCAGCTCTCCCCGGCCGACGCGGCTGAGATGAAGCTCAAGGAGGGAGACGCGGTCTCCGTGGAGACGAGGCACGGCTCCGTCGTGGTGAACTGGAAACCCTCCAAGGAGCTGGAGGCCGGCATGGCTTTCTTCCCCTACGGCCTATGGGCGAACCAGGTCTACGGATACGAGACGGAGGGCACGGGGATGCCCATGTTCAAGGCGTTAGACGCCACAGTGGCTCCCTCAAAGGACAAGGTCAAGTCCCTTGAGGAGCTCGTGAGGAGCCTGGGAGGCGGCGACAGGTGACGGTCTTCACCGACGTTGTGTGCCCGTTCTGCGGCTGCCTCTGCGACGACCTGGAGATAACCGTGGAGGACGGCCACGTGACGCAGGCCAAGAACGCGTGCGCCATATCCCGGAGCAAGTTCCTCAACCACGAGAAGAACAGGCTGAAGGCCCCGACCGTGAACGGCATAGAGGTGCCCCTGGAGAAGGCTGTGGACGCCGCCGCCGACATATTATCGACGGCGCGGAGGCCGCTGGTCTACGGCCTCAGCTCCACCGAGTGCGTGGCCATAGCCAAGGCCGTGGAACTCGCGGAGCTGGCAGGCGGAGTCATAGACAACACGTCGTCGGTGTGTCATGGTCCGACGATCCTCGCCCTCCAGCAGGTGGGCGAGTCCAAGACCACCCTGGGGGAGGTCAAGAACCGAGCCGACCTCGTGATATTCTGGGGCAGCAACCCGTCCCAGGCCCACCTTCGGCACATACTGCGGTACTCCGTGATGGCTAAGGGAAGGTTCATCCCCAACGGCAGGAAGGACAGGCACATCGTCGCCGTGGACGTAAAGATGACGGGCACTGCGAGGATGGCGGACGAGTTCGTGAAGGCGGAGCCCAACCGGGACTTCGAGCTCCTCCAGGCGCTGAGGGCGGCCGTCAGGGGCCACGAGCCGCAAGCGGAGACGGTCGCGGGGGTCCCATCCGGGAAGGTGATGGAGCTCGCGGAGAGGATGAAGGCGGCCAGGTTCGGCATCATATTCTTCGGGCTGGGGCTCACCCAGAGCGAGGGCCGCCACATGAACATAGACGCCGCCGTCGGGCTGGTCGCCGAGCTGAACAACTACACCAAGTTCCTGCTCACACCCATGAGGGGCCACTACAACGTGGCGGGGGCCAACACGGTGACCACGTGGCAGACGGGGTACCCCTACGCGGTGGACTTCAGCAGGGGCTACCCGCGTTATAACCCGGGCGAGTACACCAGCGTGGACATGCTGGCGAGGGGCGAGGCGGACTCTGCGCTGATTATGGCGTCGGACCCTGTCTCGACGTTCCCCGCCGTCGCCGCCAGAAGCCTCGCCAAGATACCCGTGGTGACACTAGATCACAAGGTGACGCCGACCACCATGCTGAGCAAGGTGGTGATACCGGTGGCGACGGCCGGCGTCGAGGCGGAGGGCACCGCGTACAGGATGGACGGCGTGCCGCTTAGGCTCAGGAAGCTGGTGGAGCCGGGTGAGGGGGTGCCCTCGGACGCGGAGGTGCTTGAGATGATCATGGGGAGGATGAGGGGGTGAGCGGCTTGAAGGACATCATAGTCAAGGGCGGCTACGTGTTCGACCCGTTGAACGGCGTCGAAGGCGAGCGGATGGACGTCCACCTCAGCGGCGGCAAGGTCGTGGAGGAGGTCCCGGAGAGGGACGCGATGGTGATAGACGCCAAGGGCAAGACGGTGATGCCTGGGGGCGTGGACGTGCACAGCCACATCGCGGGCAGCAAGATCAACATAGGCAGGCTCCTCAGGCCGGAGGACCACAGGAAGGACCCCGTCCCAAGGAGCAAGGTCACCAGGGGCGGCGTGGGCTACAGCTGCCCATCCACCTTCGTCACCGGTTACAGGTACGCCCAGATGGGCTACACCTCGGTGATGGAGGCCGCGATGCCGCCCATAGGCGCCAGACACGTCCACGAGGAACTCAACGACACCCCCATCATCGACAAGACGGCTTTCACTCTCTTCGGCAACAACTACTTCACCCTAAAGTACGTCAAGGAGGGAGACCTGGAGAAGCTCAAGGCGTTCATGGCGTGGCTCCTCAAGGCAACCAGGGGCTACGCGGTGAAGATCGTCAACCCCGGCGGCGTGGAGAACTGGAAGTGGGGCCGCAACGTGGACGGCCTGGACGGTATCGTGGAGGGCTTCGACGTGACGCCGCGCCAGGTGACCACCATGCTGGCGAAGGCCAACGAGGAGCTGGGGCTGCCCCACACCATCCACCTCCACTGCAACAACCTGGGGATACCCGGAAACTGGGAGACCACCGTCGATACCATGGACGCGGTGGCCGGCGTCAAGCCAGCGAAGGGCAGAAAGAACACTGTGCATATAGTCCACTGCCAGTTCAACGCCCTGGACGGCGACAGCTGGATGACCCTCAAGTCGGGCGCCGGCAAGATAGCCAAATACGTCAACGGCCACCCCCACGTCACCCTGGACATGGGCCAGGTGATATTCACCGACACCACCACCATGACGGGGGACGGCCCGTGGCAGTTCAGGCTCTACGGGCTTACGGGCAACAAGTGGGTGAACAGCGACGTGGAGATGGAGGGCGGCGCAGGCGTCGTCCCTTACACGTTCAAGAAGAACAACCCAGCCAACTCCATACAGTGGGGCATCGGCCTGGAGATAGCGCTCCTCGTCAAGGACCCGTGGCGCGTCTACATGACCACGGACCACCCCAACGGCGGCCCCTTCACCTACTACCCCAAGGTCCTGGCGTGGCTCATGAGCAGGAAGGCCCGCACCGACACCATGCTGGAAACCAACAAGGCCGTGATGAAGAAGACCAGCCTCGCCGGAAACTACAGGGAGTACACCTTCAACGAGATAGCCATAGTCACCCGCGCCGCCACCGCCAAGGTCCTCGGCCTCAAAAACAAGGGCCACCTGGGCGCAGGCGCCGACGCGGACGTAAGCGTCTACGACGTGGACCCGACGAAGTGGAGGCCCAGCATGTACCCGGAGATCGAGAGGGCGTTCAAACATGCAAGCTACACCATAAAGGGCGGGGAGATAGTCGTCCAGGACGGGGAGGTCGTCTCCACGCCTCTAGGCGCGACGTACTGGGTCAAGGCTGAGACGCCGCCAGAGCTGGAGCAGGAGCTCCTGAAGGAGCTTGAGGCCGACTTCAAGGACTACTACAGCGTCGGCTTCAGGAACTACCCGGTGGAGGACGCGTACCTGCCCACGCAGCGGCCGGTCGCCGCCGAGGGAGGTGTATGGAAGTGAGCTTCAACCTCAACGGAGTCGAGATCGAGGACACCTTCGCCGAGGGCTTCGGCATGTGGGGCACCCGACTGATAATCACGGCCGTCAACAGGAAGTGGGCCGACACCGCAGCCGCGGAGATGACGGGGTTCGCCACCAGCGTCATCGCGTGCGACTGCGAGGCGGGGATAGAGTCCCGGATACCGGCCGAGGAGAGCCCGGACGGTAGACCCGGCACCGCGGTCATGGTGTTCGGGTTCTCCGCGAAGAGGCTGGCGACGCCGCTCCTCAACAGGCTGGGCCAGTGCGTCCTCACCTGTCCCACCACCGCCGTGTACAATGGTTTACCCGCCGAGCTGGCGGACGAGATGATCGACGTCGGCAAGAGTCTCCGTTTCTTCGGGGACGGCTACCAGGTGAAGATGCGCATGGGCGACGGCTGGCAGGATCGGCTGCGATTCTGGCGCATCCCGGTGATGGAGGGCGAGTTCCTCGTCGAGGAGAAGGTGGGCGCCAAGAAGGCCGTGGCAGGCGGCAACTTCCTAGTCATGGGGGAGACCGAGGCGGCGACCCTGGAGGCCGCCGAGAACGCCATAGAGGCCATCCACACGGTGCCCTACGTGATAACGCCTTTCCCGGGTGGACTCTGCAGGAGCGGCAGCAAGGTGGGCTCCACCTACGCGTTCCTCAGGGCATCCACCAACACGCCTTTCTGCCCAGCCATCAAGCACAGCCTCAAGGACAGCCAAGTGCCGGAGGGGGTCAACTCGGTCATCGAAGTGGTGCTAAACGGCCTAGACGAGCCCTCCGTGAAGAAGGCGATGGGCGCCGGCATAGAGTCGGCCACCGGCGTGGAGGGCGTGAAGTGGATAACGGCGGTGAACTTCGGGGGCAAGCTGGGCAAGTACCAGCTTCGCCTGAAGGACTGCGTGGGAGGTGGCTGAGTTGAAGGAGCTGACGCTGGTACCCAAGGAGGTCACAGCGATTCCCGTCGAGGCCGAGGTCATCTCCCCGACCGTGGTGGCGGGCCTGTCCCTCGACGAGGTTCGGGGACTCAACGTGTACCAGGGGAAGGTCAGGCTCACGCTGGCGGACCACTTCGACGTGAGCGGCGAGGTGGCGGAGACCCCGGCGGAGCAGTTGATCGTGGTGGACGGAGACGCCCCCCACGTCAAGTACATCGGCGCAGGCATGGAGGCTGGGAGCCTCGTCGTCAAGGGGGACGCCGGGATGCACACGGGCTCCCAGATGGCTGGAGGCACGCTCACCGTCGAGGGCACCGCAGCCGACTGGGCCGGAGCCGAGATGAAGGGCGGGGTCCTACGGATAGAGGGAGACGCCGGTCACCTGCTGGGCGCCGCGTACCGGGGCAGCAGCGAGGGCATGAAAGGCGGCTGCATCTTCGTCGGCGGAGGCGTCGGCAGCGAGGCCGCGAGCTTCATGAGGAGGGGCATGATCGTCGTCAAGGGCGACACGGCGCCGTTCACAGGCGTCCACATGAACGGCGGCGAGATACTGGTCTTCGGCAAGGCCGGGAAACGCCTAGGCGCCCAGGCAAAGGGAAACGGCGGCTTCATGGCGTGCTTCGGCGGCGTCGAGGAGCTGCTGCCCACCTACATATACGACGCCACCTACACGCCCACCTTCATGAGGCTCTACCTCAGGCAGCTGGCGGAGACGTTAAACGTCGGCGAGGCCCTCCGGTACCTGGACAAGCCCTTCAGGCGGTACCGGGGCGACCTGGCCGTGGGGGGCAACGCCGAGATACTCATCGCCGAGCCCTGAGTGAGCCGTGTGAAGATAGGGATACTGGGAAACGACGGGAAGGAGTGGCACATCCAGAGGCTCCTCCGGGTGCTCCATGGGCGGGGCGCCGAGGCCTACGTCTTCCCGGCGACCAGGCTCGTCTCACGTATAACCCTGGAGCCCAAGATATCCGTCAAAGGCTACATGGTAGAGGACTACGACGCCGTCATCGTGCGCCGGATGCCCGGCGGAACCGCGGAGAGGGTCTTCTACCGTATGGACGCCCTCCACATGCTGGAGGAGTACGGCGTCCTCGTCGTCAACCCGGCGCTCAGCATAGAGAAGTCGGTGAACAAGTACTACACCTCGGCGCTCCTGGAGAAGGCGGGGATAACGTCCCCCCGCACCGTGGTAACGGAGAGCTTCACCGAGGCCATGAGCGCCTTCGAGGAGCTGGGGGGCGACGTCGTCGTAAAGCCGCTTTTCGGCTCCCTCGGCGCCGGGATGACGCGGATCACCGACGGGGACATCGCGTACAGGGTCTTCAGGGCTCTGGAGTCCACCCAGAGCGTCTTCTACTTACAGGAGTACGTCCCCCACGGCAACGAGGACATCAGGGTCTTCGTCATCGGAGGGGAGGTGGTCGCATCCATGAGGCGCGTCGCCGCCGGATGGAAGACCAACATCTCCTCTGGGGCCGCCCCGGAGCCCTACGAGCCGACGGGCGAAGAGGTCGAGATGAGCCTCAAGGCGGCCGAGACGCTGGGGCTGGAGTACACGGGCGTCGATCTGATGCGCAGCGAGGAAGACGGCACGCTGTACACCCTCGAAGTCAACAGCACCCCCGGGTGGGAGGGGCTCCAGAAGGTGACGAGCGTGGACATAGCCGAGAGGCTCGTCGAGCACGTCTTCGAGCGGCTAGGGTGAGGGAGCCTTGAAGCCGAAGGACCGTGACATGGTCGAGACCCGCGACGGCCTGATTTTCGTCGTCGTGGGCTACCTGCACCCCCCGGACCGCGTGACGGCGTACCTGAAGTACGTACCCGCGGCAGAGGGCAAGTGGGGGAGGGGACGCACCCACTACACCCGCGTCCTCGAGTACTACCACGTGACCCAGGTCGAGAACACGTACAGGTACCTGAGGGAGAACCACCCGGGCTACCTCTACGACTGCCCGGTCCGCAACATAACCGTTTCCTGCGTCCCCCTCGGCGACGTCAAACACTACTACCATCCAGTCGAGAGAGTGGAATCATTGATCAGGGAGGGGCCGTCGGACCCGCTGGAGGAGAAGCTGCTCGGGCTCGTCGGGTACCTCGGGGAGCGCGCCGACGCCGAAGGAAGCGTAGGCGTCACCGGATCCATACTGACACGCTCACACAACCCGGCGTTCTCGGACATGGACCTTACGGTCTACGGACGCGGCGAGTCGCTGCGCGTCAAGGAGGCGATCCTTGAGGCGAGGAGAGAGGGCATAGTCCGCCCCCACGACCGGGTGGAGATGGAGAAGTGGGTTAGGCAGCGCTCCGAGAAGCTCCCGCTTAACGAGGAGGAACTCAGACGCGTCGCCTCGACGAGATGGAACTACGGCTTCTACAGGGGCACCTACTTCTCGATACACCCGACGCGGACGGACGCCGAGATCACGGAGAGCTACGGCGACTTCATCTACCATCAAATGGGCGAGGTAAAGGGCACAGCGGTGGTGGCAGACGCCTCCGAGTCCATCTACCTGCCCGCAGTCTACAAGGTGACAGACTCCCATCTAGAGAACCGGGATGAGACGATAACCAAGATAGTGTCCTACGAGGGCATATACGGCGGCCTGTTCACGGAAGGCGAGAAAGTGGAGTTCACCGGCATCCTCGAGAGATACGAGGGAAAAGAAGAGGGGCACCGGGTGGTTCTGGGCGGAGCCGGCTCCGCCGGTGGCTACGTGAAGTGGTCCTAGTCCTCAGGGAAGGGCGTCCACTTCTCGTCCAGGAACTTCGCTATTCCCGAGGAGTCGAGTGGGCCGACCGACACGGTCCATCCGGAGAGCTCCTGTATCTCGCCGCTGAGCCTGGCTGACCTGCCGGGTATAACCAGGTGGCGGTGCTTCACCCTGTCTCCGACCTTGAAGTTTGCCAGGGCCTCGGCCACCGTGTCTGCCGTCATCTTCCTGCCCGCCACGGCGCTCTCCACCGACATGCCCTCGCTGTCCACCACTATCAGGTAGCAGTTCAGCTTGGCCGACTCGATGTCTGACGCCACAGTGTAGTAGGTGAGGGCGAAGTTGGTGGTAAGCAGGACAGGAGCGAGCTCGTCTGGTTCGCCGAAGGCCACCAGCTCCGGCTCCACAGACACCGGCTTCCGCGGGTCGGTGTATATGTTGCTCCGGAGTATTATCTGCGGCAGCAACGCCCAGCCGCTGATGCCGTGGATTATCATGGCGTCCGCGAACCTGTCTATGCAGAGAGTCGCGAGCACGGCCTCGTTCCACTGGTTGATGATGGTGTCCTCCTCCTCGACGGTCCACGCCACGAGGGGCAGCCCCAGTATGGGGTAGCCCAGGTGGTCCTCCTCCGCGTTGACGGACTGCCACCTCAGCTTCACGAGGTTGTTGAGGTTGGCCGCCAAACAGTCGTTGGGCGCGGTGCCCGGGTCCATGACGATGTCCTCCACCCCGTACGCTTCAAGGGTGTGTGTCAGGCTCTTCAACGTGTCCAGGTCCTGGGGGGACGATGCGACCAGGGGGCAGCCGTACTGGAGGGCTAGCTCGGCCATCTCCCGCCAGTTGTCCTTGGTTGCCGCGTAGATCAACGGACGCTCATCCCCTGCGACCTCTAAGCCCTTCCGCATCACATCCGGGTTGAGGGCGCACAGTATCAGGGGCTTCTGGGTCAGCTCGACGGCCTTCTTGACGGCCGCCGCGAAGGTGTCGGGGTCGCCGCTTGTGCTCCTCACCGATAGCATGTCCAGGGTGAGCTGCATGCCTATGTACTCGTAGCTGAAGTCGTTGAGCACGTTGACGCGGAGCTCGAACTCCTCGTCGCTCATCTCGTCGCTCACATCGACGGCTATCGCCGGCTGGTGGAAGTACGTGAACTCGTGTCTATGGAACACGTACTCGCCGCCTATGGTCAGTGCGCTTTCCCCCACGCCCACCTCCACGGCCTTCACCGCCGGCTTGAGCAGCGCCCAGAGATCGTCGTAAGCCTCCTTGTTCTCGGGCTCCATGAGGGGCTTGCAGTCGGCCAGCAGGGCCTCCCGGTTCACCAGCTTGGCGGCGAAGGCCATGCAGTTGGCCTCGCCGCACTCGCCGCAGTTGGTCCTGGGCAGCTTCTGGTAGATCTCTATCGGGCTCAGTTCTTTCGCTGGCATCTCATCCCTCCTACATCCTCACCGAGACCCACTCCGTGGGCTCGACTGGTTTATCGTTGCTCATGAGGTGGTTGATTATGGTCTTCAGCGCGTCCACCGCGGCCGGGTGCATCATCATGAAGTAGTCGACGCCCGCGAGTAGCAGCGTCGTACCGGTGACGGTCTCCCATATGGGGCCCCTGAGCTCACGGGGCGCGAACTCCGGGCCCATCTTCATCCAGGCCTCACGGGCGGCCCACGCGTTGGTGGTGCCCGAGCTCATGGGGTGGTTGAGCTCCGGGTCTCCCTTCAGGCCGGCGATCCGGCACCGCTCCATGACGGTGAACGCGTAGTCGAGGCCGTAGCCGAGGGCCGCCGTGGTGGTGTCCATGAGTATCTGGTCCTTGGGGACGAAGTCGTAGAGCTTCCTGTTGAGCTCCCTGGCCTTGTTGACGTCCATGCTGGTGAAAGCGATGACGCAGTTGTCGTGGTCGTTGACGAGCCTGGCGGTGCCCTCGATGTCCATGTCCAGGGTCACCGAGTTGATGAGCAGCCGCTCCCCCTCGATGTTCTCGCAGATCTCCTTGAAGACGGCGTAGTCCTTCTGGGGGTCCCCGCAGCCGCCTATGCTGAGGGGCACGTCCACCGCCTCCAGCACGTTCTCCACGGTCTTCAGCGCCGCCTTGGGGGGCGCGTCCTCTATAAGCGGGTCTATGGTGAGGAGGTGCACGTTTATCATCTCGGCGCCGTACTTTTCGACGCAGGCCCTGGCCCACTCGGCGGTGTCCTCCAGGTACTCCCTGAAGTGCATCTTGACGGCCTTGCTGAGGGGCACTTTGGGCCAGTCGAACACGTCCAGCGCTATCACGGGCTTGTTCGGCATAGGCTCCTGGAAGTTGAAGAAGGGGAGCACCTTCTCGCCGCCGATGACGTAAGACTTGGCCCTTGTGCCTCCCTCGGCCTTGGTGGCCCCGAGCTTAACCTCGACGATGCTCCCGGGGTAATCGGCCACGGGCACGCCCATGGTCTCCGGGATGAGCTCCGTGGGCTTCGCTGCGGGGGCCGCCAGCGCCACCCCCGGCGCCGCGGGCATCATCTGGGGCACGCTCATCCCCATGGGGGACGCGGGTCCACCCAGCAGGCTCGTTATCCTGTTGGCGGAGTCCCTTATCAGGGCGAACTCCATGCCCATCCTCGCTAGGAGCGGCGAGGATATGCCTCCGCCTCCGCCGCCCTCCACGCTGAACTCTATCTCCTCTAGCTCGATCTCGACGTCCTCCAGCTCTATCGCCTGGAACTTGGCCAGCTTCTCAAGTAGGTCTTTGTTGAGCAGCAGCTCGATGTCTTTAGGTTTGGCCACGGTGGATCACTCCTTGTCGACTTTGATTATTGCCTTCTCTGCCTTGATCTTCGCGTTCTTTAGGATTATCCGGACCTTCATGCCGCTGGGCAGCCCGGGGACGGCGCCTGCCGGCAGCTCCATGGTAGGCATGGTGAACGTGGCCGGCATCTGCTGCTGGTACGTCATCTGCTGCTGAGGCGCCGCCGCCGGCGCGGCCGCGGCAGCAGGCTCCTCCTCCTTCCAGGTGTCCACTATGGGGTGGCCCTTCTCCCTGAGCCACGCCTTGAGCTGGTCCAGGGTCTCGACGTCCTTCTCAGTGGCTATCTTGGGTATCATATCCTCGGGCATGTACTCCTTGATCCTGTCCCTGATCTCCTCGGGCAGCCAGACCACGCGGTCCCATCCCCCGTCGGCCTGTATGAACTTGGGGCTCCTCATGTACTCTATGCCTAGCCCGTGGAACCCGTCCACCTGCCTGCCGCCGGCCGTGAGGTCGCTGATGGTGACAAAGTTGAGGCCATTCACGGTCTCGCCCTTGTAGTTCCTGTGCACTATGCCGAAGCCGTCCACCTCGGGGATGTAGAAGAGGCATCCCTCGAAGCAGCCGCAGCTTGTGTGCGGGTAACCGAACGCCGTGTAGAGCTGGACGCGCTCGATCTCGCCGAGGCTCTTCTCCTTGATGACCTGATTTACCCCCTCGTACTCTCCAGTGACGTCGTCGATGAGGGCCCCCTTGGGTATCTCGAAGACCGGGCCCTTGGGGTCCACCTTGGCGGTGGCCCTTCCGTCGAACCAGCTTATGGCGCCGCAGTTGGCGTACCGCTGGGGCGCGATGACGCAGAGGTGTGTGGGCGCGAAGCTCTGGCACAGGCTGCACCCGTAGAACACGTCTACCTCGTCGTCGCTCATGCCCCTGGCGCGGGCGTCCCTCGCATCGTATATCTCCATTGCCCCCTCGTAGAGCTCCTTGACCTTCTCGGGGTCCGTGTAGAAAGTTATCTGCACCTTCTCGATGAACGGCATCTCGCTCTTGTAGAGCCGCATCAGCACGTCGCCGAACATCTTGAAGCTGTTGAAGCCCTTCTGGTAGCTCTTCTTGCTGAGCCTCATCTGAATGTCGTACCGCTGGTTCAGGTGCATGAAGCCCTCTATGAAGTTCACGTACTCGTGGAGCCGGCGCTCGATGACGCCCTCCAGGTCCTTCTCTATCTCCTCTCCCGCGACATCGATGACCATGCCGAAGGGAGTGTTGGTGCCCTCCGGGAGGTCGGGCAGGTCGGGGCCGACGACGGTCATCTTGCCGTCCTCGATCTCGTCCATCGGCTTGGCCGTGACCAGCTCGAACTTGTAGTCCTCCCTGGGGCCTCCCAGCTCGACCTGCATGTCGCGGCCGCGTATCCTTTCACCCTCGTAGATGATACCTACATCGACGGGGATGTCCTCGAATAGACTCATCTATTGTTCCTCCTCCAATCCTTTGATTATGTCATCCAGCGCCGTCAGCCAGTTCTTCATGGGCGACGAGCCCATGGACCAGCTGGCGTTGGGCTGGTAAGCGTTACCAAGCGAAACGGTCGTGAGATCCTGGGCGAAGCTCTTTAGCCCCGACTGGACCAGCCACTCCATGTAGTACAGGGTCCCCACGAAAAGTACCAAGTCGTATGGCCCCTCACCGTCGAACCCGGCCCAGCCTGGGTCTCTCAGCCTGTCGCCCAGGTTCATGAACTGCATGCTGTAAACCTCTGTCCCCCTGTCTCTGAAGATCTTCGCGAGGTGGCCCGTGGCTACCACGGCGATACCGGCCTTTTGAAGCCTGATGGCAGAGTCGACGAGGTCGCCGTCGTTTGTCTCTATGCTCGGCGCCTTGCTGCCCACCACCAGCAGCGGCCTCTCGGCCCTCTTAATCAACGAGACGGCCACCTTGGGCTGGGGTATCACGTTGGCCTTAGTGGGCCCCGGGATCTCGGCGGTCTGCCCCGTGCGCATCTTGGCAGACATATTACCTCACCATCCTCCTGAGCAGGGTCGGGTCAAGCATGCCTATCTTACCCTCCTCCCAGCCCTGCTCCTTGATGATGCCGAGGACCTCCTCCTTCATGGTGAAGGGGACGTCGGCCTCCACGCGGACGTATAGGTGGAGGTCGTCGGGCATGGTGCCGTAGTAGGTCTTGTGGAGGTCTATGTAGTGGCTGAGCTTCACGGCGCGGCCCTTGGAGGTGTCGTTAGGCCTCATGCTGAGCTTGGCCGTCATGACCATGGCCTCCTCCAAGGTCTCGGCTGAGTAGAAGAGGTGCTCCGGCGCGGGGCCCACGTACTTCTCCTCGCCCGTCCTCGCGTCAAGCGTCATCCAGTCCTCCTCCTTGTCGGCCCTGCCGAGCAAGTTTCGACGGTACTTGGAGCCGTGGGGCCCAACGATGACCGGTATGCCGAGTCTCCAGCACCCAGATGCGATGCTCGCCGCCTTCTGGGACATTGCGCCCCAGGCGATGCCCACGGCGCCCACCCTGTTGTAGACGTAGTCGGCTATCTCCTCGTAGTTAGCCCTCAGTGGGCGTTTAGCGAAGATGTTGGCGATCTTTATGGTTGCCCCCGTTATGTGGGCGTTCGACACGCAGCTGCCTATGTTCACCAGGCCGCCTGCATCGAAGTTGCCCGGGTACTTCTCGTAGAGGTTCTGCCCATCCTCGTCCTTCGTCATCGCGATGTCCATCGCGGAGCACCCGGTCGTCAGGACGATGAACCTGCGCTTCAGGAACTCCTCCGCTATCTGCGCCACCTCGTCCCCGCCCTTGGGGTAGTTGGCGCACCCGACCAGGGCTACGACACCCGGTATCTCGCCGAATACTATTGCTCTACCTACCTCTCTGATCTCCACGTCGGTGACGGCGCCCCGGCCAACACGGATCGCGTATTTGTCGGTCAAGCCAGCCTCGGCCGCGGCCTTGGTGAGGAAGCTCACTATGGGCAGGTCTTCGGGGCAGGCGCTCTCGCATCTTCCGCAGCCTACGCACATGGGCTGGATGTCAGCGAGGGCCTCTATGGCGCCCTCAGCCGCCGCCCTCACGGCGTCCATTATGGGGAGGTTGTTTGGGCAAGCCCTGACGCACTCCATGCAGCTGCGGCAGCTCCCCGCGAGCTCGACGAGCTTCTCCTTGGAAAGTGCCTTGAACTCCTGCCTCTTGGGCTTCATCTTCAGGGCCGTCTTCACAACCACCTCACCCACCTTGGTTGGCTCGATGATTAGCACACCGGGGGTCCGTCCCTCGACCAGGTCTGAGACGATCTGGTCCGCCGGGTCGTGGGTGCGGTTGGGGAGACCAAGCATGCTCTTCTCGCTGGTCGCTATCACCGGGGCCCCGATCTTCTGCGCCTCGTCTACTATGTCTGTGCGGAGGCACTGCTCGTCTACGACCACCACGTCGGGTATCCCACTTCGGATGTACCTCAGCTGCCACGAGATGGGGCCCATTATCTTCGCGCGTTTATCGTAACGGCTGTTGTCGTGGGCTGTGCAGCAGAGGCCCCCCACCTCGACCTCGCCGAAGAGCTTGTTCTCCATGAGGTAGTCGATGATGTCTACACTCGGTAGAACGTTGTGGCCGATACACATCACCACGGCCTTAGAGGTGTCTATGGCGCCGAAGCCTATCTCTGTCATGGGGGTGTCCGCCTCGCCTTTCGGGAAGCCGAGGGTGGATATCTGGCACACGTCCGCGACCTCCATGGCGACGTGGTCCAGCATCCCGGCGTGGAAAGCCTTGGATTCGAAGTCGATGTTGTCGCCCTCCTGCCCGGTATGCGCCGCCGCCGTGAGCTGCACGAGCTGCGTCTCGACGTAGTCGAGGGCGTCCTCGAGGTCCCTGAGCGTCTTCGGCCTTATGCCGCAGACGAGCCTCGTGTTCGGGGCCTCCACGTTAGTGTTAATCGCGACGTCGAGCCTGTAGTCCCTGCCGTACTCCTCGATGAGGTGGTCTAACATGTGCCTGGCGTGGGCGCAGTGAGTCGATGCCCCGATGCAGCACGCCAGCAGCACTATGCGTGACTGTTGGGCCGCCATCGTTAGGCCGCAGGCGCCCTTCTTGTCGCCCGTTAGGTCGCATTTGCCGAAGGTGCAGAGGCAGCAGAGGTCGCAGAACGGCATGTAGAACGGCTTGTAGCGCTCCAGAAGCTTCCGGTCCCATTCCCTGAAAGTTCCGACCGATGGGAACGGGGTCGGCCCCATGGGCTCATCCCACTCGTCGTCCACGATCCTTCCGACCTGGATATCAAGGCCTTTGAACACCCCGATGCTCGAGGATAGCTCGTCTATCTTCAGTCTTAGATCCTTCTTTGACAAATCCCTTCACCAATGGGTTCCATTGGAAAATATAATCGTTATGACGATATTTATAATATATTTAATGAAATTATTCAATTTTTGGTATTTTTAACATTAGTCGATACAAAGCTCTTAAAATGAGTACGTAGTAGGTTAGTGGATGGTTAAAATGGCCGATAAACGACCGGCTTACAGCCAACTCGTCAAGGACATCAGGGCAGGCAAGTTCGTCCTCACCGGCGAGCTGGAGCCCGAGAAGGTGACGGACATAGAGGAGGTGCTCGTCAGCGCCAGGGCTATGAAGCCCTACGTGGTCGCTGCCAACGTGACGGACAACCCCCTGGCCTACGCCTACATGAACTCCTTGGTCCCTTCGTGGAAGGTCCAGGAGGAGGTGGGGCTTGAGACCGTCTACCAGATGACCGTGAGGGACAGGAACAGGCTCGCGTTGACGTCAGACGTTCTGGCGGCAGCGTATCTGGGGATCAGGAACATCCTGGCGATCTCCGGGGACCACACGGTCCTCGGCGACAACAAGGGCGCTGCCTCGGTGTACGACGTGGACTCAGCCCAGTTCGTGTACCTGCTGCACAGGATGATAGACGAGGGCGTGGATGTCGCCGGGAACGAGATCCACGGCGAAGTGGGGATAAACGTGGGGATAGCTGGTAACCCCAACGCGGACCCTCTGATGCCCGAGGTGCTGAAGATAGGGCGCAAGACCAAGCTGGGCGCCGACTTCATCCAGACCCAGACCATGTTCGACATCGACAAGACCAAGGAGTTCCTCAAGGAGGTGGACAAGTACAAGTGCCCCGTGCTCGTCGGCGTGTTCCCGCTGAAGAGCTACGGGATAGCCGACTTCTTCGACAGGTTCATCCCGGGCGTCTCGGTGCCGCCGGAGCTGCTGGCGAACATGAAGAAGACGAAGGAGGAGCCCGACAAGGAGAAGCGGAAGCAGATAATCGACGATGTGAACCTGGAGTTCTTCGGGCCCTTCATCAAGGAGATCCGTAAGACCACGGACGCGGCGGGGATACACGTCATGGCGGTGCTCTACGAGAGGATATTCGAGCCTCTGCTGGAGGCCTTCTAGGAGGGACATGGCATGATAATAACTGAGCAGAAGTCGATGGATGAGATCCAGGAGATGATAGCGCCCTACGGGAAGCTGTTCATAGTGGGCTGCGGGACGTGCTCCACCAGCTGCCAGACCGGCGGCGAGGACGAGGTCAAGGAGATGACCGAGAGGCTCGGCGACAGAGTCGTCGGCTGGGCCATGGC
>CAZGZR010000036.1:0-25282 GCA_964529745.1 uncultured Candidatus Bathyarchaeia archaeon
CATGTGTAAGAGTTAGAGATAAAGAAGAGGGACTACCAATCACACACAAAGCTATACACGTCGATGAATGATCCGTCTACAGCAACTTAATACCCAGATATACCCCTCCCGCATTAGCCAGGTCCCGAACCTGAGTCAGGTAATTCCTAAGAGGAGGGTATTCGTCATGATTATGCTCCTCGTTTCCATCAATGGCATACAGTAAATGTTTTGAAGCCCAATCGTTTCCACTCATCAAAACGTGGTTTAGCCGCTGAGAGGCTATTACGGTGAAGACTTGAATTTACGCCAACAAAGATTCGAACGCCTGGACGGTTTTAAGGTTTAATAAGAGTGTCTCCTCAACCACAATTGCACACGGTAATAAAAATGAGCGATGAAAAGAAGAAACCAGACGAGAAAAAAGACATAGTAACCTGGAATCAGAAGGAATTGTTCAAGGCTTTCGATGATATGTTCAATGATCTAAGAAGATCCTTTATGTTATATCCAAGAGACCTAAGAGAGGCAGGGTGGCCGAGCCTACCATTCTGGACAAGGAGCCCTCTCACCGATATGATCGATGAAGGCGATAGCTACGAGGTGCACATGGATATCCCAGGCATAAGCAAGGATAAGCTGCAGATCGATGTCACCAGCAGCGGCGCGGAGGTCGACGGTGAATCAGTTGAGGAGGAACAAACTAAAGACAAGGACTATATGATGCGTGAGAGACGTAGCTCCAGTATCCACCGAAGAATAAGCTTCCCCGAGGAGGTGCTCCCCCATAAAGCTACCGCCGAGGTTAATGACGGTGTTCTCGTGCTGAGTGTCCCTAAGAAGAAGCCAGCACCTGCTGAGGAAAAGCATAGAGTAAAGGTCAAGTAATTCACCACTTTAACGGCTGAATCCTTTAAGGTATAAAAAGGATCAAATTTTCTTTCTATTCATGAAACAACTGTACACTCATACCTTCTTCAAATGGTGGGTAACCGCAGATATCGAAAAGTTAACGAGCATCATCAACAAGACAGAACGACGCCCCTCACATGGTAGTGGAACCCCGAACCAAAAAGTAAAGACGGTTGAATAAAATGAAAGTTCACAGACCTAGCACCGGGGAGTATATCTACTACTTCGCACAGGGGCTCATAACAAGCGTAGCTTTAACATTCTTCTTCGAGAACATTGCACGCCGACTGGTGAATGACTTCTTCTCGACCTTATTGGCCGGGTTCGTACTTATCGTGATCCTAGCACCAATTATCGAGGAGTACTTCAAGGTTTATCCCCTTTTTAGCAGGCATCCTGAGACCGCTAGATCCCTCATCAAGCTAGGCTTCGTTATCGGGCTAGGCTTCGGTGTATCAGAATTCATTGTATACGTGTTCTTAGGAGGTGTACCAGCTGTGATTAGGATTCCTGGGCTTCTCTTCCACGCCGCAAGCGCCTCGATTACAGCATCAGGCATATCGAAGAACAGGTTCCTCCAGTTCTACGTCATAGCTGTGGTACTTCATGCGGCGAATAACCTCTTCGCTGAGCTAGGCGAAATATGGCTCATTGGCGGCCTGGCGACGGTGCTCGTTGCCTATATCTTAGCATACAGAGAGTATTCCTCTGCTGAAGATGAGTATACAATCGATACCTAACTTGTTCATTCTGTTCACACACATCGTTGCCACTTTAGTCGAGCACACACAACGTACTTAAGCCAGATAATTTTTTGAGGCGGGATAATCACTGATTCAGGTTTTTATTAAGTGTATAGAAGATAGATAACTGTGAGAAATGAGATTGGAAACCTGTTCCTCCACTTAATCAAGCCATGCACCGGTGATTTGTATGAGTTTAGAGGCTGAGAAGATCTTAGAAGTCGAAGATCTAAGCGTGGAGATTAACGGGAATGACATTCTAGAGGAAATAAACTTCACCGTAAATAGCGGTGAGATGATAGCCATCATCGGACCTAACGGCTCAGGGAAATCCACGCTATTCAAGGCTTTACTAGGTCTCGTGCCCTACACAGGTTCAGTGCAATGGGAAAAGAAGGATGAGATAGGTTACGTCCCACAGCGAATCAACATAGAGGACATTCCATTATCTGTGAGCGACTTTCTTAAAATAAAGAAAGCTGACAACATTGATGAAACCCTTCAATCTGTTGAGTTAAAAAGTAAGGAAATAGTGAACAAACAGCTTAGAGTATTATCTGGGGGAGAGCTACAGAGAGTGTTCATAGCTTGGGCTGTCATCGATGAACCAGACGTACTGTTATTTGACGAACCGACCTCGGGGGTCGATATTGGTAGTGAGGAAATAGTATATGACATGCTTCACAGGCTTCAGATAACCCGAGGCATCACAATTCTACTAATATCTCATGATCTGCATATTATAGAGCAGTACGCTGACAAAGTTTTAGCTATAAATAAGAAACAGCTTTACTATGGTGACAAGAGTGGGCTGGATAAACCTGATATTATAAAGATGATTTTCGGAGACTCAGCAATCTTATGGAAAAACTATGAAAAGGCTCGTGGTTAGACATGGTAGAGATCAACATATACAGCATTATTATAGCGGTTTTCGTTGGGTCCTCCGCTGGATACGTAGGATCTTTAATGGTCTTAAAGAAGATGGCTTTAGTTGGCGACGCTCTATCACATGTAGCGCTCCCGGGTCTCGCGTTGGGGCTCCTTTTTAACTTCGAGCCATTTCTCGGAGCCTTTTTCTTCCTATTCGTGTCTGCGATTTTAACTTGGTGGCTTGAAAGGAACACGAAGCTATCGTTCGAGGCCTTAGTTGGTACACTTTTTACTTTATCGTTGGCAATAGGGATACTCCTCGTCCCAGAACCCGATATCCTGGAAGCCTTATTTGGGGACATTAGCAAAGTAGATCAGCTTGACGCCGTTATGGCTCTAGTCATATCAGTAATGACAATATTAATCGCGAAAAGTATCTATGATAAAATGATTTTGGGGATAATATCTGAGGACCTTGCTGCCTCGTATGGGGTCAACGTTGCCAGAGTCAACCTAGTTTATATCCTAATCGTGTCTATGGTAGTAGCTGTTGGAATAAAGATAGTTGGCTCGTTGCTCGTTGGAGCCCTAGTAATAGTTCCAGCGGCAGCCGTTAAAAACAGTGCCCAGAATATGAGGTATTATTGTATCGGCAGCTCAATAGTAGGCGCGGTTTGCTCAACGATTGGCGTCATCGTTTCCCAAGTAACTGGCTTCCCAGCTGGACCACTAGTCGTCCTATCTGGGTTTATAGTATTCATAATCTCAGTGATTAGAGTTCGAACTGAACTTTGACTCTCTTAACGCTAGTCAACACGATAAATTTTCGGTTTTAAAAAGTCTAAGAGGTTTGTCTATGTCTCGTAGATTGTTTTCCCGTTGATTAGCACCGTCATATCCTATGTCTAGCCTTTATGTCGGCCACCGTGTCTAGGACGAGGCTTGAGTACTGCGCCGCACCCCTCTCAGGGTTAACCAGCACGGTCCCCTTCACCCCCGCCGCCTCACCCGCCAGCGCGTCCACGGCTTCATCACCCACGTACACCGCGTCCCCGGGGCTAACCCCGAGCCGCTCGCAGGCGGCGACTATCATATCCGGCGCAGGCTTCCCCTCGGCGACTTCGTCCGCCCCGATGTAGAGGTCGAACAACTCCTCGACGCCCACCGCTCCCATGATCTCGCGGGCAGTCCTCCCGCTGCCGTTCGTCGCTATCCCCAGCATCAGGCCCGCCCCCCTCAGACTCCTCAGCGTATCCTCGGCCCCCGAGATTAACAGGGGCCTGTACCGTCTGCTCTGCATCCTGTCGGCGGCCTCGTAGGCCTGGGCGGCGAGTTCCTTCGCCTTGAACCAGTCCAGCCCCTCCAGCCATATGGCTGCCGCGGCGACCGTCAAGTCCTCCCTCCTAGGCGCCTTGGACAGCGGCCCCCTCGTATCCACGTTGAACTCCTCGTCCACGCCGGACAGCTCAGCCCACCTCCTGGCGGCCGCGGCCCCCGCAACCCTCGACACCTCCTCGTGCCTCGCCTCCGCCAGAGACCTGTTCCTGAACTCCTTGTCCACCAGCGTCCCATCCAGGTCGAACAACACCAGCCTACACTCGACCCACGTTCCTCCTACCAGTACACCGGGCATGTCCATGTTTCCCTGTCGGTAAAGCCGCCATTTACTCTCTTAAACCTACTCGACCGAATCCTCCTCTTCAAACGTTCTACGTTACGATTACCCCAAAAATCAAGGTACTCAGGACAGCGTCTACAGCGCTGGAAAGAAAGACGGCCTCAAATTCCACGCCCAACGATGTGCGCTAAAAAAAGAGGATAATAGAGTCTAACCAGATTTCGTCTCACCCGGCACCGGTACCAGCCCCATCGGCGCGAAGCCGGCCGTCGCCATGTTGCTCGGTATCAGCATCATGGTGCTGGCGCCCTGCTGCTGCCCTATCTCGTACAGGATGTTCATCCACCTGAGGGAGAGGGCGTAGGGGTTTTCCTTGTACATGTCGGCCGCCTCGATCATCTTGCTCGCCGCCTGCAGCTCGGCCGTCGCCAACGTCACGCGCGCCATCCGCTCCCTCTCCGCCTGGGCCTGTCTGCTCATGGCGTCCTGGAGCACGCTTGGGATGATCACGTCCTTAACCTCTACGCTGGTCACCTTGATGCCCCAAGCCTCGGTCTTCTCGTCGATGATCTCCCGCAGGTTCTGGCCCACCTGGTCCCTCTCGGAGAGAAGCTCGTTGAGCTCCACCTTGCCTATCACTTCCCTGAGGGTGGTCTGGGCGGCCCACTGGGTTGCCTCGTTGTAGCTCTCCACGTTCAGCACAGTCTTCTCCACGTCGATCGGCTTGGCGTACATGACAGCGTCCACGTTCACAGGCACGTTGTCGCTGGTGAGTGTCTGCTCCGTCTTGAAGCTCACCGTCTGAAGCCTCAATGAGACCCTGCCGGGCGTCCTGTCCACGAAGGGTATCAAGTAGACGATGCCAGGCCCCTTCAACCCGATGTACCTGCCGAGCCTGAGGATGGGAACCTTCTCCCACTCCTTGACGACCTTGATGCCGCTGATAGCTATGACCACGATGATGGCCGTAAGCACAGTCGCTAACATGTTTTCTATCAATACCATATTCTATCTACCTCCAACGGAAGAGCCCTTCTCGCCGTCCCGCTTCTTGACCAGAAGCAGCAATCCTTCCCTACCCACTACGACCACCTCCTCGCCCTCATCGATGGGGGGGCCGATGGCTCTCGCCTTCCAGAACTCTCCTTCGACGCGCACCTCGCCCAAGGGGGCCATGTCGGCGCTGGACACCCCGCTTGCTCCGATCAGAGTGTCCGGGCCCGCCTGGCGTCCAAGGCGCCACGCCTTCCCCACCTTGTATGCTAAGAACCCGAAGATCGCCGTCATGAGGAGGGCGAAGCTGACTAGCGTATTACGGATACTCATCGCGTCGCGGGGCGAGACCAGCCAATGAGGCGACGGGAACATGAGCAGCACCCCCAAGAGGATGAAGCCCATACCCGCCACCCCGAGCAACCCTATCTGTGTCTTTATCTCGGCGACCACGAGCCCGAAGCCCAGGATGAACAGGATGATCACTGTGGGCTCCAACCCTAACACCTGCGCCGACATGAGGCCTATTATGATGAACAGCGCGCCGACTATCTCCGCCCCCATGCCGGGCGTCTGGATGCCTATTATTACTAGGTAGAAGCCCAGCGTGAAGAGAAGGCTGGAGGTAATGGGGTTGAATATCACCTCGAGGACCATGGACTGGATCCCCTTCTCGTAGGTCACCAGCGGAGCCGACGCGACCCCAGAGAAGTCTATGGTCTCCCTGGCGTTGTACTGAGCCACGGTGTCCGTGGGTACGAGCCGCCAGTTCATTGCGCCGCCGCTGCTGATGACCTGGATCAGTGACTTGCTCTGCAGCTTCCCTAGCAGTGTGGGGACGTCGTCAGCTATCAGGTCTATGACGTGGTACCTGAGGGCTTCTTGGGGCCCGAGGTTCAGGTTCTCGGATATGAACTCCCTGGAAGCCGTGGCGTTCCTGAGGTGTAGGCTGGCGTGGTTGACCATGAGGGCGGTCAGTGCGTTGATCTCCTTTGTGTCGTTGAGGGGCTGCCCGGTGGCGGTCACGGGCTGGCAGCTTCCTATGCTGGTCCCTGAGGCCATGGCGGCCACGTGGGCTGAGACGAGTATGTATGTGCCGCCGCTCCAGGCGGCCGCCCCCACAGGGTAAACGTAGAAGCAGACGGGTATGGGAGACGACTCGAACATGTTCATGATGTCTTTGACGGCCCCTAGCTCGCCCCCGGGCGTGTCGGTCTCCATTATTATGAGGCGGGCGTCGACGTCCTCGGCTGTGCTCATGACGTCCTGGAACATGTAGGTAGTCGCGGCCGTGATCTGGGTGTCGAGCGTGACGACGAGCACGGGCTGGGGCGATGCACCGGTTACTCTTGCAACGGCTAAGCAAAATAGAATTACTGCCAATGGCAATAAAACACGTTTTGGCAAGTGGATCTCTTCGCTGATAATACTATTTATTTGAAAGGAAATAAACAGTACTGTTGTACAGATTAATGACCATCTTCTTGTTACGTGATGCGGCGAGGGCTCCTCGTTGAGCAGAGAGCTGAGTATTGACGAATATAACAAGAGGCTTGAGAAGCTCGTCGAAGAGGGAAAGATCAGGTGCCGAAGCTGTGGCAACACCACCGACTTTATGGTAAACGAGATCGGTCACGTCTTCTGTAAAAAGTGCCACGCCAAGATACCCATGGTGAGGCTAAAGAAAAAAAGGTAGACATCCAGTTTCTTACCCAGAACTCTTAGGGCATCAATGAGACCTATGAAGAAGAGCTTGTAAAATGAAAACTCGTAGCGTCGTCGAGCGCGGCTCGTAAATCTTGTTTTAAAAAGCTGCGCCATAACTCAGATAAAATCACTGGACGTACGCGAAAAAAATTAATGATCGATGGGTAGTCAGTGAAGGTGAAATGATGAACAAGGACGAGGCAAAGGTTCTGGAACAAGTAGACTCCTACAGGGACGATATCGTGTCCCTCATGCAGAAGCTGGTTCAGATACCCAGCGTCACCGGTGACGAAGCCGAGATCGGGAGATATCTCCTCGACGAGGTCAGCAAGTTCGGTCTAGACGACGTCCGCGTAGAACAGAGGTCCATCGACAGGCCCAACGTCATGGCCCGGTACAAGGGAACCGTGGGCGAGCCATCCATAACCGTATACGCCCACTACGACACCGTGCCCGTGGGAGACATAAAGAAATGGGTCCACGGCCCCTTCAGCGGCGCCATAGAGGACGGCAAAATCTATGGCCGCGGCGTCAGCGACCACAAGTTCCCTATCCCGCCCCTGCTATACGCCGTGAAGGCCATCGAGGAGGCCGGCGTACGGCTAAAAGGTGACATAGTGTTCGCGTTCGTCTGCGACGAGGAGATGGGCGGCCACCAGGGCATGAAGTACGTCGTGGACCAGGGCCACTGCGACACAGACTACCTCCTATACTCCGGCGGTGGCGGCGACGGCAGAAAGATGGGGATAGCCGCCAACGGGCGAGCCTACTACAGGGTGACCGTTAGGGGCCACACCGCGCACACCGGGAGAAACGACCAGGGTGTAAACGCCGCCGTGAAGGCCGTGAAGCTCATAAACCGCCTCCAGGAGCTAAGGGAGGACGTGAACAACAGGAGGGACAGGTTCAAGTCCGGGGGCTTCGAGATAGAGGGAAAAGGTAGGCTGTCCATAAACTTGGTCCACGCCTTCCTGACGGGGAACAACGTCCCCGACTCCTGCATCGTGCAGGTGGACAGACGGTTCATCCCCCAGGTGGAGTCCTTCGAGAGCACAGAGGCTGAGATACAGGCAATAGTCGATGACCTGAAACGGGAGGACCCCGAGTTCGACGCCGACGTGGAGTTCGTGCCCGAGAGGTGGTTCAACCCCAGCGTCTCGAAGATCGACCCGACGCTGGTGGGCGCCCTCCAGGGCTCCGTCTCCAAGGTGCTGGGCTTCACCCCAGAGGTAAACGACGCAGTGGGCGGCGGCTCAAGCGACAACGCGTGGTACAACATGAAGTACCGCGACAGGGCGTTCGTCAGCTACGGCTGCGGCCGCGGGGGAAACGTGCACACCTACAACGAGTACGTGACCGTGGACGGCCTCATCGACAACACCAAGGTATACGCGCTGTTCCTCATGGACCTGCTGGGAACCGCATAACGCGCGTAAAACCCTAATACACCTTTATCAAACAGAAAAAGAAGAAACACATTCATCGAACGGTTTCTGAGCTAAAAAAACCGAGATTACAAGTATGTTGCAACAGATAAGAAAGCTAAACGGATTCTCTTCGTGCGACTTCATGTTGGGGGTTCGACACCCAGCTCCTCCGCCAACGCTAAAAGATCGCCCCAAGTCTTGTCCTCGACGAATATCCCCTCCCTCAGGCGCTTCTCTCTCTTCAGCCTCTCCGGCTCCCCCGGTATCAGCACCCTGCTGTACCCCGGCGCCGGCGGCGAGTCCTTAACAGAGCTGAGGAGGCCGTCCACGCGTCTCTTGAACGCGTCGAGATCCGTGACCTGCCCTACGTCGATGGCCATCATGAATATCCCGTTCCCGCCGTAGAAGGGCCTTGACCGGTATTCCTCGCTGTTGGAGACTCCACCTTCCGTCAGGGCCCCGGTGAGCATCTCCACAAGCAGTGAGAGTCCGAGCCCCTTGTAGCCGGCTATGTCGCCCCCCAGGGTGCGGAGGGCGCCCCCCTTGGTGTACCAGCCCGGGTCCGTGGTGGGGTTCCCGTCGGGATCCATGAAGATGCCCTCCGGCAGCGGCTCCCCCCTAGCCAAGTGAACCATGATCTTGCCCCTCGCCCACACCGATGTGGCCATGTCCAGCACCATGGGCGGCATCTCCCCGGAGGGCACCGCGAAGCATAGGGGGTTGGTCCCCAGTTGCTTGGATTTGCCGCCGTATGGCGCCACGAAGCTCGACGAGTTGACGCTGGCGATGCCAATCATGTCCTGGGCCAGGGCCATCTCCGCGTAGGTGTTCAGGCGGCCGGCGTGCTGGCTGTTCTTAGCGGTCACCAGCCCCACCACGCTCTTCTTTGCCTTCTCGATGCAGACGTTCATGGCGTACCGGGCCACCACCTGGCCTAGGTTCCAGCCCCCGTCTATCGCAGCCGTGGACCTAGTCTCCCTGATTATCCTGATCTCCGCCCCAGGCTTCACGGCACCCACCCTGATGCCTCTCGCGTAGATAGGTATCCTGATCACCCCGTGGCTGTCGAAGCCCGTTAGGTTCGCCTCGACTAGTAGCTTTGACACGAGCTCCGCGTCCTCGGACGGCACGCCGAGGGCTATGAATATCTGGGACCCGAAGGCCCTGAGCTGATCTGCTTTTACGGTGGGCATTGTTTCACTTTCCAGTTACTCAAGATCATCTGTGTCGCATGATACGTTTTTTGGTCTGGTGTACACGAGGGCGATTTTCTTCCTACTTCATTATGTCGTTTCGCTCGCATGATTCTCTATGTGTTGCTATTCTTCAGAGAATCCATGGGTATCATATTTTAGTAGATTAATAGAAAATTACCGATCTTACCCGTTGTTTCCGTTGTTGCCATTGTTGCCATTGTTGCCGTTGTTGCCGTTGTTGCCGTTGTTGCCGTTGTTGCCGTTGTTGCCGTTGTTTCTCTTGTCTTTATTTTTCTTCTTGTTGTTTGTGTCTGGCTTCCTTGATTTATCGGCTTTTTCCTTGAACTCCTTCTTGACTTCATCGAGTTCCTCGTTCACATCATCGATTGTGTCATCCTCTTCGGAGGTGTCCTCACCATCTTCAGCCTTTCTCTTCCTCTTCTCCTCCGTCTTCTGGATCTGGAACAGGAGGCTCTCGACTATCTTCAGAGTCTTAGCCGCATCCTTGTCATCCATCTCGTCGACGTCGTCTTCTATCTCGAACTCTGTCACCATGAGATCGTCGATGGCGCCGTCGTATTCGCCGTTACTGACCTTGTCCATGATTATCTCAAGTTTCTTCAATTCCTTCTCTAAAGCCTTCTCTACTATCTTCGAGTCTCCCTCGGACAGGTAGCCTTTCAGCTCTTCGACTTGTTCACCCAATAAGGTGATCTTCCCAATGATCTCTTCCTGGATCTTTATCAGGCGCTTCTCCTTAGTTTCCTTGATTTCCTCCTCAAGTCCTTTCGGTGGCTCAGATTCTTCGGGTGAGGGTTTATCGTCTTCATCTATGTCTTCAAGGCTTTCCACGGTCGCCTCCGGGTTGTGGATAAGATATTCCTGCCAAGTGTTCCTGAACAGTTTCAAGGCGTAGATGTACAGTTCGGTGGCCTCCCGGGTGTCAACCGTCTCCTCGGCCTCGTCCATGGTGTAGAGTGCTTCCTCAAGCTTCTCCAGAATATCCGGCGGGAGCCGCAGTTCTAGCAGGTAAAGGAGTTCGTCCCTTCTCGCCTCGGCCGCCGCCTTGATCTCCTTGTAGACTTCGATTGAATAATCGATGTCGCCGTCTAAATCGCCATAGTCTGCTCCAGCGGAGGCGTACCCCATGGGGGCATACGGGGTAGCCGCTAGTAGCAGAAGCATTATTGTGGCGATTAGCTTAGTCCTCATTGCTGTCGCACTTGTATATTTGGGTATGTTACCATTATAATAAGAACACTTTGGAACGATCTGGAACGATCCACGTAAATTTTCACGTATTACGAGTAAAAAATAACATAACGTTAATCTATACAAGGTTTTTGAGGTAAAAAATGGGATAAAAAACGTATAAAATCATAATAAATCTATTTTTTGGATATAGATTTCAGATCCATATCTATGATATTTAACACGGACTCAAGCTAGGTCAACTCTTCCCAACCTTCAGGATATAATCGAGCAGCACACCACCGACAACGATCAGCACCCCCGCGATGCCCAAGTATATCAGCGTCTTGTTCTCAGCCTCTTCCACCGGCTCCACGGGCCCCTCGCCCATGAACCCGTTCACCCTCTCCAACGCCGACTCGTAGCACCCCATGAGCCGAGCCTCCACCACCCCGTCCATGAGCCGCCGGGCCTCCGCAGCCTCACCGTCCCCATAAAGCGCCAGAAGCACGCCCTCAACCTCCTCCACCTCGGAGGAAGCAGCGGCGTAAACCTCGTCCCACATCTCCTTGACAGGCGGCTGCCGCCCACCATAGTCCTCATCAACGGACACCTGCAGCATCTTGCATACCCACCACGCCGACCCTTCGTCGTAACCCGAAAGGTCCTCGGGCCCCATTCCTGTGATGTAGGGCCCCGGTATCTCAGAGGCGTTAGCGTACACCGGCATGAAAACGCCCACGCAGGGGCTGCCCATACAATACCACATCACCTGCATCCCAGACGGGAGACCAGGCTCCAGCTGCACCACCATCGCCGACACCGTCCTCCCGCTGCAGATGGTCCTGTAAAGGTCGTTTCCGTGGGGGGACTGGTACATGGGGGTGCCCTCGTAGTGATCCCTGAGCACCGCCATCAGGTCCTCCCGGGTCAGCTCACCCGTCTCCTCGGCGAGCAGGTCCAGCCCACGCTCCACCCGGGTCTGGGAGCTCCTGTACGGGTACCCCTCCCTGGAGTAGCACTCGGCGAAGCTGAACTTGGCCGCCGACTCGCACCATCCCCTGCCTATGGCGTACTCAACCAGGTCACTGCTACCTTCGTCCCAGCTCGTGGTTATCTGGAACTGGTTCGCCCTCACCTCGACGCCGTCCGTAACCCTGACCGCAGCCCAGTGGTGCCCCGCGCACTCCACGATCCAAGCCTCACCCGAGTCAACGATCCAATATATCTGCCCGACGTAGGAGTGGCCGTACTCCTCGATCAACGAGCCTACGAGCAGGACCCCCGCGTGGGACGTCCGTGAGCGCTCCAGCACCAGCCGGCACACGTCGTTGTCGTGGAGCCCCGACTCCCCCATCAGGGGCTCCCTGGTGGGGGCGTCGTTGTCCGCCACCACCACACCCCACTCGTTGATGCCCATGCCCAACCCCCACTTCTTGTCATATGACTTCGAGCCTACCCAGCCATACGTTTCCCCCATTTGAGGGATCTCGATATACTGCAGTTCCACGGTCTCCCCGGGGGCGTGATCCATGCGTGGAGCCCTGTATAGCCACTGCACCTCGTACTCGGAGAGGTCCCGGTTCTTCGCCACGATTATGGAGCCGTCCGAGGTGGCGTTCCCCGCCGCGAGAACCGTGGTGCAGCCCCACGCGGCGGGCGCCGCCAAGGCTATGACACACAGCAACGCCAGAGAGATCCACAGGTATCTACGCACCTTCAAAACTCATCTCCAGGTCAACAACACGAAGACAACTAACAACAATATCAATAATAAGGTAACCAGCCGCCGCCCCATAAGCGTCTCCAAGAAAGGCACCCGCTCCGGAGGTGGAGCCCCCAGGACCACCGAGACACGGCTGACACCCGGATACATCCGAGCCGAGACGATGCTGAGGCCCTTCTCGTCCAACACCCCGTAGTCCACTGGCTCGCCGTCCAGCAGCACAGCCAGCTCGCCCCTCCTCACCCTGCCGCTGTCGAGCACCACCGTTAACTCCGTCTCCGCCTCTAGCCCGCCAAGCTCTATATCTAGAGTCCCCTCCTCCGCGTCGTACCCCAGTGGCGCGGCGGAGACCGGCCGAGAGAAACGGGTCACTACGGAGTCGCCGCCCACCAGCAGGTCCTCCGGGAGCGGCGAGCCGCACATGAGGACCACCGAGGAGTCGCCGCAGCGCAGCGAGTCCACCGTGGAAGATGTGTATATGACCAAGCTGCGATTATGGGACTCCGATCTCTGTATTATCGTCCCCCTAAACGCGGCCGACGATGTCGCCCAGGTCTCCAGCCATGTGAGTGAGACGCTCATGGCGGTCAGGGTGCAGCCGCGGTCTAGGCTGACGCCGTCGATGGTGGAGTCGGTGATCTTCAAGGAGTCGCCGGTGCATGTGATCTCAATGGGGGCGTGTACGTCAATGATCTCCGCGTCGCCCCCGCCGATGTCGAGCCGCATGTTCCTGAGGTAGACGTCGTCTAGGGTTACGTTGAGTGCACCTTCCCTCAGGGACCAGTCGTCGAGGTGCCAGTAGTCTATGCCGGTGGGCGACGCAGGGAGCCCCCGTAGGGTGAGCCCGGCGTCCTCGAGTTCGATGTGTAGCCCGTTTGTCTCGGAGCTTATGGTGGAGTTGTGGATGTGGAGGCCGCCGCCGGAGATGGACATGGTTGCGGCGTAGACGCCGTCGAGATGGGCATCGGCGCCGTCGGTTACGTTGACGACGTAGACCCTTGAGTCCGACGTGGTGAGGGCGCTGTGGTCGTGCATGTCGAAGGTGGACCAGCAGGTGGAGTCTACGACGGCCAAGGTGGAGCCGCCCAGGCATGTGAAGACGCCCCAGTCCATGGAGTAGACGCCCCGGAGCGTTACCGTAGCCGAGTCGGAGGCCTTTACGCTGAAGCCTCTGTGGAAGGCGGAGTCGATGGAGACGTTTACCATCTCCAGGGACGAGTTGCCTTTGACGTCGAACCAGTAACCTGACGCTTGATCAGGCTCCAAGAGCCGTAACTCGATGTTCCTGAGGGTGAGGCGGGCGCCCCTGGAGATCGTGGCACTTCCCTCGAGTTCCAGGCGGCAGTTTACGACGGCCACAGAATCGCCGTCCAGGGTGAGGCGGGCTAGGGTGGTGTCCTCGTCGATGACGGTGGCGTCCCGTGGCGGGGAGCCGCTGGAGAGGGGCATGTACGCGGCTAAGGCTGGCCAGAGTGCGATGATCATGAGGACCGCAGCCTTTGACCGGCTTGTTTTCAGTGTGAACCCGCCCATCTAGGCTACTCCAGAAAGACGTGAATATTTAAAGAATCATTAAATCGTCAGATGGTAGAGTAGTTTCATCAGCCGTCCTTCGAACCGGAGACATAGTTGCATGAAGCCAATGCATGGATGGGAAGCCAAGGCCGCCCTATTACTGGCCGCTTTGTATTTGTTCTCGATGGCGGCGGTCTACGCGGGGTCTAGCCTCGACCTCGTCGTGGAGGAAGGCACACACACGATACGGGGGGAGCACCTGGAACCCCCGGGGGACATAGTGGTGAAGAAAGGGGCCACGCTGGTCCTCGTGGACACGGATATAGTGTTCAACCACTCGGGGTACTACGAGCACGGCGTACTGGTGGAGGAGGGCGCCTCGATAGAGCTCCGCAACAGCAGCATGGTGGCTCTGAACAACATGTTCTACTTCCGGGTGAGGAACGCGAGCCTGACCATGGTGGACTCGGAGCTCAGGAGGACCCACGTGATATGCGAGAACCGGTCCCGGGTAGACATCACGGGCTCGTACCTCTGGGCTCTCCACTGCCTCAACGAGACCGCGGCGAACGTCAACGGCTCCCAGCTCTGCTACCTGTTCCTCATCGACGGGTCGGCGGGACGCGTGGACGACTGCAAGATGATCGAGATTCTCCTCTACGACGACTCCCAGGTGCACGTCTCAGACTCGAGGTTCAGGTTCGTTTTTTACCTCGACGAGGGAAGGGCGAAGATAGAGGACTGCGACTACGAGGACGAGATACGTTTCAAGCCCATGATGTGCGAGCTGGACGTGACGGTCATCGACACGGATGGGGAGTCGGTGAACGGGGCGGCCGTCACATTGACCCGATACGGCGGAGAGCTAGCCGCGTCCACGACGACAGATGAACACGGTCTGGCCTCGTTCACCGGGTTGGAGGCAGGGAACTATAACCTCACAGTCACCAAACCAGGGTACGAGGATAGAAGGGCGGAGAGGTCCTTGCTTAACGAGACCCAGAGCGTGACGGTGCAGATACAGGCGGAGACTATGGAGGAATCTGGAAACGAGAAACCCACACAGTTATTGGTGTACACGGTTACCGTCCTGGCCTTGGTGGGGCTATACATCGTCCTGAGGACATCTCGCCGGGTTTGATGCTCATTGCCCCAGCTCATACCACATGGTGCCGAAGTGCACCAGTGTGAGGTAGAGGACGAAGCCCACGGGTATCCAGAGCCCGCTCTCCAAGGGGTACACCCAGCTCATGCCGCCGTCGAAGTGCCTAGCCGCCACTCCTAGCCCAAGGACTACGTCGTATATGGGGCGGATGTGTCTGGCCAGTGAGTCGAAGAAATCCGCCCCCCTAACACTGCCCCAGTCCATGTTCGAGAGGTAGCACAGGGTGACATAGAAGGGGCCGTAGAACGCCAGCGTGAAGGCCGCGAGCCCCATGGGGACGCTATCAAAGTAAACCATGAACGCCCTCACCGCCCTGTTGCCCTCGTTGCCGAAGCCCTCGATGAAGAGGTACGTTAGTAGATAATCGAACCCGATGAAAGGGAAGAGGGAGTAGACCCTGACACGCCACCTGTAAGCCGGGGACACCAGCTCTTTGAGCTCCAATTCCTGATCCGGACCAGGTATGAATGGTTGAAGAGCAGGTTTAAAGGTTAGACCTGGGGCGCGGGAGGCTCCTCGTACTGCTCCACGCCGAGGAATATCTGCCCGAACCTGGGGTGATTCAGCAGCTTCTTGGCGTCTCCCGCGTACGCCCTCCTGCCGTTCACGATTAGGTACGCGGTGTCGCATCTCTCCAGCACCATGGCGGCGTTCTGCTCCACGAAGACCACGGTGATGTCGAACTGCTCCTCCATCTCGAATATCTTGTCGAGTACCTCTTCGGCGAGGTTGGGGGCGAGGCTCGCGGTGGGCTCGTCGAACATCATGACCTTGGGCCTCCTCATGAGGGCTATGGAGGTGGCGAGCATCTGCCTCATGCCACCGCTGAGGACTTTCACCGTGTCGTGGACATAGTCCTTCAGTATCGGGAACACGTCTAGGACCTCCTCCATACGTTCGTCCCTCTGCTCCTTCGGGAACCCGTACCCCGCCATCCGGAGGTTCTCGGTTATGGTCAGGTTCTCGAAGGTGCTCCCCACTTGGGGGAGGTAGGCGAGCCCCAGGTTCGACCTCTGGTAAGGCTCCAGGGTCCTTATGTCTTGGCCCATGAACTCTATCTCCCCGGAGTAGAGCGTCGTCAAACCCATGAGGGTCTTCAGCAGCGTGGATTTGCCGCTGCCGTTGGGCCCGATTATGGCGACTTTTTCCCTCTCCCCGAGGCTGAAATCGAAGTCGAATAACACTTGGACCGGCCCGTACCCCGCGTTGATGCCCCTTGCTTCTATCATCTTCTCACAGTCAGATACGATTCAATTACCTTGATGTCCTCGAACACGTCGCTGGGTTTACCGTGCGCCAGCACACTCCCGTTATCCATGGCGTACACGTAGTCTACGTACTTCGAGGCCACGTCCAGCCTGTGCTCAATGAGCAGGAAGTCGAGTCCCTGGTTCCTGCAGAGCCCCCTGATGTAGGAGAATATCTTCTCCGCCAGCAACACGCTCACGCTGCCGGCTGGCTCATCCGACAGGATCATCTTGGCGTCGGTCATCAACGCCCTGCCGATCTCCAGCAGCTTCAGCTGCCCGCCGCTGAGGGTGTAAGCGGGGTCGTGGGCCAGCTCCGTTATCTCCAGCAGCTCGAGAACCCTGTAGGCTTTCTCCATGTCGTCCTTTTCCTCGTCCCTCCATTTGCTGCTGAAGGGGGCCCAAATGAACTTCTCGCCGGAGTTCGATCCGTAGCTCACGAGGAGGTTTTCCAGCACGGTGAGACGCGTGAACGGTGACGAGACCTGGAACGTCCGGACCAGCCCTTTCTTCACGAGTTCATGGGTCTTGTAGCCGGTGACGTCTTCGCCCCTGAAGAAGACCTTACCCTCGTCGGCCCTGTAAAGCCCCGAGACGCAGTTCAGCATGGTCGTCTTGCCGCTGCCGTTGGGTCCTATGACGAGGGTGATCTTACCATGCTCGATGTCCATCGACAGGTTGTCTACAGCCTTGAACTCTCCGAACTTTTTGGTCATGTTTTTGATGGAGAGAACCGGTTGAGACAAATTATATCTACTTATAATGTTGGTTAAATCATAAAAAACTATCTCTGGACTGGACTGCATAGATATTTAAATAATTAAGGTATTTGATGTTAATTTTTAATATTTTTTAGTAATTACTCCTAAACATTTTATATTCAATGCAACTATAATATTCGATGTTTCCCCCCATCATCAAGGATGCTCTAGTCTACGCTAACTGCGTCACCATGATGAGCATAGGCTTCACCCTGGTGTACATGATCTCTAGGGTGCCTAACTTCGCGCAGAGCACTTTCGCCGTGTTAGGCGTCTATTGCACGTTCACCATGGTGAGGATTCTCGAGATCAACCCCTACATAGCCATGCCTCTGGGGTTTCTCCTCGGAGCATTCCTCGCCTTGGTGGTCTACCTGGGGGTGGTGAACACGTTGACGAGGTACGGCGCCGGCCCTATACTTTTAACGATCTCACTGCTCGCGCTCCAGCAGATATTCCTGGCAGGGGTCCAGATCTACGCCGACTACGTCCGTAACGTCATAGGCATCTACTCCAGGGGCTTCATGCTGAGGGTCAACGACTTCCGTGTAGGGGAGTTCCCGGGTGTCCTCCTGGTTTCCACGGTCCTCATATTGGTGATCATAGCGTCTCTGCACATAGTGTTGACGAGAACTCAGTTCGGCATCGCAATGAGGGCCACGGTCGAGAATGCGCCGCTGGCGGCTGTCCTGGGCATCAACGTGAAGAAGATATCCGTCGTCTCTTGGGTGATAACCGGAGGACTGGCCGGCCTAGCCGGCACATTCCTCCCATTATGGTTCTCGTCGGGGCCGGCATCAGGCGGCACCCTTGCAACGAGCGTCTTCGCCGCGAGCGTCGTCGGCGGCCTCTCCAGCATCTACGGCGCGATGATCGGGGGCTACGTCATAAGCCTCCTAGAGGTCTGGGGATCCTACCTTCTCATGAGACAGCTAGGTCTCTGGGCGGGCGCATACAGGATGCTGATACCCCTCACCCTGATGTCGCTGTTTCTGTTGTATGAGCCCGGCGGAATAGTATCTATGATAGACAAGTTTAAGGAAAGGTATCTTAGGCCCAAGAAGACAAGGAGGGGGCAGTCAACATGATGAACGAGATCATAATCCAATGGATCATGGATCTGATCATGTTCTTCTTGCTTTATCTGATAGTCACCATGAACCTAAACTTCATGTACGGATACACGGGGATACCGCACTTCGGCATATCCCTGTCTGTGGCTGGGGGCGGCTACGTCGTCGGGGCGCTCTCTGGTAGAATACTTAGGTGGTGGTACAACGTCTACCCAGAGCTGGACTTCATGTACGAGAACGGTAAGATCACCGACCAGATAAACCTGTATCTAGCCCACGACCCTGCAACTGGGATAGGCCTCTTCCTGTTAATGGTGGCCCTCTCCCTAGTGCTGAACGCGTGCCTGGGGTACATAGTGTCCCGGCCTGCCATCAGGCTGACGGGAAGCTACCTAATTATCGTCTTGATAGGGATGGCTGAGGCTGTAAGAGTCATAGGCATGAACTATTATCCCCTGGTCGGTGGAACGTTCTGGGTTCACGTGCCCGACGCTTTCGCTTGGATGGGCGGCTTCAGGAGATATGGATACCTGCTCATCGCGGGACTCTTCACCTTGATCGTTTTCCTCCTGCTCCAGTCCCTCAGCACTTCACCGTTGGCGCGGGTGGTCAGGGCAGTCAGAGAGAACGCCGTGAGCGCCGAGTGCGTGGGCAAGGACGTGGTCGGCATCAGGACAAGGATCGTCGTCATGTGCTCAGCCCTCACCTCCATAGCGGGGGTGCTGTACGGCTTCTACATACATGCCGTCCTGTCCACCTCGTACACTAGGGCTACCTGGACGTTCTACCCCTGGCTGATGTTCATGGTTGGTGGGGTGGGCAACAACATGGGGGCCACCGTTGGCACTTTCATATTCATAACCCTGAGAAGGCTCATAATATTCTACAAGCACAGCATCGAGGCGTATGTTCCCTTCCAAGTTCAGTGGCTGGAGCAGATAATGATAGGAATCATGCTTCTGTTGATCATCATATTCCGGCCCCAGGGGCTCATCCCGGAGAGGCCTACCAAGATGAGGGGGTTGAACTACGAACAGGTGGAGGAGGATTTCAGGGAGAAGGGCATAAAGCTCCCGGAAAAACAGGCTGAACGAGGGGACACCCTCATCAAACGCTTACTACGTAGATGAGTTTTTTACCTGATCTAACTATCTCGGCGCAATAAAAAAAGGGGGGTTGTTGTGCGGTTATCTCGGCGGTTCCAGTATCCAGTTCAGTGAACCTGATGCCGCGTCGTAAGTTGCCGCGATGTACCATCCGGCGGTGCCGGATGTCTCGTTGAGCGCGACGGTCCACAGCTCGTAGCTGGCGGTGGCCCTGTCTCCGTTATCGTTCAACTTGGTCCATCCACAGGCGCCCCAGTACTGCTCGGCGACCATCGGGAGAACCTCCTTGATCACCGCGCCGTCGTACTTACCGGCCTCAAGGGTTGCCTTACACAGTATCCAGACTATGTCGTACATGTGGGTCGTGTAGGTTCCAGCCTGGCGTCCACCAGACCTCTGCCTGTATTTCTCCTCGAATGCCGTGAACCTGCTGGACTTCGCCGTGCCCATGATCATGGCCAGGAAATCACTTTCATAGGCGTTGGGGTGCTCGTCCACGAACTCCGTGGACCTTCCGAACCCGTCCGAGCCGAACCAGAGCGCATTCTTCAGATTAGGATACTCCTCGCACGCGGCAAATATGGCCGAGAACTCAAAGGACCACACGGCGATTCCGACGTTCTCTGCCCCATATTCGTCGTTCAACTCGGTGACGGCGTCGTTTAAAGCGGCGGCCTCGGCTGAGAACTCTGTCTTCGAGGCGTCGTACCTGAGTCGTTCCTCGACGGTTCCGCCTTCAGCCTCGAAAAGCTCCAACATGGTCTCGTAGTTGCCGTCTCCCCACGCGTCGTTTCTCTGGACGATTATGAGGTGATCGACGCCCATGTTGTAGATCGCGGGGGCGAGGGCGCTGTTCTGCGTCTCGTCTGTCACCGGCAGCCTGAAGATGTAGTCGTCCGGGAGAGCCATGACCGGTGAGGTTGAGCCCTCGCTGAAGACCACGACCTCGTGAGCGTCCGCGTAGCCCTTGATGGCCTGGCATTGGCCGCTCCAGTTGGGGCCCGCCACGGCCTTAACGCCCTGGGCGACCATGCTCTGGAACTTCTCAAGCGCCAGGGTCGAGTCGCCTTCGGCGCACTCCTCTATCAACACGAACTCCAGGTCCAGACCCAAGTCCTCGACGTACTGGTTTACCTCCTCGATGGCTATCTGTGCGGCCACGCCGCTGGTGTCTATGTGGCCCGTGTTGGCGTAGAGGGCGCCTATCGGTATCTCTCCGCTTAGCGCGGGGACCTCCTCCACCACGGTCTCCGTCTCCCCGGGGACCTCCACCTCGACTGTCTTCGGCGGCATGGCATAGTATCCTACACCGCCTCCGACGATCAGTCCTACGATGAGCAAAATAGCCATCATCGTGTTACTTTTTGATTCCATTGTTTTTCCTCCAATACGTATATCTATATACTGTCTATATAAAATCTTATACCTACAACTAACAATAATATTATTAAACTAATTTTAGCTCACAATTGAATAATAAAAACAAGCACCAAACAAAAAAACACAACACGTCAAGATATATATCCAAACCCACCAAAAATACAACAGAACAAGACTTGAACAAAGTCAAATTCGGCGCTGGCCTACTGGTGGCAGCCGCCATAGACACCCTGCTCATACACCTCACAACCTGGAGGCTCAGAGACACCCCCTGGCCATGGGTATTCAGCCTCATACTCCCCATACTCGTCTTGGTGGGAGCCCTCCTCTTAGGCAGAGGACTCGGAGAACGAAAAGAAATAGTATACGACTACAGACACGGCCGCGCCCCCGATTCCGAACGAACCCGACGCTAAAAACGAGCCACAACCCAGCGAAAAAACTGCTTATAGCAAGTAACCTAATACAAGGAACACAAACAACAGCGAAAAAGAGAGGGAACAAACCCGTCGCGGCCACTTCACTTGTAGAACCTGGGCCTCGGCGCCCAGTCCCCATAGTCCTCCTCCCTCAGCAGCGGCTTGTTGGTGGGCCACATCCCCTCATCCAGATACGTGTAACACTCGGTTCTCACCTGCTGCAGCATGTTGTGCAGCTTGGTCTTCTTCCGGTACTCCCGCTGCGCCTCCACGTCGATGACCGCCCCGATGGTCATCTGCCTGCCTTGGGCGGCCCGTGCCAGAGTCCGCCCTAGGTAGTCAACTATCATGCTGTTCCCGTACTTGCCGCCGTTGCAGTTCACGCCGTACATCATGTTCTCTACTGACCTCATCCTGTTCACCAGCGTGTACCAGTCGTAAGGGTCAAACATGAACTGCTGCGGATAAGGCGGGAAGATCGTCGGCTTCAGGATGACCTCGGCGCCGTTGAACGCCAGCTGCCGCGCCACTTCCGGGAAGAACTGGTCGTAGCACACCATGCACGCAAGGTTCCCCAGCTCCGTCTCTACCACCGGGAAGATTGGCGCCTTGTAGTCGTCCAGCAGGTCGTGGGGGCTGGTGCTTAGCTCCAGCGGAATCCAGGGATTCACCTTCCTGTACTTCAGGATTATCCTGCCACTGGGGTTCATTATGAACGCCGTGTTGAAGAAGTAGCCAGGGTACTCGGGGTCCTTCTCGTGGATGCTGGCCGAGACGTACGTCTTGTACTGTTTGGCTTTCTCGGCCAGCTCGTCTGTCTCGGGGCCCGGGATGAGGACCGCCGACGCTACCCTGTCCTCTTGGGTCTGGTTGGGGTCTTGGGTGTCGAACTCGTGCCTTAGGATGTTCTCCGGCAGCAGCGTCAGCCTCACCGGCATTATCTGCTCCCACGTCTCCAAGTTCTTGAAGGTCCCCAGCACCTTCTTCAGGTTGGCGCGCCTTCGCTCATGGACGTCGGGGACGTCCTCGGGGTTGATCCTCGTGTACTGGATTATCGCCGCGGTGTAACGGTCGATCAAACGCGCAGCCCTCCATTAATTATACGTTCATGTAACAACGTAGCCACCCAACAAAATACCTTGAACCCCGTTAAAACAGTTGACATGCGCCGATCATAGTGACTCAGGGGATCGATGAGCCCACGGCGCATGTCTATGCCTCTAACTCCGCCAACGGTCCTATGGTTTTTCTCAGCAGAATCTCTGCGTGCCCCCTTACGAGGTAGTCCCTCAGCTCCCCGACCGTCTCGTACCCGAGCCGCTCATAGAACCTGCGAGCCCCCTCGTTGAACTCGGAGACGCAGAGGAACACGTTGGGTTTCTCCCTGAACACCCGTTCCTCGGCGAAGGACATGAGCCGGACGCCGACGCCCATGCCTCGGCGCGGCGGGGAGACGCAGATTGACTTTACGTAGCCTGTGAAGGCGCCCCTCATCTCAAGCACCACGAAGCCGACGGTTTCCCCCTCGTCTACGGCCAGATAGACCTCCCTGGAGGGGTCGGTGAGGAGGGTGAGGGACTTTTCGTAGCCTCTCCCCAGGGTGATCCAGGGCTCGGACTCGGCCATCATCCTGGCGCATGCCTCGGCCTCCTCCACGCTCTCCAGCCTACGTACCGACAGCCCATTAAGTCTCCTCTTTGCCATTGTACCCCAACTAAACACTATCCGTTCACAGATATGAGTCTATAAAGCCACGGCTGAGTCCTCGCAAGCTTCAAGAAACACTACCGCCATGATTGAGGCATGAAGAAGATAGCGTTCCTCATGGCCAGCGCCGCCACCGGCAAGCTCTCCGGCGAGCTGGAGAGGCGCGAGGAGATATTGCGCGGCATCGCAGCCCCAGACACCCGGATAGACGTCTTCGGGCTAGAGAAGGACCCGGAGAAGAGCCACCTGGGCACGATACAGTCCTCCTACGAGGCATCCCTCTCCACCATCGAGGACTTGAGATGCGCCGCGGAGGCCGAGAAGGCGGGGTACGACGCCGTCATCATCCCCTGCGGAGGCGACCCCGGCGTGGCGCCTCTGAGGGAGGTGCTCAGGATACCCGTGGTGCCGCCGGGGTCCACCGCCAAGCACCTCTGCAGCCTCCTTGCCCCGAGGTTCAGCGTCCTAACCACTGGCGATGGAGTAGTCACACGAGCCATGATACATGAGCGGGACGGGCTGTTGAAGCACGTCTCCACTCACCCGGTGGGGCTCAGCGTCCCGGAGGTGAGGGCGAAGCCGGGTGAGGCGTACGAAGCGCTGGTAAGGGAGGGGCGGGTGACCATCGAGGCGTACGGGGCCGGAGCCGTCACCTTTGGGTGCATGAGCATGGGTTTCCTAATGGTGGACAAGAGGCTCAGTGACGCCCTCGGGGTCCCCGTGGTGAACCCCGTCAAGGCCGCGGTGAAGACAGCCGAGATGCTCGTGGAGCTTGGCGTCACTCACAGCAAGCGGGCGTACCCTATTCCCCCACGCCTCAGGAAATAGCTGGCCATTGGTGGTTTTATATCGCCGCGGGGTAACCCTGATCCATGTCTGAGCCAGCGGATTTCTGTAGAAGGCGCTTCGGCCGTCTCAAGGAGCAGATGGAGGAGCATGGCCTCGATCTGGTCTACCTACTCAACGCTGGGGGCGGTGCCAGGTTCAAGCGCATAGCGGACACGCCGTCGGGGATCGCACTCATCGTCCCCATCGACGGCGTCCCCAAGCTGTTCTGCTACAGCGTGAACATTAACAGCGCCCGAGACGAGAGCTGGATACAGGTGGAGCAGCTTGAGAGCAGGGCCAAGGCTAGGGAGCAGATAGCGGGCTACGCCAACCAGCAACTCCGGGACGGCTCGAAGACTGGGGCACCGCTAGAAGATTTCAACCACTCCAGCTACACGTACTACCACGAGAACATCAAAGGTGAGCTCGTTGACATAGGTGAAACCGTCATACCTGAAGTCTTCTACGGCCTCTACCCCGATGAAGTGAAGTACCAACGTAAGGTGAGCAGGCTCGCCGACATAGCGTGTAGCGCCGCCTGGGAGGCCATGAGGGCCGGCGTAGCCGAGTACGAGATAGCGGCCGAGGCCGAGTACGCCATGAGGCTGATGGGCGCCGAGACCACCAGCTTCCAGACCATAGTCTCCACGGGGCCGAGGTCCGCGTACAGCCACGGCTGGCCCACCTCCAGAAAGCTAAATGAAGGCGAGTTCATGTTAGTGGACCTAGGCCCGTCGGTGGACGGCTACGCCGCAGACGAGACACGTACCTATCTCCTAGGCAGCGATCCGAAGAAGATGAAGATGCTGGAGGCCATGGACGAGGCCGTGGAAACCGTCATCCAGAAGGTTAAGCCAGGCGTCGAGTGCAGGGAGCTGGACGCCGTCTCCCGCAGGGTGCTCAAGGAACACGGGTACCCGGACTACCCCCACAGCCTCGGCCACCCATTGAGCGGCTTCGCTGTGCCCAACCTCTCCAAAACATCTGAGAACGTCCTCCGGGAGGGCATGCTGTTCACAGTGGAGCCCGGCATATACCTCCCCGGCTACGGCGGCGTCCGTATGGAGGAGAACGTTGTGGTGACCGAGGACGGGTTCGAACAGCTGACCGAGAGCCCCCGCATACCCTAGACGGGCAGCAACAATGAGAGGATCTGGGCGAACACCATGCCCATGAGCAGCCCCGACGATACCACGTGCTTATAGTTCAGGCTGCAGTACTCGTGGGCCACGGGAATAAGCTCATCAATGGTCACGTAGGTCATGACCCCCGCGGCGAACCCTAGGCTCCAGCCCACGATGGCGGCTCCGCCGCCCAGAGACCGGATGACGAACACCCCTATCAAAGCGCCGAGGGGCTCGGCCATCCCGGATAGGGTCGCGAGCACCACGGACTTCAGCCCGTCGACGCCGGACCGGATCAACGGGGTGACGGTGGCGATACCTTCGGGGATGTTGTGGAGACATATCATGATGGCGACGAGCACCCCCAGCTCGGGGAGATGGGTGAAACCGGCGCTGACCACCAACCCCTCGGGGAGGTTGTGGAGGGACATACCCACCGCTATAACCAGGCCGCTGTTGAACAGCCTCTTATCCATGACCCCGGACTCCCACTCCCCTAGCTCAATGTGGGGGAGCGTGAGGTCGATGGCCATCATGAACACGGTGCCCACCCCGAAGGCCAGGGTCACCTTCAGCGGCGACAGTACGGTGA
>CAZGZR010000037.1:0-24800 GCA_964529745.1 uncultured Candidatus Bathyarchaeia archaeon
AACGGGGGCTAGGCTCCTCGAGGGGGATCATGAGCCGGGGTTTAAGATCAAGGACTATCTGAAGGATCTGGGGATAATTGCGGAGACGGCGAAGGCGACGAGCATGCCGTTGCCTGCGACGAGTCTGGTTCACCAGTTGTTCATTCACTGTGCCGCCGAGGGGATGATGGATAAGGGTACTCAGGCGGTGGTGGTGGCGGTGGAGAAGCTGGCCAACGAGAGGCTCGTGGATTAGTGGCTCCGCTCACGGGGTTGAATCTGCGGCCCTGCGGGGCTGCCTCTCTTTTTTGGTGTGTGTTGGTAACAGTGGGCTGTAACTTTGGGGTTTTTTATTTGGGTGGGGTGTCTTGGGGTAGCTTGTATCCGAGGTGCTCGTGTTGGGCTGCCTGTTCTTCGAGTTTTCTGATGTCTTCTTCTATCTGTTCTATCTCGATTGCTTCGACTATGCCGTAGGCTATTTGGAGGCAGCGCATGAGGGTGTTCATGGCTTTGATGCGGGTGCGTTGGTCGGTTTCTGGGTCTGTGATTATGGTGTCGAGTTGGTCCCAGAGTTGTTCGAGTCTTTCTATGTATGTTCTTCTTTTGTGGTGGGGGTCGATGCGTGTTCTTCTAGGTGTCTGGTGATGAGGGTGTGGGGTGCGTTTAATCTCCAGCGATGTTGTGCGACCAGGAGTTTCCTGGTGTTTAAGTAGAGTTTGATGTCCTGCATGAGTGTGGGTTTGGTTCTTCTCATCCTGGAGAAGAGGACTGTTGTTGTCTTGGGTTCTTCTCCTGTTTTGATCCATTTGTGTAGCAGCCTCCGCTCGGTCTCGGTGAAGATGTATCCCCTCAAGGCGTTGACCCGTTGCGCTTCAATGGGTTACCTGTTTGATGAATCAGGGTGGGTGGTTTAAAGTGAATTGATACTCGGAGAAGACTCGGTTAAGTGAATTAATTGGCAGAGGCTTGGATAAATTCGTCATATTGTAATTCAAGTCTTAAAGCGATAAATCATTGTTTTACATATAATAAAATTTTAATAAATATATTGAAATTAAATATCATGCCCACCAAAGAAGATTTACTTAATTCTCTTACTGTAAAACAATTAAAGGAGTTAGCGCGTGAAAACAAGATTTCCCTTGTTTTAGAAGGTTGGTTATGGGAGTCAAAAGCAACCAATAAAGATGAAATAATCGAAGTCTTGTTAGATTCTTCAAAAATTACTAAAAAGAAAATTCTAGCAAAGCTTACTTCTAAAACTGCATTACGTAGTGAATCAAAGAAAAAAACATCTCGTAAAACAGCAACACGAAAGAAATCAAGTTCGAAACGTAGAGCTCTTACTACATATGAAAAAGAATCTGTTCTTAAAGGTCAAGATTATCGTTGCGCTAGATGTGGTACTGATTTAAGCAGAATGGTACCTAACTTTGACCATAGAAAACCTCTGGCTCTTGGTGGAGAAGATGAGCTTTATAATATTCAGGCTCTCTGTGCAAACTGTCATGCAGAGAAAACGAGAGAAGACAGACATAAGATTTCAAGGCTAGGCTCATAAATAGTAATATTAAGGCGGGTTGTTACTTCGCGCCTTCCCTGCCAATCCATATTAACAGGAGATATTATGTAATAATCTCGTCAATTTTACTGAATAATAGTTGAAAACATTCTTGTTCTAAAATAAAGTCAACAGGAACAATTTTTGCTATCTCTTCACCAAATTCCGGTTTCCTAAATCTATCCCATTCAACATCCAGATGCCTCTCTCTATATTCATTTACTAATTTTGTTAATCTGCTAGAAAATTTACCCTCTTCCCTCAAGTTTTGTATCTCTTCAGTCGTCCAATTCTCTCCTTCATATTTTGGATATATTTTATTTAAAACATCAATGATATGTTGATTTTCGAATAAATCTTCAAATTCATATCCCCCAAAATATATAATATTATCATCAATAAATGCTTCGGGAAATCCGATTTGTTTTATTTTATCCCGTGTTACTCGTCTTTCTGTACTATATTTTGTGTCAGTATCTAAAGTTAAAATAGTTGCTGAAGCTTTGTTTTTATTTAATAATTTTAAAAATGGTTGCCAATTTGTATTTGATTCTAAATTATGTAAAACAATTCCATCTTCTATCGGACTTTTGTTTTTTACTCTTTTATATATAATTGGTAATGCTTTGTCCTCTGTATATCCTTCGTAGAGTAGGAAACAACGTTCAAGAAAAATACTGCTATTTTTAATCCCAGTAATTTCAGAGACCTCATTTAAAAACGTTCTAATTTCTTCATCTTCTTCACCTTTTAAATAATTAATATTTATTCCTTCATCTCCATGAACTAAGTGTATGATGGTGTTAGCTCGTGCACGATCAATCATTTGTAAAGAATGTGTATTAATTAATACTTGAAAATTTAATTTTCCTTCTTCCGTCATTTGTTTTAAATTATAATACATATCTTTTTGTGCTGTAATATGTAGACTTGCATCTGGTTCATCATAATATCTTATTACATGATTTTTGGGTTCCTTTTCTTTTTCCCATTCCATTATAGCCAAGTATATCCTTTTTTTAGAACCTTCTCCAATCTCATCTATGGAGTTTAATCCATGTCCTAAATCTACTTTAATATCTGTTAGTTTAAACTCACTACCATAAATAAATTTATATTCAGATGTTATTTTCTTAATTTTATCTAATTTAGTTTTTAATTTATCCATAAATTTTTCTTGTATTTCTTTATTAAATATATCTTCATATTTTTTTTCTCTTTCTGAAAATTCCTTTAATAATTCTTTTTTTCCATGTTCATTTACTTCATAAAATGATTCAATGTAAATTTCCCTCAAAATATTTTCTATAAGATTTATGGGTGTTTTATAAGAAGAACTATCATATAACTCATATTTTGGCATAAAATCTTTTATTTTTTTCCAATCAAATTCTATAAAATCCATACCTTCTGAAAGTTTTAAAATATTTTCTTTAACAAATTTTTCAAATTTTCCTTTTTCAATATCTAATACAGTTTCATATTTTAGGTTGAATTCTGGATAAATCCTTTTTAACTCACTTGCCTTTATTTTTTTTATATCGTACATTTCTTTGTGTGGCATAATATGTTGTTTAATTTTTGTTATATGATTAACTTTTAACATTTCATCATACGTATATATTTTTTTTATGCTTATCCTATTTATCTCCATTTCATTAACAGTTTCTTTATATAAGTAATAAATTAAATCATCTGTTATATCTTCTTCACTTAAATTAAAAGTAACTTGTATTGTTATTTCTTTCTCTCTTATAATTTCTGTTTTATCTTCTGAATTCTTATCTATTTCTATTTTATAAAAATCATCTATGTCTATTTCCTTATCACTAAAAAAATAGGCTAATGCTTTACATACGCTTGATTTTCCACAATCATTCTCCCCAATGAAAATAGTTAAAGGGTTTAATGGTATACGGTTTTCTCCTTTGAAGCATTTGAAGTTATTAATAGATAAATTTGAAATTATCAATTAGATCGTTCTTATACTTCATAACCCATATTTAAATTTTATTTATATAAATATATTTCAGAAAATAATAATTTATTTTATTGTATTCTTGTATACCCGTATCTATCTTTAATATTGTGAGCGAAGTATGAACCATGAGAAGATGCAGTCATCAGTCTATTGTATTCGGACTGTGGGACATTAAAATACTGATAAATACCCCCACTATTAAATTCTATTTCTAAAATTTGAGAAGATGGATCATATCCAATAGAGTGTATGTTACTTGAACTAACGGGTTGTCGATTCATATCTTATCCACCTCAAAATATTTCCCGATTATATCAACTAACTTCATATTCTTTAATAGTAGCTGATACTGTTTAAGTTTTATGCTCAAGAAAAACATAAATATGGAATTATGATGAATGATTAATTCGTGTGCGCAACAATGAATAATTCTCTATTAGACGTAAATTCTTTTGATGATCTTATTCGCCAGAAACCGTTATAGGACAAATCAACTTTCTATAAAACCAAGTTCTCTATTAATATCAGCCAATTAGCCTACTAGATGCCATTGATAAATTGACACTCCGTTGAGATCCACCTGTCCATGATACGAGATTTACCAGACATCAATGAATAGAAACTTTCAAGTTTTACTGGTGATTGTTGACACAACCCAGATGATTCGATGACATGAAGATGGTCCCGCCCGCAGGAGTTGAACCTGCAACCCTCCGGTGTCCGCTCATGGCCTGAACGCCACCGCCCCGCGGGGCGACGACTACAGCCGGATGCTCTGCCATTGAGCTAGGGCGGGCGGGACACCGAGAAAAAGAAGACTACGACGATTTAAGCGATTTGGTCAGCCCAGACCACCCACAAGCAGACCGTGAATCTATATCGGTAGAAGGTTCCCCGGGTACCTTTCATTGCTCCACAAACGATATCCTTCAAACCCGGCTAATGGGAACCGGAGCCGAGTATAGATGGATAAATGGTACCAGAGCCGAGTAGAGACACAGCGTCGAGCAGAGGATCTGGTTCTCAGGGACGCCATAACCATCAGGGCCGACTATCCCGTGAAGTACGCCGACAGCCTCATGAAGTACTTCGGGGCCGAGTGCCTCGTGGTGACCCAGGACGGCGAGCCCGTGGGCATGCTCACCGACGGAGACATCGTGCGCAGGGTGGACACCGAGAGTGACGACCCCCTCCTGGTGCTCGTCCGGGAAGTCATGTCGGAGCCCCTGTACTGGGTGGAGAGCGGCGTCCCCAACGAGGAGGCGCTGAAGGTCATGGATGAGAAGGACGTGGACCGGCTCCCCATCATAGGAAACCTGGCCTCCAGGCCTGTGCTGCTCGGGCTTCTGACGTACAAGCCGGCAGCCTTGGAGGAAGAGGCCGAGGCCGTTATTTCCTGAAAGTCTCTAATATTTTTTCCCCGTAAGGCGGCTCGATGAGCCCTTTCTCGGTTATGAACCCGGTCACGTACTCGGCGGGGGTCACGTCGAACGCCGGGTTCCGTGCGGACGAGCCCTCCGCCGGGATCAACACGCTCGCATGCCCACCGTCTTCGCCCAGCCCCCACATCCTGGTCACCTCCTCCGTCGAACGCTCCTCGATCTCTATCTCGTCGCCCGTCGGCGTCCGGAGGTCAAACGTCATCTCGGGCGCCGCAACGTAGAACGGTATCCCGTTGGCCCGGGCCACAACGGCCTTCTCGTAGGTGCCAATCTTGTTGGCCACGTCGCCGTTGGCGGCCACCCTGTCGGCCCCCACTATGACGGCGTCCACCATGCCGCGCCTCATGAAGTGACCAGCCGCGTTGTCCACGATTATCGCGTAGGGTATGCCCTCCTGCATCATCTCCCACGCCGTGAGCCGGGAGCCCTGGCACCGGGGCCGGGTCTCGTCCACCCAGACGAACACCCTCTTGCCTTGCCGGTGGGCCACCCTGATGGGGCTGAGGGCGGTGCCGTAGTCTATGAACGCCAGCGCCCCCGCGTTGCAGTGGGTCAAGACCCTGCAGCCGTCACCCAGCAACTCGGCGCCCACCTCGCCCATCCGCCTCGACGCCTCCAGGTCTTCCATCGCAATCCTGTCAGCCTCGCTGAGCACTTTCTCGACTCGCTCCTCCACCATCCCCTCGCCGCCGGCTTCGAGGCAGCGCTCGACGGCGTGGAAGAGGTTCACGGCGGTGGGCCTCGTGGCCCGAACCGTCTCCGCCGCATCCTCCATGTAGGCGGTGAACTCCTCCAGGGGCTCGTCACGGGCCTCCAGAGCCGCCTGGGCCATGGCGTAGCCGGCGGCGCAGCCCACGGCCCCCGCACCCCTGCAAACCATCTCCCTTATGGCGGCGGCCGTCGCGCGGTGGTCGCCGAACTCCGCTATCTCGAAGGCGTGGGGGAGCCTCCTCTGGTCGATCATCTTCACGGTCCCCCCCTCCCGCCACAGCGTGTAGTACTCCCTGGTCTCGCCTTCTATCCTGACCTTCAAACGAGGCACCCGATGAAACGTTGGGTCGAGGAGATATGAATCTACTTGAGCACCTTGCCGGTCTTCCGGTACCAGAGGTATAGATCCAGCTCCCCCGGCTCCATACAGAGCCGCCGCGCCACCTTGGCGAGTACAGCCTCGTAGGCGAGGTACCTCTTCCTGGTGAGGCCCTTACGGGACTCCTCCTCGGTGATGAGGCCGTGCTCCACCATGTTGCTGAGTATGTGCCTGTCTACGATGGCGAGGCCGAAGTAGCCCACGTTGCGCAGGTAGTGGCTGGCCTCCTTCCACCCCAGGCCCTTCACGTTCTCGACGAGCCACTCCCGGGCCTCCCCCGGATCGTCGAAACCCTGGATGGTCTCCTTGATCCCATGCGCCAGGCCACGGGTGTCGTAGATGTACTCGGCGCGCCTGTTGGCGAACCTGTGCCCCTCCTCCACGAGGCACCCCCGGACGTCCTCCAGGCTTCCCTCCATGAGGCTGCCGCCGAGGAGGGCGTCCACGCAGCGCTGCCCCATCAACGCGCTGCTGTACGCCGTGAGGAGGCAGTAGACGAGCTCCTCGTACCACTTCTGGCTGTCCATCAGGTGGACCATCCTGAACTCTTCCATGCGTTCCTCCACCATCTTCCTCACCCGTGGATCTTCTTTGAGTGCTCTGACCTTCTCCGCCATGGCCCCTATCCCCGGGTGGTCGTCTAAGGTGGACTGCATCCCTGTATGTTTGGGGCCGCGCGTTTTAAACCATCTTGACTCTCTCATCGGTTGCCAGAATAGTGCTATATGTTTGTCATTGGCTATTCCCTCACGAAATTCTCGGGTAGCCCATATGAAATACGAGAACGCCGAGGTAAAGCTAAGAGCGGTCAAGAAGTTCCCGCGGATACAGACGCCTGGGATAGAGATACCCGAGGTGCAGGAGGGCCACGAGTTCGTGACCCCATTCTGGGTCGCAGAGGAGCTGGTGGAGGCCGGCCTGGCCGAGTACTCCGAGCCTGCGCTCACCCAGACCGAGTGGACCCAGGTCCACTTCAAGGAGCGCATCAACCCGGCGGGTCCGCCCAGCAGGCTGCCCGACGACTTCTACGAGCGCGCGTACCAGAGCTTCACCCAGGCAGGGGGCGACCCCGAGAAGGCGGCCCTGCTCCAGAGGATGAGGGCATGGTACAGGGAGATACTGGAGTCGAGGATAGGGCGCATAACGAGGCTCGCCTCCTCGGAGGCAGTTTCATCCACCTCCGCGCTCTCAAAGGATGAGACCGACTTATACATCAACGTTAACCGAGTAGTCACGGCTTGGCGTGACAGGATGAGGGGGCTGGGGGAGGGCTAGTTGGCACGGCAGGACACCTTCGAGGAAGCCTTCACACGGTTCATAGAGGACTTCATGGACGACCAGGAACGCTACAAGTACGACCAGGCCATCGGCGAGATACCAAGCAAGGGCACAAAGAGCCTCGTCATCGACTTCACAGACATCTACGCCTTCGACATGGAGCTGGCCCAAATCATACTCGACGACCCAGAGACCATCACCCCCATATTCGAGTCCGTCGTCAGGAGCAAGCTCCGCACCCGGGACCCCCTCTACGCCGAGAGCCTGGACAGGGTCAACGTCAGGTACAGGAACCTCCCCGCCGAGACCCCGCTCCGCCGCATAGGCGCCGACCACATAAGCCACCTCATCATGGTCCACGGCATCATCGTCCGAGCCAGCAGCGTCACCCCCCTCGTCGTCAGGGCCACGTTCAGGTGCCCCGTCTGCGGCGAGCTCAACCACATAGAGCAGAGCGGCCAGACCATACAGAAGCCCCAGAAATGCATAGCCTGCGACAACAGGAAGGGCTTCACCCTCGTCCCCAAGGAATCCATCTTCATCGACAGCCAGAACGTCTCCATCCAGGAGCGGCCCGAAGACCTCCCACCCGGCCAGCTACCACGCAGCATCCACGTGGAGCTCAAGGACGACCTCGTGGACATAGCCCGCCCCGGGGACAGGATCACCCTCACGGGCTTCATCAAGTTGCTTCCTAGGTACGGCAGGGGCGGCGAGCTCCGCACCTTCGACATCCAGGTGGACTCAAGCTACCTCGAGGTAAGCGGCAGGGAGATGGAGCTCATGGAGATCAGCCCCGGGGACGAGGAGGCCATCCTGGAGGTGGCCAAAGACCCGTGGGTGTTCCAGAAGCTCCTGGGCAGCATGGCGCCCAGCATCTACGGCTACGACCACATCAAGGAGTCCATACTCTACCTCCTCTTCGGCGGCGTCCTCAAGGAGCGCCCCGACATGAGGATCAGGGGCGACGTCAACGTCCTCCTCGTGGGCGACCCCGGCACCGGCAAGAGCCAGATGCTCAACTTCGCCTCCAAGGCAGCCCCCAGGGGCCTCATGACCACCGGCAGGGGCAGCACCGCCGCCGGCCTCACCGCCGCCGTCGTCAAGGAGGGCGGCACAGGAAGCTTCGTGCTGGAGGCGGGCGCCCTGGTGCTCGCTGACAAGGGCGTCTGCTGCATAGACGAGATAGACAAGATGAGGGACGAGGACAGGGGCGCCATACACCCCGCCATGGAGCAGCAGGTGGTCCCCATCGCCAAGGGAGGCATCGTCGCCACCCTCAACAGCCGGACCAGCATACTGGCGGCGGCCAACCCGTCGCTGGGCCGCTACAACCCCTACCAGACCATCGCCCAGAACATAACGCTGCCAGTCACCATCCTCAGCAGGTTCGACCTCATATGGATACTCAAGGACCAGCCAGACAGCCAGCTGGACGCCGACGTCGCCCAGCACATACTCGCGCTCCACAGGGTCCTCACGTCCTCTGAGCCGCCGCTGGACATGGAGCTCCTCAAGAAGTACATCAGCTACGCCAAGAAGGTCCAGCCCGCCATCACCGACGACGTCATCGAGCGGTTCAGCGACTTCTACGTCAAGATGAGGAACGCCAGCGCCGAGGGAGGCGAGGCCGCCGCCATAGCCATCACCGCCAGGCAGCTTGAGAGCCTCGTGAGGCTCAGCGAGGCCCGCGCCAGGGCCCACCTACGCACCGAGATCAGCGTCGAGGACGCCGAGGCCGTCATCAACCTCATGCAGAAGAGCCTGGAGCAGGTGGGCGTCGACGTCCAGACCGGCCAGATAGACATAGACATACTCTACTCCGGCAAGCCCAGGAGCCTCCAGAACCAGCTGCAGAAGCTGCTGCAGGCGATAAACGAGATGGAGAGGGTGAGCGGAAGCGTACGCGACGACGACCTCTACGACGCGCTGCAGAGCGACCACGGCATAGGCAGGGCCGAGGCAGCCCGCCTCATAGGGGTCCTCATGAAGGACGGCACCATATACTCGCCGAGGCCCGGCTACTACAAGCGCACCACGTAGCGCCGCTAGTACCGTAGCCTCTTGTTCACCTGGTTCACAGGCGGCAGCCCCCGCTTCACCCGGAGGATGTTCTCCACCATTATCTCCAGCCCGGCGTCGGAGCGGCTGCCGGTGGAGACTATGCTGTGGGGCGTGCACACCACGTTGGGCAGCTCCCAGAACGGGTACTCCGAGGGGGGCTTGCCATCCGTGTTCCACAGGGGGTCCCAGAAGTGGGGCGTCCACCACACGTCAAGGGCGGCGCCCGCTATCCAGCCCTCGCTCAGCGCCCTGTAGAGGGGCTCCTCCTGTACTATGGCGGCCCGGGCCACGTTCACCAGGTAGGCCGTGGGCTTCATGGACCGCAGCTCCTCCTCCCCTATCATGCCTCTCGTCTCCGGGGTGAGCGGCGCCGTCACGACGACGAAGTCCGACTCCGACATGACGTGTATCAGGTCGTCCTGGGTGCCTAGGTACTCCAGACCCATCTCCTCGGCGAGAGCCGGGTCCCTGTTGCGCTTCACCGCCAGCACCCCCATGCCCATGCACTGCAGCAGCCTGCCAACCTCCCTGCCGATGCTGCCGTACCCCACTATACCTGCCTTCTTGCCCCTCAGCAGGACGCCGCGGCCCCCGCCCCTGCCCTCCAGGAAGCCGCGGTTCCTCTGGACCACCTTCTTCGCCAGCGCCAGCACCAGCGCCACGGCCCCCTCCGCCAGAGGCAGCAGGTTGGAGCCGGAGGTGTTGGCCACCCACGTCTCCTCCCTCAGCGCCTCGAAGGGCATGTCGTCCACCCCCGCCCCCGTCTTCTGCAGCAGCCTCAGATGGGGCGCCGCCCGGGCCACCTCCGGGCTCAGCCGCGTCGCCACTATGACCTCAACGTCCCCCGCCAGCCCAGCCAGCTCTTCGTCGGTGCCCGCCTCGGGCGCCACCACCTCCACGTCCCCCGGCAAACGCTCCCTTATGCGCTCGGCCAGACCCGGGTTAACCACAAGAACCTTCAAAGTCTCTCAGAGAGAGATGGGGGCCGCCGCTCTTATACCTCACCCGGAACCCCGACTCAACCTCCTCCAGATAAACAACATACAACCACCCAAAAACAAATAAAAAATAATAAAACACACCAATCATACGCCCCTGAAAAATCGCTTATAATAGGTAACCAGTTACAAGGGAAACGCAGACTCGCCACCCACGAAACACTTTTCTTTCACACACAGCTGAAACAACCCGAGAACCATGAGCTACCTGTTCTACTGCAACGACGCCACCGAAGACGAGTGCCTCCACAAGAAGCTCTTCGGCAACACCCAGAGATTCTGGAGCCAGATGAAGAAGATCAAGCCCGGCACGCCCCTCTTCCTCTACAACCTGGACACCGGCCGCCTCCACGGCCCCTTCCAGGCCGCCTCCAAGCCCCGCATACACCTGGACCCCTACGCCTTCCTGGACTCCGGCCGAAGCTACCCCGCCCAGGTAGAGGTAACATGGACCAAGATCGGAGCCATCGAGGACGCCCACACCGTCCTCCCGTTCCTCAGCGGCGAACTCAAGTGCCGGCTAACCCCCACCGAGACCGTCAAGGTATACAAGGCCCTCCACGAAGCCACCGGCAGACGCGTCTCCAGCTGGCTATAGCGGAAAACATTAAAAGCCGTCCACCGGGATAGTCTTCGATTCAGAGGGACAGCATTGGGCATAAGAGTAGCAATAGCCGGCGTGGGGAACTGCGCCTCAGCACTCATCCAGGGAGTAGAGTACTACAAGGACGCGGAGAGAGACGAGACCATCCCCGGCGTCATGCACGTCTACTTCGGCGACTACCACATAAGCGACCTAGAGTTCGTGGCCGCCTTCGAGGTAAACAGAAACAAGATAGGCAAAGACCTGAGCGAGGCCATATGGGCGCCCCCCAACAACTGCGTCAGGTTCGCCGACGTACCCGAGACAGGCGTCACCGTCCAGCCCGCACCCATACTCGACGGCGTCGCCCCCCACATGTACGGCAGCTTCCACGCCGACAAAACGATGAAGCCCGTGGACGTGGCCCAGACCCTGAAGGACTCCGAGGCGGAGATACTCGTCAACTACCTGCCCGTGGGCAGCGCCAAGGCTTCACGCATGTACGCCCAGGCGGCGCTGGACGCCGGATGCGCGTTCGTCAACTGCATCCCGGAGTTCATAGCCAGCACCCCAGAGTGGGCCCAAAAATTCACCGACGCCGGGCTACCCGTCGCAGGAGACGACATCAAGAGCCAGGTCGGCGCCACCATACTCCACAGGGTCGTCGCCAAGCTGTTCCACGACAGGGGCGTCGTGCTGGACAGCACCTACCAGCTCAACATCGGCGGCAACACCGACTTCGAGAACATGACCGTGGAGAGCAGGCTCAAGAGCAAACGCATAAGCAAGACCGAGGCCGTCCAGAGCATGATCCCCTACGAGGTCCCCACCCGGATAGGGCCCAGCGACTACGTGCCCTTCCTAGGCGACCACAAGATATGCTACATAAGGATAAACAGCCACAGCTTCGGCAACCTGCCCATAAACTTCGACACCAAGCTCGCGGTGAACGACAGCCCCAACAGCGCAGGCGTCGCCATAGACGCCGTGAGGGCCACCAAGATCGCCCTCGACCGCGGCATCTCCGGGCCCCTCCTGGGCATAAGCAGCTACAGCTTCAAGCACCCGCCGCAGCAGGTGCCGGACGACGAGGCCCACCGCTGGGTCGAGGACTTCATCGCAGGCAAAGTGGAGCGCTAGGGGAGCCAGAGCCTGAGCTCCGCCTCGGCCTCCTCGGGGTCACCCGAGGCGTGCACCAGGTTCTCGACGGCCCTGCCCTCGGCGGTGCTCGCCTCTATGCTGTCACGCCCCAGGTCGCCCCTTATGGTGCCCTTCTCGGCCGTGGCCGGGTCGGTGTACCCGGTGACGCGGCGCACCTCCTTGATGGCGTCCTCGCCGCCGAACCGTATCGCCAGCACAGGGCCCCTGCTGAAGTACTCTCTAAGCTTCCCCAGCACCTTCATGCCGTGGGCCTCCGGGTCGGTGATGCTGGGCACCGCCGCCTGAGCCTTCTTCCCCATGCTCAGAGCCATGGCGTCGGGGTAGTGCTCCCTCAGCCGCTCCAGCCCCACCTCCTTGTAGTACCTCATGTCCTTGATCTCCAGGCCGGCGTCCTCGTAGTACTTTATTATGGTCCCCACGAGGTTTCGTTCAAGCGCGTCCGGCTTGAGGATTACCAGAGTCTCCTGATACATGGGCAAGGCGTAAGCGGTCCCCCCTTAAGACTTTATGCTCTGAATAAAAGTTGGGTTTTGTCTCACCTAGTCCACTTGAGATCGACCCTCGGGAACTTGGCCAGCTCCCTAACGGTGTCGATCGTGAACTCCGTCGTCCTCATGTACTCCTCGTGGGCCGGGTCGTACCGTGACTCGACCTTGGGATCGGATTTGAGTAATAGATGCATCCTTAGGGCCCCGGGGCCCAGCTGTGTCCTGAAACCGCAGACGGGGCACTTGAACTGGTTTATCTTGTCTTCGTTTTCGGTGAGAGCCACATATTCTCGGAGATGCGTCGGGACGTTGAGCATCATTTCCCCTGGGTGATCTTGGGACTATGACGATATATGCGTTACCCACACCTGTCACTAAATTCACGTCGAATATAACGTAAATAAGCTAATATTCCCGTTGGAATCAGCTAAACGGAAAACCCGGAGCAGGTCTACCTCTGCCGAAGCTTCCAGGCCTCGGTCCACTTCAGCTTGCGGGGGTCACGCCCCATGTCCAGCGTGCTCTTCCTGCACTTCGCGCTGCAGAAACGCAGGACCCTCCCGTCGCGCCTCACGAAGTTGGTGCCAGTGCCCGGCGGTATCTCCCTACCGCAGAAACTACACTTGTATACCTGAGGCAACCCACACACCTACCTGATCTTCCTTGCCTCGCGCTCCGTCTCGCGGAGAAGCAGCACGTCGTCGATGCGCACCGGGCCCTTCACGTTACGCGTGATGATCCGGCCCTTGTCCCGGCCTTCCTCGATCCTGACTCTCACCTGCATCACCTCGCCCGTCAGCCCAGTCCTGCCCAGTATCTGGATGACGGTCGCGGACGTGAGAAGGTCAGAATCCTGGCTCATGCTACTTCACGAGTTCCTGGACTTTCTTCACAATCTCGGAGACCAGCCTCTCGGCGTCACCCGCGTCCTCTATGGACGCAGCGGATGAGCTAACGTTGATGCCTAGGGCCTCACCGATCTTCTGCTTCTCCGGCACGTAGACGTACGGCGCCTTCCGCTCCTCACACAGCAACGGCAGGTGGGCGACTATCTCCGGCGGCTGAACGTTCTCGGCTATGAGCACGAGCTTGGCGTTACCCCTCTCGATGCTCTTGGTGGCCTCGTTGGTCCCCTTCCTGATCTTGCCCGAGTCTGTGGCGATCTTCAGCGCCTCGTACGCGGCGTCCGCCACCTCTTTCGGTACTTCGAACCTCACGTAGAAGGGTTTCGAAGGATCTACATCTGTTGACATGTCATTTCCCTCAGGGTAGATACTGTTACCTGAGCGTCCTTTATTAAACATTCCGCAGGTAACACGGAGACTTGAAACGGGTTACTCGTCGCCGCCGTATTCACGGAATATCTCGGCGTAGACGTTGCAGAAGTACTCGCACGCCTCGCCCACACCCCTTCGGCCGGAGTCGGTCAGCACGTAGTACTTCTTCCGCCCCTCCTTCCTCGTCTCCACGAGCCCTCGCTTCTCCAGCTCCTGGAGGGCCGGGTACAGTGTCCCGGGGTTTGGCTTGGTGCCGCGCATCTTCTCGATCTCCTCGGCCATCTCCTGTCCGTACATGTCCCTCTTGGTGAGGAGCCACAGCATGGTGAAGGATAGCAGGCCGCGCATGTCGCAGCAGTCTGGTATGTTGGCGCAGCACTCTTCTTTCTCGGTCATCTATATATTGGATGACCAATATGTTTATATAGGTTTCATAAGATGTATTGGATGCCCAATATATGGGTGTCTGATAAACGGAGGAAAATAAATGTCAAGCCAAGAAATCAAGGAACACGTCAAGAAGAGGTACGCCGAGCACGCCGTCAGAGCCCAGTCAGGCTGCGGCTGCGGAGCCAGCTGCTGCGGAACACCTCCAACAGCGTCATATGCTCAACAAGTAGGGTACACCGCCGATGAGCTCTCCGATCTCCCCCAAGAGGCCGTCGCCGCCGCCGCGGGGTGCGGCAACCCCACCGCCATAGCGGGCCTCGGGGAGGGAGAGACCGTTCTGGACCTGGGCTCAGGCGGAGGCATAGACGTGATCCTCGCAGCCCAAAAGGTGGGGCCCAAAGGCAAGGTCATAGGCGTGGACATGACCGACGAGATGATAAGCCTAGCCAACAGGAACGCGGCCGAGGCAGGCGTCGAGAACGTCGAGTTCAGGAAGGGAGACATCGAGGAGCTGCCCGTGGAGGACAGCTCCGTAGACGTCATAATCAGCAACTGCGTCATAAACCTGGCCCCGGACAAGGAAAGGGTGTTCGCCGAGGCGTACAGGGTTCTAAAGCCGGGCGGGAGATTCATCGTATCGGACATAGTGACAGACGGCGGGCTCCCGGAGCACGTCAGGAAAGACCTGGACAGCTGGGCGGGGTGCGTCGCGGGCGCCATAGACGGCGACGAATACGTCGAGAAGCTGAGGAAAGCCGGGTTCAAGGACGTAAAGGAAATCAGCAGAAGGGGCAGCGGCGGGATATACAGCGCCGAGATACAGGGGTTCAAGCCTGCACCCGGGCTCAGCTGCCGCTGAGTATCCCCCCTTTTTATCTCAGTTGTGAGTGAAGTAGGCGACGAAGGGCTCGGACTCGTCCACGCGGCAGTAGCCGAACCTCTCGAACTGGAACATCTCGCCGCGCTTCATCTCTTGCACCCTCTCCTCCGCGAGGCCCTTGGCCCTCGTTGCGTCGGGCAGGACCACATGGGCGTCCACGCCGGCGCCGGCGGGCAGCCAGTGTACGAAGGGGGCGTCCATGTCCCTCGCCAGCTGATAGTCCTTGGAGTGGTAAACGGCCCTGACGGATTCACCGACCTCCGTCACCTCGACGTTCATGACGCCCATGAGCCGGGTGACGCCGCCGACCCTCAGCCGCGTCACGTCCTCGCCTGATACGCTGAATCTCAGCTCGCCCTCCATAGGCTCCAGCACGAAGTCTCTCGTGCCCCTCTCGGGGTAGTCGGGGTGAACGGGCAGCTTGGCGACTTGCCGCCCCGGCACACCTGAGACCGTGAGGCAGACGGGGTCCTCCACGAAGAAGTACCTGTCCGATATGGGCTCTATGATCTTCCTGTTCTCGGCCGCTATGTTGTCCCAGCTTATGGTGACATTCACGGGCTTGGGGCCCACGTGGATCATTATGGCCCTTATGGCCTCCGGCTGAAGCCCGCGGCGCCGAAGCGCCTTCAACGTGCCGAGCCGCGGGTCGTCCCACCCGGAGTAGGTGCCATCCTCTATCCCGGCCCGCATCTTGGACTTGCTGAGTATGCCGGCCTCCAGTCCGAGCCTCCCGACGTTGATTATCTCGGGGTACCGCCAGCCCAGGTGCCCCTGGAGCCACCTCTGCCGGGTGGTGTTGACGTCGTGCTCCTTGCCGCGGATGATGTGGGAGACCCCCATGAGGTGGTCGTCTACGCCGCAGCTGAAGTTGTAGAGGGGCCACACACGGTACCTGTCGCCCTGGAGGGGGTGATCCACGTCGCTGATGCGGAGGGCGGGCCAGTCCCTCACCGCCGGGTTGGGGTCGTCGAGGTCGGTCTTGATCCTGACCACCGCCTCGCCCTTCTCGTAGCCGCCGTCAAGCATCCTCTCCCACCGCCTGAGCTGGGTCTCGGGGGGCAGGTCCCTGCAGGGGCACGCCTCGCACGCCATGTAGAGCTTCCTGAACGCCTTGACCTCGCACGTGCAGACGTAGGCGTTGCCCTCCCTCAGCAGCCTCTCCGCGTACTCGTAGTAGATTGGTATCCTGTCGCTCTGCCGGTATACCTCGTCCACCTCGACGCCCAGCCACTCCAGGTCCTCCATTATGGCGTCGTACATCTCTGGGATGGGCGGCTTCACCTCGGCGCTGGTGTCCTCGTACCTGAGTATGAAGTGGCCGTGGTACATCTTGGCGTACTCGTCGCAGAATATGATGGGCTCCGCGCTCCCCAGGTGCAAGGCGCCGTCGGGGTTGGGCGCGAACCGGGTCTTCACCATGGGCCAATCATCGACGTTCTCAAGCGGCGGAAGGGTCTTCTCCTCCTCCTCGACCCTGCTCCGCTCCAGCAGCTCGGGGTGGTTCTCCTCCACGTACCGAAGCTGTTCCACCTGGGTCCACGAGTTCACGTCATCCACCGCCTCGTTAACTATGGGGGCCACCTCCTTCGCCCTCTTCCTAAGCTCTGGATACTCCCCGAGAACCTTGCCCATGACAGACCCTGCCTGGGCTACGCCGTCGAACTGGGAGGCGTTGTAGGCCGCGTACTTGACCGCGGCGTTCCTAATCATCGTGTTGCTCATGGACACAGCTGGTCCCGATGAAATACGAGGAAGATGTCTATTATTCCTTTCTCTAGTACTCGCGTTTCACGAAGTACTCCACCAGGGCCTTGAGCTCGTCCCTGGCTGGGGTGTCGGGTATGGCGTCAAGCGACCTGAACGCCCTCGCCACGTACTCGTCGGCCACGCCTCTGGCGTACTCGATGGAGCCCACCTCCCTCAGGGCCTCGACCGCGGCCTCTATGTCCCCCTGGGACGCGTCCTCCACCCCGAAAGCCTTAGAGATGCGCCTCCTCTGCTCGTCGTTGGCGTTCTCCAAGGCGTGTATGTTTATCAGAGTCTTCTTACCCTCCCGGAGGTCGCTCCCCACGGGTTTGCCGATGGTCGCCTCGTCCGCCGTGACCCCCAGCACGTCGTCCTCGATCTGGAAAGCGACGCCGGCGTCCCACGCGAAGCCTCCGAGGGCTTCCACCTGCTCGTCGGAGCCGCCGCCGGCCAGCGCGCCCACCTGGGCGCAGGCCCTGAACAAGGCGCTGGTCTTGTCGCCCACCATCCGGATGTAGTCGTCCACGGAGACGTCCGATGCGCTGGGGAACCCCATGTCGAGCGCCTGCCCCTGGCACAGTATAATCGTGGCCTCGGTTATCTTGGCTACGCATTCGATGAGCCGCTCCGGGGGCATCCCCGGCGGCCTGTTCTTCAAGATGACGTCGTATACCTTGGCGAAAAGAAGGTCCCCGGCGAGGACGGCGAGGGGTACCCCGTACACCTTGTGCACCGTGGGCCTGCCTCTCCGCAGGTCGTCGTGGTCCATGACGTCGTCGTGGACGAGGGTGAAGTTGTGGAGAAACTCGACGGCCGCGGCGAAAGGGACGGCGTCGTCGGCACGGCCGCCAACGGCCTCACAGGCCTTGACTGTCAGATACGGTCGCAGCCGTTTACCCCCCGCCTCTATGAGGTGCAGACTCGCCTTCCCCAGGAGCTCAGGCTCCTGTCCGCTGAGAACCTTCTCCAGATACCCGTTGATCATCCTCGCGTTCTCCGCCAGTCTCTGCTCTATGGGCTTCAGCTGAGCCACGGTGTTTCACCCGGTTCAGTGATAGACGACGCGCGGGATTCTTAAAAGTTGTCTCAGGGCCGCTCGGCGTACCTCGACACGTCGAAGCCCCTGAGCCCCAGCCACTCGGCTGTCCTGCCCATCACCAGGGCGGGTACGTTCCTCAGCGCCGCGACGTCCCTAGCCCCGGTGAGAAACATCACCACCCTCAGCTCCTGTACTATGTGGTCCACGTGCTCTGCTAGCTGGTCTCTGCCCTCCACCGCCTTCTCGAGGAAGGGCTTAGCCATGCCGGCGGCGTCGGCACCCAGCGCGATGGACTTGGCTATCTCGGCGCCGGTCCTGACGCCTCCGGAAGCGATCACCTTGAGGCCCGTGCTCTGGCTGGTCTCGACGACGCTGACGGCGGTGGGTATCCCCCAGCTCCACAGCGCCCGCCCCAGGTGCTCCTGCTCCCTCTCGCCGACCTCCTTGGCGATGTGGTACTCGACGGCCGACCAGCTGGTGCCGCCGACGCCGCTTACGTCCACGGCGGCGGCGCCCGCCTCCTCCATCTTCACGGCCTCCTCGTACGCCACGCCGCAGCCCGTCTCCTTCATCACTATGGGCGTGTTCAGGGCGCCCGCTAACTCCTTGATTTTGCCGAGGACGCCGCCGTAGTTGGTGTCGCCGCCCACCTGCACTGCCTCCTGCAGGGGGTTCATGTGGACGGCGAGTGCGTCCGCGTCAACCATGTCTATGCACGTCTCGGCTTCCTCGACCCCCCAGCCCAGCGAGAGCTGGGGGCACCCGATGTTGCCTATGACGAGGGCGTTGGGCGCCTTCTCCCTGACGATCCTGAACGAGGCCGCGGTCTCGGGCTCCTCCAGGGCGATCCTCTGGCTACCCACGCCGATGCCTATGCCCTTCATCTCGGCTACCTCGGCGAGCACCGCGTTGATCTCCTGGGCCTCCCTGGTGCCCCCGGTTATCGCGCTTATTATGAGCGGCGCGCGCAGCTCCCTGCCGAATAGCCTAGTGCTGGTGTCCACTTCGTCGAGGGCCATCTCTGGGAGGGCCCTATGGATGAGCCTCACGTCCTGGAAGCCGGTGCCCAGGTCTCCTTCCACGTCCTCCTCCAGGCTTACCCTGATGTGCCTCATCTTCCGTTTCTCTATGCCGCCCATGCATTCACCTCTTCAGCCTTGTCCCAATTACGTTTTCGCCTCTGAGCGCCGCCCCGACGCGGCCCTCCACGGTGGCGTTGACCAACAACACCTCGATCCCCGCCTCGACGGCCTTCGCCGCCTCCACCATCTTTCCTTGCATACCGCCGGTCACGTCGGTGTCCAATGCGTCGCCGATCTCGGCCTCGCCCCCCTTATCGCTGAGTGAGAACTCCATTATGAGCCGGGCGCCCTCATGGAGCTTGGGGTCAGCCGTGAAGACACCGTCTACGTCTGAGCCCAGCACCAGCCTCTCGGCCCCCAGCCCCACCGCAAGCTTGACGGCGAGCTGGTCGCCCGAGAGTATTGCGAAACCCTGCAGGGTGTCCAGCACCGCGTCGCCGTAGAGGACGGGGACGAGGCCCGACTCCATGAGCCCCTCTAAGACGTGGAGGTCCATGCCTGTAATCCTTCTACCCTCCGTCGCCAAGAAGGAGGACGGTGACACCGAGAAAGCCGGCACCCCGGCTTCCAGGAGCCCACGGACGATCAGGCCGTTTAGCTCCACCATGGCCTGATGGGTCTCGGAGAAACCTGCGAGCTGCCTCGGCTCCCGGTACCCTTCAGCGATGCGGTACTCCGTGGCGAGGGGGTGGCCGTATGAGCCTCCGCCATGGACGACGACCAGCGGCTGGGCGGAGGCGTTGGCTATCTCGGCCGACAATCGGATGATGTTGCCTATGTGCGGCGTGTATGGCTTGTCCTTGTGAGTAACGACACTTCCGCCGAGCTTAAGAACCAGCATGCTCTTCCTCGATCCACCTGCTCTCTACGCCGCGGTCCGTCAACTGGACCCTGTAGCTGTCGCTCTTCCTGCGCCTGATGGCCTTCTCCACGGCGCTCATCCTGTCCTCCTCCGCGACGGCGATCATGCAGCCCCCACCGCCGGCTCCGGTGAGCTTCGCGCCGAGGGCGCCGTTTCTCCGAGCCGTGTGCACCAGGGTCTCCAGCTTCATGGTGGATACCCCTATCGCGGAGAGCATGCCGTGGTTCATGTTCATGAGGTCGCCTATGCGGCTGATGTCGTTAGACAGAAGAGCGTTCAGGCCCTCCCTGGCTATGCCGCCCATGACGTCGATTATGGCGTCCATGATCTCTGGATTCCTCTCCTTGAGAGCCGCGACGCCCTCCACCATCTTGCGTGTGGACCGTTTCCTCCGCGTGTTGCCTATGATGAAGGGCATGGAGGACTCCAGGTTATGGCGTTTGATGCCCACGTCCCTCTCGTAGCTCAGCACGCCGCCGAAGGTGCTCACGGTGTTGTCCACGCCGCTGGGCTTACCGTGTATGATGGTCTCGCCCTGGAAGGCCAGCTCGGATATATCCTCGTTGCTCAGGCCGGCGTCGAACAGACGCTCCACGGCGGCTACGGTGGCCACGCACACCGCGGCCGAGCTGCCCAGCCCCACGGCTATGGGTATCATGGACCTCACCTTGAGGTTCACCCCCGACTCGACGCCGATGCGATCCATGGTCATCCTGGCAGCGATGTTGAGGGCGGCCAGGTTCCTGCCCCTCCACGCCTTCCCCCTCACCGGGTGGTAGATGTCGCCCTCGAAGTAGCCCGAGAACCCGAGGTTATCGGCATCCACATAGATGTGGGTGTCGTCGCGTTTGCTCGCGGTGACCTTGGCCCGCCTGTCTATGGCGAGGACCACGGCTGGCCCCCTGTAGACCACGCTGTGCTCGCCGAAAAGGATCATCTTCCCCGGCGCCGTAGCCTCCACCTGCATCGTCTGGTTCACCGTGTTATCTTCAGGGCGGCGTATCCCACGACCGCGCTGTAGTCACCTATAATGTCCCCGCTGGTATAGTATGAAAGTAACTCCGCCTCGCTGGCTCCGGCGAGCTTGGAGGCCACCAAGGCGGCCGAAACCGGGCCGTACCCGCACGTGGTTATCCTGTGCTCCCTCACGACCCTCTGGAGCCTCTCCTCGTCCATCGCCAGTATGGCGTCTATCACCAGCCTGTCCTTCCTGTTGGCGGACTCCTGGCGCTCCTGGTGGGTCAGATCCGTCGAGGCGACCACCAGAACGTTCTTGCCTTCCGTGGCCCTGTGGATGGCCTCGCCCACCTCCCTGCTCGTCTCCAGGTCCTGGTAGCCCATGCATATAGGCACCAGCTTGAACTCGCCGTATATGTACTGCAGGAACGGGACCTGCACCTCGACGCTGTGCTCACGGAGGAAGGCCGTGTTGTCGTAGTCGATTATCTCCGAGTTTTCGAGCAGTTCCTTGGCGAGGTCGGTGTCAAGCTGCACGCGTCCCAGCGGGGTCTCCCAGCTGCCGTCGCCCATCATGGACACCGGTGTCCCCCAGCCGGTGTGGTTGGGACTCAAGACGATGACGGTGTCGGGTTTCTCCTCCTCGGCGAGGGCGAGGTAGCAGTGCGCCGCAGCCGGCCCCGAGTAGACGTAGCCCGCGTGGGGGCACACCACCGAGTAAATGGTTCGTTCCCTACGCGTCTCGCCGGGAAGCCTGCCGGGCCCCCGTGGATGCTTAAAACATTCCTCGATCTGCGCTCTGAGGCGTTCAGGTTGCGCGGGGTAGAAGGACCCAGCAGCTACCGGCCGCCTGACGCTCAAAGCCTTCACCTACAGCGTGGTCTCGAAGTCCTCTATGGTTGCGCCGAACTCTCCGCTGGCGGGTAGGGTTCCTCTCTCCCTCATGATCTCCCTGACGAGGAGCCAGTAGACTATGGCGAGGCTCCTGCGGCCCTTGTTGTTCACGGGTATCACGAGGTCCACGTTCCTGAGGCTGTTGTCCGTGCTGCACAGCGCCACAACCGGTACACCGATCTGGCTTGCCTCCTCGACTATCTGCTGGTCGGCGAGGCTGTCGGTGACTATGACCGTCGTGGGCTCGAAGAAGTCCGCGTAGTTCGGGTTCGTGAAGGAGCCGCTGGTGAATCGGCCGAGGTACGGCGCGCAGCCGAGCATCTCGCAGAACTTCTCGACGGGGTTCCTGCCGTACCGCTTGCTGCTGGCCACCACGACCTTGCTGAGGTCCATCCTTGACAGGAACTTGGCGACCATCTTGATGCGCTCGTTCATCTGATCCATGTCCAGCACGAAGAGCCCGTCGGGCCTCACCTTGTAGATGAAGGGCTCCATGTCCTTGGTCTTTATGCGGGTTCCTATGTGGACGCCCGCGCTCAGCAGTATCTCCTGGGGCAGGAGCAGGTTATCGTTTACCTCTACCTCCATCAGCTGGTTCCTCCTCTGAGGTCGGGGCTCTCCCGCTGCTCGTAGAACTTGAGCACGTCGTCGATTATCTCGACGTGGCCCAGGAGCATCCTGCGGCAGCAGTACCTAGTGACGCCGAGGCTGTCCAGGACCTCCGCCGGGTTCTCGCCGGCCTCCACGCGCTTGTTGAAGTCCTCCCACTTGTCTCCTATGACCTTCCCGCACGAGAAGCACCTTACAGGGACTATCATTCGTTTTCCGCCTAATCTTGCGCAGTGTCAGCCTTGTCTAACCTGCGCGTTCTAACCACTCAACAACCCGGAGCCTATTTAAAAATACTTCTTATTTGGTCTCCGCCTCTTTTAGCTGGTTTTAACGGTGGATACAGGCCAGGTTCGAGTTGTAGTCGGGGTCTGGGCCGACTGCCTTCATGGCGTGGGCCACAGCCTCCTCGGCGCTCATCCCGTCCCGGACCATCGCCGCGAGCAGGCAGGTGAACGCTTGGTCGGTGTGGCTGAGGGACACCGGACCGTCCCAGCTTATGTACAGCTCCGCGCCGTTGTCTATGAACGCCTGGGCCAAGTCTGTGGCTCTGGCGCCGTCGCAGCCCATAACGAGAACCGTGGAGCTCTCGAACCTGTCCTTCAGGAAGTGGTTCACGTAGTCGGCGCCCACCGCGAACAGGCGTCTGGAGCCCATGCTGGGCCTGGCGGGGTGTACCTCGTCTGCTAGCTGTTCCAGCACGTATCTTTCGGGGCTGTACGCCTCGCCCGTGAAGAACCAGACCATGCCGCCGTTCACGGTGCTGTGAACCCGGAGTATGACGAGGTCGTACCCTGGTGGCAGCCTCCTTAGGTACTCGACGGTCACGTCCTCCCCGAGAACGGCGTCGAAGACGTACCCTTCCCGGCTGAATATCTCCATGGCCTCACCGTGGAAGCCGGGGTCGTCGGCGTGGAGGGGGTCGATGTAGACGACGCGGGTCACTTCCTCCCGGGCGCCCGACTTGTACGATGCGTCAAGGTAGGATACGGTTACGAGGAAGGCTATGAATGCCAGCGTGAACCCGGCTGCGGGCCAGTTTCTCGCCGTAGCTCGCCCCAACAACCATCGTCTAAATCTGGATGGTATGTTAGTTTAGATTTATGTTTAAACGCCACAGAACCTTCGGTCGTACTGATTATAGAGTAGAGATGGTTGAAAGTGGCTATTCAACGGTACTTACGTTCACTGGTCTTCCTTTCTCGAACACTATGCCGAGGCTCCTGAACTCGATCTGGAATATCCTGATCTTGCCGTACCGCTTCTCCCTGAGCAGCCCCAGCTCCTTGAGCTTCATGAGGTGCCTCTGCACGCTGGTGTAGTTGAGGCCTGTGCGGCGGCTCACCTCGCTTATGTTGAGCTCCCCGCTCTCGGTGAGCACCTGGAGCACCCTGATGCGGCCCCTGCTGCCGAGGATATCCTCGACCATCCGATCGTCACTACGACGCAATGATCCTCGCGACCTCCCTCTCCAGCTCCTCGGCGGGTACCTTCTCCAGGCTTATGAGCTGTGTCCTGCCCTGGCTGCTCGCCTCTAGCTTGACGTTTACGAAGTCCAGGCTCTTCAGGTTCTTGAGGTACTTCCAGTACTGGGTGTGGCCCCGGGGCTCCTCCATGTACTCCTCGCAGACCAGGCGGTACGCCTCCTCGATCTCGCCGGTGGTGCCGTGGGTGACGTCGTTGGCCTTGAAGAACCGGGCCACCGCCAGGAGCACCAGCTTCTCGTGGGGGCTGAGCTGCCGCACCGACTCCTTGTTCAGGGTCTGGAAGACTCCCATGGCCGCCGCCCGGACGTGCTCGGGCTGGATATACATGGCGGCGCTCCGCTCCGCCGCCTTGCCGGCGCCGTGGAGGACGTCGATGGCGTACCTGGCGTCGCTCTTCTCCTTGAAGGCCAGCTCGCTGATGAAGTCCACTATCTCGGGGGGCACCGCGTCAGCCCTGAACGCCTTCTCGACGCGGTACGCCAGTATGTCGGCGAGCTGGGCCTGGTCGTAGTCCCGCATCCTTATGACGTTGCGCTGGAGGCTGCTCAGGGTGCTCTGGTCCAGCTTCCTGAAGACCTCCTGGTCCTTGCTGATGAATATGATGTTCAGTCGGCGGGGCATGTCCGGCTCTGTCTCGTGGAACCTGGTGAGGTAGTATAGGGCGTCGCTTCCCTCGTTCTCGATGAGGACGTCCACCTCGTCCAGGGTCAGCAGCATCTGGGCGTTGTCCTCGTCCATGATCTTCCTGAGTATGTCCATAAGCTCGTTGGCGGCGTAGCCCCTCTCCGGGAACTCTGGGCGCAGCCGCTTCACCACCTGGCTGAGGATCATGAAGAGGCTGCCCCTCTGCTCCCTGCAGTTGAGGTGGATGTACTCGTAGGTGACGCGGCGGCGCTCCGCCTTCCTGCGGAGGCTCCGCCCGTAGTAGTGGGCCAGCAGGGTCTTGCCG
>CAZGZR010000038.1:0-24695 GCA_964529745.1 uncultured Candidatus Bathyarchaeia archaeon
GACCCACTCCCAGCCGGGGTTTCGTGTGAGCCAGCCCCAGTCCACCTTCTCGCCGTCCACCGTGAAGGCCATGGATCCGTCCTGCCTGTCCAGGCTGTAGCCCTCGACGACTATCACCTTGGTGTCTACGGCGTCCATGACCATGCCCAGGGCGTCCGCGTCGGTGTAGTTGCCTGGGTGGGGGCTGTACCAGTTGGGCTTCACGAGGACCACGTCGGAGCTTGGGAGCCCGTCCCCGAGGCTGCTCCTCAGGTCCTCCGCCGTCTTCACCCTGTCCACGGTCACCGAGCCTAGCCTATGCAACCCTGTTCACGGTGCAATGATGCACGTGGACCGGTATAACGTGAACGGATCAAGGGCGTCGATAACCGCTATATTGGACGCCGCCCCAATCCCTTTAGAGATGGCTAAACCCCGGCCCATGGAGAGAAGCGACATAGTGAGCGCGCTGACGCTGGTGCTCATATTCATGTCCATCATGGCTGGGCGGGAGGTGGGCAGCCTCTACGCGAGCTACGACGAGCTCAAGAGCCTCAAGGTGCTCTTCAGCGTCACCGAGGAGGAGATGTCCGGCTACCTCAGGGGCGTTCTCGGCGGCGAGGCCGCCGACTTGGGCTTCGGGCTGGCGATAACCCTCCCAGCCGTGGAAGACGAGACTAGGCTGGTGACCGAGACGCCGGACTACGCAAGGCGGTGGCTCATAAGCGTCACCCTGAGCGCCGTCACCGTGCGGCAGCCCTCCGTCTCAGACGTGGAGCTTGAGCTGCTGGTGGAGGACCAGGTCTTCGCACGGGAGACGTTCAAGTTTCCCAAGCAGAAGGTATCCTACCTGGGCCTGGTGGACCGCGGCGTGGAGCTCAGGGTCATGGACGCCCAGCCCCTCAGGTCCACCATAGCCGAGTCCGCGGACCTGTACTCGGGGGAGGTGAAGATGGAGGTCAGGGGGAGGGTCAGGGCCCACCTGTGGTACCTGGAGACGTGGATGCCTTTCTCGACGACACGGTACCCATTGGTGGAGTCTCCCCACGTCCTTTACGTGTCCTCCGTGTGGAGAGACCTTGAAGGGTCCGCCGTGAGCGGCGTCGAGACCGGGCAGCCTGTCATGGTCTCCGCCACGTTCAGTAACCCGATGCGCGTCCACAGCGTCAGAGAGAACGTTACGTGTACAGTATACAGGGGCGGCGTGCCCGTTGCTGAGGTGGTGAAGGAGGTGAGCGTCGCCCCAGAGGGCGAGGCGGTGTACGTCTTCCAGTACACCCCGGACGAGGCCGGGGAATACTTCTACGTGCTAGCGTCGGATGACGCTCATCTCAACGCCGACGATCCGTCTCCGACGCTGAGAGTCACAGATTAGCTACCCTGAGGCGTTCATGATCCTTTGAACGTCGATGGGTTAGTAGGAAGACGCTCCGCCCGGTGGCTGGCTGCTGGGGTACCGCCTCGACAGAGACACCTGATGAGAGGCTTCACCGAAAACATCCTTTATCGTAGGCGCCAACTAAGGGTTTAAATCCAGCCGTCTTTGTAGGCACTAGAGTCTCTCTGGAAGCCATGGATTCCATGGTATTGCCATTGTTTTTCCTTCCAGCCAGAGAGACTCACCCCCCCAATACTGACGTGTCAAAATCGGGCATGGAAAGACCTTATCACCACATGCCGTGGACTTGAAACCGGTTGACGGTGTTGTCCGGCATAGGTAAGTGGCCGCTCATCGCGGTAGCGGTGATGATCATCGCCCTTACAGTCGTGTTGCTCCCAAGGTATCTGCCGGGAGACGAACAGGTGGCCCCTCGGAGCACACTGTTTTTGGAGGAGAGCAGCGGGACCCTGACCATCCTGTACGACAACAACCCGTATGACGACGGATGCATGACCGGGTGGGGGTTCAGCTGCCTCATAGAGCTTGAGGATGAGACCATACTCTTCGACACTGGGGGCGACCCCGGGATACTGGCCCACAACATGGAAGCCCTTGGCGTAGCCGTCGCCGAGATAGACCGCGTGGTGCTCAGCCACAGGCACGGGGACCATGTCGGGGGCATAGACGCGGTGCTCGACGCCAACCCGGGTGTACCGGTCTACCTGCCCGAGACGTTTCCCTATCACCTAAAGAGCGGCATCAGGGCCAAGGGGGCACAGGTCGTCGAGACCAGCAACGCCACCTTGGTATGCGGCGGGGTCGCCACCACCAGGGTCCTCGACGCCAACCCCGACGAGCAGGCCCTCATAGTAAACACGCCGCTCGGGCTCATACTGGTCACGGGGTGCAGCCACCCAGGCGTCGAGAACCTGGCGCGTGACGCTTTAAACCTCACGGGCGGGGAGATATGCCTCGCCGTCGGGGGCTACCACCTGGGAGGAGCCACCCGAGCCCAGCTAGAGGCACTTGTCGAGGAGATGAAGGAGCTCGGCGTTCTGAAGGTGGCGCCCACCCACTGCAGCGGCGACCTGGCCAGGCAGGTCTTCCGTGAAGGCTACGGAGAAGACTACGTCGAGGCTGGCGTGGGCTTCAGCATGGGCTTCTAGCCGCCTGGGGGAGTAGTCTTTCTCTCCGACCGCTCCCAGAGGTGCTCGTAGAGGTCCGTAGCCCACCGGTGGACCCGCGGGGCGTCCGACGTGAAGCCCCTGTAGTCCATGCGGCCGTCGGTGCCTGGGAAGCAGATGCCCGCGACCTCCTTCTCCGACACCGCCATGAAGACGTTTACCTGGTCTATGACGTTGTTGTGGAACTGTCTCGTTCTGAGGGCTTCCTGCAGTATTGGTCCGTTGTCGAACTCCGGCGGTATGACTATGTCCTTGGGCTCGATGAGCCTGAACTCGACGCCCCTCTGCAGGGCCTCCTCCATGACGGGTATCACCGTGAGTATGTACCTGTCGGTTATCCGCCAGACGTACTCCTCCGCGTCCCTGAAGGCTTGCTCGATCCTGTGGAACATCACCATGACGTCGTCCACGTAGGTGCATGGCTCCAGCTCCCCGATGCGTGCGACGAACTCCGGGGGTAGCCTCGTGACGTCGTGGGTCCTGAAGTAATCCCTGTGGCTGCAGGTGAAACGGAAGCCCCGCAGCATGCTGAGGGACATTAGGCCGTACGGCGTCAAGTGGTGGTTGCCCTCAGGGTCTTTCCTCGTGAGCCCGGCGTCGCCGAGCCTGGAGAGGTGGCGGCTGGTCTCCTGTGTGGTGAGGTCCAGCTCCCGGGAGAGGCTGGTCACTGTTAGGGGGGCCTCGTCCAACTTGTACAGTATCCTCAGCCGGTCCTCGTTGGAGAACTCGAAGAAGACTTCGCACATGGTCTCCAAGGCGCTTCCTCGCAACGTTATATCCTATCTCTACAGGAACGATATTAAAGTCCCTATAATGCACGTTGGGAGCCCTTATGACCGTCCCCCCTGGCTTAACAGCTGTGAATTAGTTGAGGCACTCGTTCTCGGTAGAGCTAAAGTCCAAGAAACACCTGCACCAGATGATGCTGTCGAAGGAGCCCCACGGAGGCGTCTTCTTCGAGGGGGAGCTGGGGGATATAGACGAGCTGGAGTACATAGAGGGGAAGGTCCTCGTCGTAGCCGGCTCCAACGGGACGCTGAGGATAGACATCTGCGAGTCCAAGCTCATGGAGGGCCTCACCAAGAAAGAAGGCTAGGGTGCAAGGAGGGTTCTTGCGGTCCCACCATCAAAGCTGAATAGGTCTTATGAGTAGATACGTGTAAAGGGTTCAAGGCGGTTCCATGGGTTTATCTACTCTACAGGAGACGGTTTCCGGCGCCAAGGCGAGGTATCCTCGGCTCGGCTTCATCGACTTCACCAGGGGCATAGTCATGGCAGTCATGGCTTGGGACCACGTCTCCAACTTCTGGAGCCAGTTTCATGGAGGCGGCGAGGGCATTCTCGGGCGTCTGCCCCCTTTCCTGAACACGACCTGGTTCCTGGAGCGTTTCGTGAGCCACTTCTGCGCCCCCACATTCATCTTCCTGGCGGGGACGGTGCTCGCCATCTCCGCGGCCAAGAGATCGGAGAGGGGGGAGAGCGAGATGGACGTGTCGCTCCACCTCGTCAAGAGAGGTATCGTGCTCCTCTTCTTGGAGGCCTTCTTCGTTTCCCCAGCGTTCAGTATGCCCTGGACGTACTTCGGCGTATTAGCGTGCATAGGCGTCTGCCTCATAATCTTCAGCGTCGCCCACAGGCTGCCGTGGAAGGTGATACTGGCGCTGAGCCTCGTGATCGTGCTAAACCACCAGTTCCTGGACCTGAGCTTCATACCCGTTGGCCCCAACTGGGGTTGGTACCTGCGCGTAATACTTCATGAGCCCAACTACGACAGGTGGCCCTACTACGGGTTATACCCCATAATACCCTGGATAGGCGTCATGGGCTTAGGGTGGAGCCTCGGCAGCTACCTGAAGGGCAAGGACTTGGAGCAGGTAAGGAGGCTTAAGACGCCTTTCGCCGTCGGTGGCGCCGCCTCAATAATCCTCTTCTTCGTCGTGCGCTGGCTCAACGGCTATGGAAACCTGCTCCCCCGGAGAGGCAACACCCTCATAGACTGGCTCTACGTGAGCAAGTACCCGCCCAGCGTCGCCTTCCTCCTGTACACCCTGGGGATGATGCTTCTCTTCATGGCGCTGGGCCTCCACATCCAGGACAGGCCGTGGTTCAAGGGCGGCCTGTCAGGTGTGCTGCTCACCTTCGGCAGGAACCCCCTGTTCTTCTACGTGACCCACCTGTGGCTCTACAGGCTGCAGTGGCCCGACTTCGCACCGAGGAGATACGAGCCGCCTTTCTACCGGACGCTCCCGGAGTGCCTGGCGTTATGGGCCGTGGGGCTCGTCGTGCTCTGGCAGCTGTGCATCAGGTACGAGAGGCTGAAGAGGAAGTACCCGAAACCCATACTCCAGTACATATAGAGGTGAGAGATGATGGCCACACAGCTTTCTAGGCACCGGGACGCCGTCGCCATATTTTTCGTGGTGATCGCAGTGACAGGCTTCAACCTATGGCAGCATAGAGGCGACCCTCCGCCGGGGTACACCGAGTTCAACCGGTACGGTTTCAGGTTCTTCTACCCGGAAAACTGCCCTTTGAGGGAGGCCATGGTGTACTCTGGGAAACCGTCATACAGCCTAGGAGACATTCAAGGCGAGTCGTCAGGCGCGTCCTCTAACATCGTAGGGATCGTATGGGGTGCCGGGCAGGCAAGCGGGCTTGAGGAGTTCACAGACCAGATAATAGAAGAGGCGAGGAAAAACAGCGAAGTGACGGTCGTAGACGAGGGCGAGTACGTGAGGCTCGGCGGCAAACAGGTCTTCAGGAGGAGGTTCGCCCTCACCGGGGGCGGCCTCACCGTCCCCGGCCTCATGGCGGGCTGGGTCAGCCCCGAGGGGAGGATGTTCGTCCTATACAACGTTAGGGTAGGGGAAGACGAGGCCTGGCTCGTGAACCAGATGAGGGTGATGCTGAGGAGCCTGGAGACCGAGCCGCCGGTGGAGCCGATGGAGCTGGAGTCTTACTGGCCTACCGAGGATTGGCGGTATGTCAATCCCGAGGTCACCGGGTTGGACGGCTACGTGCTCCAGGGCATGGTGGACGAGATTATTGATAGCGGTTTGGCCGTGGACAGCGTGCTGGTGGTGAAGGACGGCTACCTGGTGCAGGAGTGGTACTTCAACGATTACGGGAACGACGTCCTCCACAACGTGTACAGTTGCACCAAGAGCGTCGTTTCGACCCTCGTAGGCATCGCCATAGACAGGGGGGAGATAGAAGGCGTGGACGCCCATCTTCTGGGCCTCTTTCCAGATATCACTCCGGAGAACGTGGACGATTGGAAGGAGGCGATCACCCTGAGGGATATGCTCATGATGAGCGCTGGGTTCGACGCCCGGGACAGCTGGCTCTACAAGTGGGAGAGGCTGGGTGACATGCATGAAGCTGACGACGCCGTGCAGTACGCGCTCGATCTGCCCATGGCCTTCGAGCCCGGCAGCAGGTTCGAGTACACCAACGGTGTCAGCCACCTCCTCTCATGTCTGATAACGGAGAAGACGGGGATGAGCGCCGCGGAGTACGCCGACGAGCATCTGTTCGGTCCCCTCGGGATCACGGACTACGAGTGGAGAACCGACGACGCCGGAAGAAACTGGGGGTACAGCAGCCTATATATGAGGCCCCGGGACATGGCGAAGATCGGGTACCTGTTCCTCAACGAGGGGCAGTGGGACGGCGAGCAGATAGTCTCCGGGGAGTGGGTGAGGGAAGCGACCCGGCACAGGATCGACGCCAACCTCAGGGACGGCTACGGCTACCAGTGGTGGGTGGACGACGACGGCTACTACCTGGCCTTAGGCTACATGGGCCAGTTCATCTTCGTGATACCCGAGTACGATATCGTTGCGGTGTTCACCGGCGGCACACCCGAGACCTTCGACTACACCATAGAGCTGCCCGAGCGGTTCATAATACCCGCCGCAGGTTAGCCGCTAAAGGAATTGAAAACCCTCTCGACGAGCGCCTCGTCCCTTATCCTCTTCAGTATCTCGTGCCAGTACAGCTGGCTGCTGCTGGCGAAGAGGGCGCCCATGACGCTGAACTCGGCGACGAAGTCCCTCAACGCGGCCAGCCCGACCCCACCGCCAGCAAGCAGGGGATGTACGTGCTCGAAGGTCGTCAACGCCAGCCCGAAGGCGAAGATCACGTTCAACAGAATGAGCACCCCGGTCGCCCAGAAGCCCCACCTGGAGAAATAAACGCCGGAGGCGTAGATGCCGACGATGACAAGGGACAGGACCATGTAGAGCCACCCGAAGACGCCCCACGAGCCGGCTTGGACCCTTAACAGGTTGAGGGCGAGGAAGAGCATCTGGGTGACTATGTTCCAACGGAGCAGGAACCGGAAAGGGTCGCCGCCGTCCCTCCAGAAGAGGAGCCAACTGAAGCAGACGAGCGCCGGGACGACGGCAACGGCGACTGCTTTGAGGTAGAAGAAGACCCAGATGCTCAGCGGATCGAGTATGAACATTCCCGCGTAGGCGGAAATCAATAACAGGCTGAGTGCGCCCACGAGCTTGCCAAGCTTGAGGGTGTCCACGTAGGAAGTTTGACACCGAGGATATTATTGTCTTACCACCGTCTCCCGTCAGGTCTCAGTCTGAGGCAGCTCGGTTTCTTCCTCAAGGTTCATGACTGCCGGTATGAAGAACGCCGCGGCGCCCATCAACGATAGAGCTAGCCCCCCGATCCTGAACCAGAACAACAGGCCGAGGCTGTCCGAGACCGGGCCGGCGACCGCCAGCCCTATGGGAGTCATTCCTCCGCTGAGGCTCATGAGGATGGTGAACACCCGTCCTTGCATCTCGGGCGGTATTACCGCCTGCATGCTGGAGAAGAAGGTCCCGTTGGCCATGGCGTTGAACACTGCGAAGATGAAGACGCAGCCCACGGCAACTAGGAAAAGCGCGGGTGGTATGAAGCTGAAGGCCAATATGAAGACGCCGCTTATTACCAACGAAGTCATGGCGGTGACGACGCGTCTCCTGAACCCGCCCCAGGCACCCAGGATGAGGCCGCCGGCTATCATGCCGACGCCGTTTGCCGACTGGAGCCACCCCAGTTCCATGACGCCGCCGTCGAAGTGGTTTGTGACCACCAGCGGGAGGAGGCTGAACGCGGGGCTCATGAGGAGGTTGATGAGCATGGACATCCCCATGATTATCCTGAGGCCCTTCCAGCTCCAGACGAACACGGCCCCCTCCTTCATGTCAGAGAGTATGCTCCTGAGCCCCATCACCTCCTCAGACCCGCGGCTGGGCTGCGGGACCTTGACGAAGAAGAGGGGCCCCACCGCGAGCACCGCCGTCGCGACGTCAATCAACAGTATGGTCTGGATCGGTATCACCTCCATCAGGAACGCCCCCAGGGGAGGCGCTACGATACCGACCAGCCCCATCAGGCTCTGGTTCATCCCGGCGACCCTGCTGAGGCTCTCCCTGTCCACCATCATGGACGTCGTGGCCTGCATGGCTGGCCACTGGAAGGCGCCGCCCAGGGACCGGGTGAACATGGCCAGGAAGACGTGCCAGAGCCGTATGGCTCCGGTGCCGTAGAGGAACGCCAGCGCCACCACCACCAACGCTATGAAAGAGTCGGAGACTATCATCACGGTCTTACGGTTCCACCTGTCCACCAATGCGCCCGCGAAGGGCCCAAGCAGCACCTGGGGCAGCATGGCGACTATGCTCGCGAAGGCCAGGGTGGACGCAAGCCCCGTGGTCTCGGTTATCCACCAGACAAGGGCGAACTGGACCAGCCTGCTGCCGAAGAGCGAGAACGCCTGGCCTGCGAAGATGACCATGAACGGCCCCATGGGGCGCTTGGAACTCATTGGGTAGCTAGACAAAGGGGAAAATAAAAAAGTATGATTCTTCGTGAGGCCCAAGCCCCGTGCTAGCCATGTTTATCAGCCCAAACATCCATCATGGAGTTGAGATGAACGTGAAGGAGGCTGTCGAGGCTTGGGTGCGGCTGTGGAACACTTACGACCTCGACGATGTCAGAAGGTTGTTCCTAGACGACGACAGGGTGACCTACTTCAGCTCGGAGAAGAGGGGGCTCATCAAAGGCATAGATAAACTGGTTGACCACCACGAGGAGTTCGGGTTCGTGCCCGGCGGCAGGGAGACCGGGAACAGGCTGTGGCTGGAGGACGTGGACATAGAGAAGTTCACGGACTCCGCGGTGGTGAAGGCAGACTGGCTCTTCCAACGGAAAGGCTCGGACGAGGCTCAGCGCGGCCCCGTGTCGATCCACTACGTCGAGGCGGGGGACGGCTGGAGGATCGCCCACGCCCACTTCTCCAACTATTGAGAGGGCTTGTAAGTGATGAGGCTCACCACGAGGCTCGGCGACACGGGGCTCACGGTCTCCCGGCTCTGCTACGGCACCGAGCCCTTCACATTCAAGAAGGGACCCGACGGCGCCAAGACCCAGGGCGACGTGCCGCCACCGGAGGGAGGGAGAAGGCTCGCCGAAGCCTACAGGCTGGGGGTGAACTTCTGGGACACCAGCGACGACTACGGCACCCACCCCCACGTGGCCGAGGGGCTCCGGCTGGTGCCCCGCCGGGAGGTGGTGGTCGCCGACAAATCTAATGCCCACACCTACGAAGAGGGTGTCCAAGCCGTGGAGCACAGCCTCAGGGACCTTGGCACAGATTACGTTGACGTGATGTTCCTACATATTGTGCCCCCAGAGCCTGTGGAGAGGCGGGATGCAGCGGGACGCCCCTACGTCTCCGGCCCCCTGAGCAGCAGGATGGGAGCCCTCAACGCTTTCATGGACGCCAAGGAGACGGGCACAGTGAGGGCTACAGCACTTTCAACCCACAGCACCGAGACCCTACGGCAGACGCTTGAGGTGCCCGAGATAGACGTGGTCTGCACCACACTGAACATGGCGGGGGCCTACCTGGACGACGGCACCCAAGAGGAAAGGATCGCAGCTATCCGGGAGCTTCACGACGATGGCAGGTTCGTCTACGTGATCAAGATACTGGACGCGGGGAGGCTCAGGCACCGGGCCGAGGAGGCCATCAGGTACGCCCTCCGGTTCCACACGCTCATAGACGCCTGGAACATAGGCATGTACGACGTGGACGACGTACGCAGGAACCTAGAACTCCTCGACGAAGCCCTCCCCTAGCCCCGCCTCGTTTATATCTTTGAGGGCGAACTCAACCTAGGTTCTCTCAGCCTTGGGTTCCCTTAGCCGAGCCCTCGCGTTGGAGGGCAACATCCGCGTGCTGGCGGCGCAGACCTTGATAAGCCAGCTCGGCTTCGGCATGTTCTACGTAATATGGCAGCCCTACCTCCTCAGCACCGGCATAGACATCGGGCAGCTGGGCGTCATCCAGACAATGATCAACGTCAGCACCGGACTGGGGCTGCTGGCGTGGGGCTACATAAGCGACAACTACGGCAGGCGGCCAGCGGTGATAGCAGGTAACGCGTGCAGGGTAGCGGCCATGGCCGTGCTCATAGCCTCCGGGCACTACTACGCGCTCCTGGTATTTGCGTTCCTCATCGGATTCACCGCCATGTTCATGATAGGCAACCCCGCCAGGAACGCCCTGATAACCGAGTCCGTGGACAGCACCAGGAGGGCGACGGCGTTCAGCATCATAACCGCCGTCAGCCAGGGCACCAGCACGCTGGTGGCCTCCGCCGGCGGATACATAGCGGTGAAAGCAGGGTACACGCCCATCCTGTACGCGGCCCTCGCCGTGGACCTCATCGGGTTGACGCTGCTCTACTTCTTCCTAGAGGAGACACATAAGCCGGACCCCGGCGACAGGGAGCCTACGCCCCTGGGCGTGAGGGTCAGGGAGGCCCTGCTCCCCGAGGGAGGAAACAGGGCGCTCTACGCCATCATGCTGACGCAGGGCTTCGGCTACGCCGTGGCCTACAGCCTCTTCTACGGCGCCCTCACCGACTACCAGGGCTTCACGCCGCTGGAGCTGGGGTTCATGAGCACAAGCTTCAACCTGGTCTGGGCGGTGGGCAGCATACCCCTGGGGAGGCTCGGCGACAGGGTAGACCGTAAGAGGATGCTCTTCGCCAGCGTCGCCATGGCCTACGTCACCGTTGCCGGGTTCCTGGCCTTCAGGTCGGTTTGGGCGTTCGTGCTCTTCAACGGCGTCAGCGCCATCGACATATGCTTCTGGCTGCCGAGCTGGACCAGCCTCATCAGCGACCTCGTGCCCCAGGAGCGCCGGAGCTCCGTCATGGGGAAGCTCGACGCCTACGGCCGCGCAGGCGCCGTCCCCGCACCTTGGCTTGCTGGCGTGCTGCTGGAACGATACGGCTTCACCGCCCCACTCTACGTTCAGCTGGCCACATTATCCCTCAGCATCTTGTTTTTAACCAGGGTCAGAGACCTATGAGCTTCGTGAGCTGCCTGTGTACGGCCCGCCACCGCTGATCCCCGTCTATGATCGTCCAGGGCTCCCTCGCCGCAAGAGACAAGGCCTTTGCTCTGACCTGCCGGAGCTTCTCTAGGGACTCGAACATCTCCCTTCTACTGCGCCCCGCCATTATGCGTTTGTAAGCCTCCTCCGGGGAAACGTCGATGAAGTACATGTGGCTGCTCCGGGGAACCACCCTGTAGAAGAACAGGTACGCCACCACGTGGAGGGGCTCGGGGAGATACGCGGTGCCCATGAGGTACCTGACGAAAACCAGGTAGTCAACCCTCCTCCAACCGTACAGGAGCAGGGACCGTGCCACGTCCAGGAGGTAGAGGAGGGAAGCGGAGGCGTGGGCTCTCCTGCCTTCGAGGAGGAGGCAGCCCCTGGCCAGGCGGCCGAATAGGCTGTCGGAAGAGGGATGGGCCCTGAGGATGCATGTCCGCCCCTTCTCGGCCGCCTTCTTACGGATGAGCCGCGCCTGGGTGCTCTTCCCGGAGCCGTCTAGGCCGTCTATAACCACGAACACCATCAGGGGCCACCGCCCAACGCGATGAAAGTCAACGCCCCCAGAGCCGGCACGGTAAGGTTGTCGAGCCCCCGGGGGCTCACCGCCTCAGCCACCGTGGCCACGGCGGCCACCGCCAGGACCGGCAACGCCTGGGCTTGGAGGCTGAACCCGTATATCCGGGAGAAGTAAGCCATGCCCGCCAGCATGGACAGCAGGCTGCCTGTGAACATGCCGAGGCAGCCCTCCAGGCTCTTAACCTCGTAGACCTTGAACCTGTGCCTGCCGTAAGCGGTGCCCAAGAGGGCGGCGGCGCTGTCCCCGTAGGCCATGGGCAGCACGCCGGCGGCGACCACGTATGGTCTCGTCCCGTAGAGGAGGGCTAGGGCGCTGTAGCTCACCGCGTATAGCACGAGGCCCGTGCCGTGACCCTCACCGGTTAAGTCGCTTAGCCCCCTCATCCTGGCTGAGAAGCCAGGCCAGGGCGAGTAGGGGGACACCAGAAAGGTCACCGCTATGAAGGGGCACGCCACGAGAAAGGGGAACAGGCTGTCCGTGAAGAAGGGCATGGCGAGGGGCAGGTTCCCTATCATGGCGTGCAGGAACTTCCTGCCGACGCCCCTCGGGACGGAGGGGTGGCCCCCCAGCCTCCCCGCCACGACGATGAGCGCGGCTACGTAGCCGTAGCACGCGAGCATCACCGGGAGGTTAGCCCATAGGTCCATGGATTCAACGGGAGTAGGTTTAACCGGATTTAAGGTGTGGGGCTAGAACGAGGCGTCCCTCTGCTCGGGCACCAGGTTCGGCGGCCGCCTCCCCTCCAGGTACGCCCTGATGTTGGAGACTGCGGTCTCAGCCATCTTCCTCCTGGTCTCCCAGGTGGCGGATGCGTGGTGTGGCGTCAACACCACGTTGTCAAGCCCCAGCAGGGGGTTGTCCAGCGGCGTGGGCTCCTCCTCGTAGACGTCCAGGGCCGCCCCCCGTATCTGCTTCTTTCTGAGCGCCTCGGTGAGGGCCTTCTCGTCTATGACGGGTCCCCTGGACGTGTTCACCAGCAAGGCCGACGGCTTCATCTTCCCCAGCTCCTCGGCCCCTATAATCCCCCGCGTCAGCGGCGTCAGGGGCACGTGAACCGTGAGCACGTCGCTTTCATTTAGCAGTGTATCCAGATCGACCCTCTTCACACCATAATCCTCCTCCAAGCCCGGCTTCTCCACGAGATCGTTGTAAATGGTCTCGACGCCGAACCCCCGGCTGCGTCTGAGGACCTCCGAGCCGATGCGGCCCAGGCCCAGTATACCAAGGACCTTTCCCTCCATGTCCCAGCCGAAGGGCAGCCTCCTCTCCCTCCTGGCCCACTCATTCCTGGTGTAGGCTCCTGCCTCGGATATCCTCCTCATGAACCCCAGTATGAGGGCCCAGGTGTGGTCCGCGACTGCCCCCGACAGCACGTCCGGCGTGTGGGTCGCGTACACCTTCCTGGCGGTGCAGGCCTCCACGTCCACGTTGTCGTAGCCGACGCCGAAGCGGGCCGCGATGCCCAGCTTGGGCGCCTTCTCGAGGAACCCGGCGTCTATCCGCTCCCCGCCCACGAGGAGGGCGGCCGCCTCGGCGATGTGCTTATCCAGGTCTCCCTCGAGGTAGACAACTTGGGCTAGCTCCTTGAGGGTGTCTGAAACATCCTCGGGGACGTTGAGGGTCCCCGGGCTGATCAAAACGAGTGGCTTCATGGATGAATCATGGGTCAGAGGGTTTATAAGATTAAGATCCGCGTCCCCGACGCGGGGTTCCCGATGGTGTTCAGATTTTTGGGGGTCACTGAGAGGGTATGTCGTCGGCTGCCTCGTCTAGCCCGAGGCGTCTGAGCGTCTCCTCCTTGGGGATGCCCCGTTCGTCCCAGCCCCTGAGCCGATAGTATCGGGTCAGGTGTTCTTCGAAGGCCGCCCTGTCGAAGGCTGGCCCCTTCTCGGAGCCGGCGGGGGACGGCTCCTCGTAGAACGAGTCTGGCCAGTGGTCGTCCTCTCTCCTCACGCCCTCCCTCACTATGTACATTCTCATGAGGTTGAATATCCTCTCCCCTGTCTCCATCATTTCGGAAGCGGAGGCCTCGACGCCGGTGGCGGCGGAGTACAGCACTGCCTGGTAGCTGGGGCCCAGGGCGTCGGCGACGCTGGACGAGAACATGCATAGGCCCAGGCTGTTGTAGGTGCTGGTGAGGTGGTTGTACCAGTAGGTCATGAGCAGTTCGTCTGGGCTGTCGATGTCCGGCGGGTCCCCGAACACGCGTTCCTTGAAGCCTCGCGGCATGTCAAGCCACTCCATGAGCCAGCTGCTGTACTCTTCCCTGTCGATGCCCAGCTTCCTGCCCCAGCTGGAGACCCCGGGGTAGTTGGAGACGCCGTGGGTGCCCTTGAGGTCATCGCCTCCCCGGGGGTTGGTGAGCATGCTCATGGAGGTGAACACGTTTCCCTTCAACGCGGCCCGGGGGTCCAGCCGCATAACCTCCAGCCCCTTCACCGCCGGTACGTGCTTGTGGGCGTCGCCTCCTATCGCCGCGGCGGCCCTCCGAGCACCCTCTGCTAGGGCGTCGCCGAAGCCCTCCCTGTACGCTATCATCCTGAGAAGCCTCATCAGCGTGTCCTCGTCGCCCAGCTCGAGCCTGAACCCCACGTCATCCTCCGAGACTACGCCCCTCATGTAGAGTTCGTAGGCGTAGAAGAAGGGGCCGAACATGTCCATCCCGTAGCGTTGGCACAGCTCGTTCACCTTGAACGCGGCCGGCAGCCCTATCCCGTACTGGTCGGCGGTTCCCGAGTACAGTGTGAGTCCGGCGCATGCTACGTCCACCCCCGCGTAGGGTCCCTCCTTGACGTCGGCCAGGAGGCTGCACCCGTAGAGGCCCTCCATCATGCATGGGCAGTAGACTCCGGGCTCGCCCCGCCTCAGGTAGGGGCCCACTATGTCGTCGTAGTCCACGCCCATCTCGGTGACGCCTATGGTGCCCATGGAGCCTGCCTTGGCCCTGGCCTTCCACGCCGGGTAGCTCCTGATCCGCTCCTCGCACACGGCCACCGCCTCGCTGAACGCCTCACGGTCATGGACCTCCACCGGCTGGGTTCCCTTGACCGCCACGGCCTTCAGCTTCTTGCCGCCGAGGACTGAGCCGGCGTGGCATCGGCCTGGCATGTGCTGCCTGTCGAAGACCGGGGCAGCGAACCTGACTAGGTTCTCGCCTGCGGGGCCGATGGCCATGATGCTGAACTCATTCCCGTGTCTTCGCTTCAGCTCATCGGTTGTCTCATAGGTGTCCAGCCCCCAGAGATCGCCTGCGCCACGGAGATACGCATCGCCTTCGTCTATGATTAGGTAAACCGGTTTCTCTGAAGCCCCTCGAACCATCAGCGAGTCGAGGCCCGCCTTCTTGAGGCGGGGGCCCCAGTGGCCACCGGAGTTGCCTGTGCCGATTAGGCCCGTGAGCGGCGACTTGGCGGTGACCTCCACCCGGGGGCTCGTTGGCGCATCGGTGCCCGTGAGCAGCCCGGGCGACACGAGCACGATGTTATCCGGCCCGAGCGGGTCGGTCTCCGGGCCCGTGTGCCTGTACAGAAGCCACGCGTTCAGGCCGAGGCCTCCCAGGAACCTTCTCGACGTCTCCTGAGGTATGGGCTTCGTCACGATGTCACCCGTGGTCAGGTCTACCTCTAGGATGTTCCCCTGTGACGCGGCGCCAGTCAAGGTGTTCACTGGAACTGAATGGTCGTACGATTCTGAAAGAATTTTCGGGCTATATCTGCGCGTCCTCGGGCTCCTTAACCAGGAACAGGACCATGAGGGCGCACACGAGGATCGCGGCGCTGGTTATTTGCCACGTCAGCGCCGGGTTGTACGCGTATATCTGTCCGCCGGCCCAGGCGCCGAGGGCCGCGGCCGGGAACAGCAGGAAGCCTCCGCCCCAGAAGTTGCCCCAGCTGATGGTTACCCCGCGCTCGCCGAGGAGGCTGTAGAGGCGGCCCCGACGCTCCCGGGGGATCATGTTGGCTATGAGGGTGCTGAACCCTGGGATCATTATCCTGTTGCACATGGATATCGCGGTTATGGCCAGGGTCACCGTCCAGAACCCGGTGGTATACCTGAAGAGGTAAATGACGGCAGGAGCCGTGAGCATGCCGGCGAGCACGGCCTTCTTGGCGCCCCACGTGTCCACCAGGTGGCCCATGGGTAACGCGAACACCAGGGCAACGACGCCGCTAACGAGGTTGACGTTGCCCCAATCGGGCACCGTGACGCCCACCACGGTCTTCGCGTAGACGGACCAGAACGGCGCGCTCATGGCCACGAAGAACGCCGCCACCATCTCGATGAGCACGATGGTCTTCAGCGACCTGTTCATCCACTTCAGGGACTCGGCGATGCTCAGGTACGCCTCCTTCATGACCCTCGGCAGGTCCCTCCAGCCGTACCGGGTGGATTCCTCGTCCTCGATGGTCTCCTCCAGGTACCTGAGCCGCAGGTAGGCCACCAGGAGCCCCGTGAGGAAGGCGATGCCCCACGCCAGCTTCACCGCCCGTATCAGGGCAAGGTCCTCGCTGAGGCCGCTGGTGGCTTGGAAGTACGCGATCATCTGGCCCCCGACGAAGGGGGCGATGATGCGTATGGCCTGGGGCACCGCCATCATCACCGCGAAGCCCCTGCCGCGCACCCCCGGGGGTAGGCTGTCGCTGCTCAGTGCGTTCATGGCCGGCGAGTAGAATAGTAGGAACTGGGCGAGGAACTGGCCAAGGGCGAGTGTCTGCCAGCTGTTGGCGATAATGAACGGTATGTGGGCGAAGGCGTAGAGGATTGTGCTGTACCCGATGAGCTTTACCCTCCCAGCCTTGTCGGCGAGGAAGCCCCCCACCGGGTATAGAACCATGCCGGCGAGGATGCCTATGCTGCTTATGAGGCCCACCTCCCTCTCCGTGCCTCCCAGGGCGAGGACGTAGAAGCTGAAGTAGGGGTAGACTATGCTGGTGCTGGCGGACCAGAGCACCCTGCAGATCATCAGAGTCCTGATGTTTCCGCGGATGAACCAGAACATGCCCTTCTGTTCCAGCGCCTCTGCCTCAGCCACCCTCTTTCTCCCCGGTTAACGTCTTAAGGGTTAAACGGCGTGTGATAACGGTTTCGGGCTTGAGTCTATTGCTGAGCCTCCTCGGGCTCGTGGACGAAAAGGTAGATGAGCGCGGCGCAGACCAGCAGCGCTGCGCTGGCGATGATCCACGGAAGGTTGGGGTCCAACGTGTACACGTATCCGCCCACGTAGGCACCCACGGCGGCGGGTGGGAACAGCAGGAAGCCTCCGCCCCAGAAGTTGCCGAAGCTCACCGTTATCCCGCGTTCGCCTATGAGGCTGTAGAGTCGTCCGTGGCGGGTCCGGGGGATGATGTTGGCTATTATGGTGCTGAACGCCGGCATCATTATGTTGTTGCAGAGGCTGAGCCCCACGAGGACGGCGGCGACGCCGACGAAGCCCCCCGAGTACTGGTACCCGAAGACGATGAGAGGCGCCGCGAACATCCCCAGGAGTATCATCCTCCTGGGGCCCACCCTGTCAGTGACCGAGCCGAGGGGGAACGCCGCCAGTATCCCTACGAGGCCGCTGATGAACATGATGAGGCCCCACTGGCTCTCCGCGAGCCCTATGACCTTCTTGGCGTAGACGACGTAGAAGGGGGCGCTCATGGCTATGAAGAAGCTGGCGAACATCTCGATGCCGACGATGACCCTGAGGCTCGGGGTCATCCACTTTAGGCTTTCCATGATGCTCCTGTAAGCCGGCACCACCATCTTGGGTATCTGCCTGAAGCTGAATCCCTCGCCGCCCTCCTCCTCCGTGACCGTCTCCTTCAGGTAGCGGAGCCGTAGCCAGGCCACCAGCAGCCCGGTCAGGAATGCCACCGTCCAGCATATCCTCACCGCCAACACTATGGCTTGGTCGCTGGTCAGGCCGCTGGTGAGCTTGAACCACTCGATGACGTAGCCCCCGACGACGGGCGCCACGACCCTGACGGCCCCCGGAACGGCCATCATCATGGCGAAGCCTCTGCCCCTCACGCCGGGGGGCAGGCTGTCCGCCTCTAGGGCGTTCATGGCGGGCATGTAGAATAGCAGCAGCTGGCTCATGAACTGGCCCAGCGCTATCATCCTCCAGTCGTTGGCCACGACGAAGAAGAGGTGGGCGAAGGCGTAGATGAAGGTGCTGTACCCTATGAGTTTGACGCGGCCCGACCTGTCGGCGATGTAGCCGCCCACAGGGTACAGGATCATGCCGGCGAGGATGCCCAACGCGTTGATGAGTCCCACCTCGGTCTCGGTCCCGCCCAGCGCCAGTATGTAGAGGCTGAAGAACGGGTAGACTATGCTCGTGCTCGCGGACCAGATGACCCTGCAGAACATCAGGACCTTGACGTTGCCCTGCACGAACCAGAACATGCTTCTCCGAGGCTGCAGCTCCTCCCCCATAGACGCCCCCCAGGGATTCTTTGAGGGGAATGCCGCCTAGCTAATAAGCCTTATTCTAAAGCTACGGGGGCTGTCCTACTTCTTCCTCGTGACCTTGAATGTGACTAGGTTGTACCGGTCCGGGCACTCGTACGTGAACTCGTCGTTGTCCATCCAGGGTATCTGGCCGCCGTAGCACATGTTCATCAGCGTGGGGAACAGGTCGTGGTAGCAGTACCCGCAGATGCCGCCGGTCTTGTGGGTGTTCACCAGGAACCTGTCGCCCACCTCGTGGCCTGCGCTGCAGTTCTTCAGTATGCTCACAACCTCCGCCTCGTAAACGGGTTCCTCAGACAATGCCGCTCAACAAGTTATGCCCTGTCTGGGTTGAAAAACCCTGCTAAGGTTTTTGGGCTCTAGGCTACCATGTATATCCATGACTCTAGATGGAGTGCTGAAGGGAGCCTCCGAGGGCTTCAACGGCGCGCTGGGGGTGTCGGTCAAACACCTGGGCACCGGCGAGTCGGCTAACCTCAACGGCGACAGGCTGTTCCCCACGGCCAGCGTCTTCAAGGTCCCTGTGCTTGTGGAGTTCTACAGGCAGGCGGAGCGGGGCGCCCTGAGCCCCGACCAGCAGGTGATCCTCACGGAGCGGGACAAGGTGCCCGGCTCCGGGATACTCAAAGAGCTCTCCGAGGGCCTGAGCGTCAGCCTCAGGGACCTCATCAGCCTAATGATGATGGTGAGCGACAACACCGCCACCGACCTCATCGCTGGCAGGGTGGGCTTCGACAACGTCAACAAGACCCTCGACGAGCTGGGGCTCCACAGGACCCGGGTGGCGAAGTACTGCAGGGAGATACTCTTCGACCTCGTCGGCGTAAACGACATACCCCTGGAGGAGATGACCATCGACCTGTTCGATGAGTTGAGCGAGGCGGGGGAGTACGGCGGCAGCTGGAGCCTGGGGGTCGAGGACAACGACATCACCACGCCCAACGAGATGACGAGGCTCTTGGAGCTCATAGTGAACGGGGAGGCAGCCGGCAGGGAGAGCTGCGACGAGATACTGGGCATCATGGAGAAATGCCAGACAGGGCAGTACCGGATACCCAAGTACCTGCCCAAGAAGGAGGTGATGCTCCAACGGAAGACGGGGTCCCTGCCCGGCATCAGGAACGACGTCGCAGTGGTGACCGTCAAGCCGTCCGGAGAAAAGTACGTCATAAGCTGCTTCACCATGGACGCAGAGGACGTCTACGAGGCCGAGGAGACCATAGCCACCGTCAGCAGGGAAGTCTACGACTACTTCACCAGTTAAAACACATCTGCTGCCCTGAACGGAGACTTGCGTTGAAAGCCTCGGCCCCAGCGTTGAGCGCTCCGCCGTCCCGCCGTTCACTGTTTTTATTTAACGGCTACGCTCTCTATTTGGTGATAAATTGCCCAAAGTAACAGTTGATCTTGATAAGTGCGTCGGCGCCGGCGTCTGCAAGAGCGTCTGCCCGGTGGACGTCTACGAGCTCGTGGAGATGCCCGAGTACAACAACGAGACCAAGGCCGTCCCGGAGCGCATGGAGGACTGCATAATGTGCCTGGCGTGCGTGAACGGGTGCCCCGAGCAGGCCATTACGGTGGAGGAAGAGTAGACCCCGCCCGGAGGCCAGCTCGCTCAACCTTTTATTGCTAGACGACGAACCCCGCTCACTGGCGCCCTAGCCCGATTTATTTACTCCCGAGGGATACGTTACCCTGATGGACACGGAGCTGACCACGGAACAGAGGAACAGCCTGCTGGTCGAGCAGCAGAACGAGATGGACAGCCACCACATATACAGTCGGCTGTCCCGGATGATGGACGACGAGGGCAACAGGGCGGTCCTCGCCCACATATCAGAGGACGAGCTCAGGCACTACACGTTCCTCGGCGGCCTCACGGGCGAGGAGCTGAAGCCCAGAGAGGCGAAGATATCCTGGTACGTTTTCCTTGCCCGGGCGCTGGGGCTCACCTTCGCCGTGAAGCTCATGGAAGCCGGGGAGGAGGACGCCCAGGAGGCGTACGGCGGCCTAACTTCGGTGCCGGGCGTCGAGGAGCTCATCGAGGATGAGGAGGAGCACGAGCACAGGCTCATAGCCATGATTGACGAGGAGAGGCTCAGGTACGTTGGCAGCGTGGTGCTTGGGCTCAACGACGCCTTGGTGGAGCTCACGGGTACCCTGGCGGGTCTTAGCTTCGCGTTCCAGAACAATAGGCTCATAGCTTTGAGCGGCCTCATCACCGGCATAGCGGCTAGCATGAGCATGGGCGCCAGCGAGTACCTGAGCACCCGGGCGGAGGGAGGCGAGGACGCGTTGAAGGCCAGCCTCTACACGGGGGCGGCGTACGTGTTGACGGTGATGTTCCTGGTGGCACCGTTCTTCGCTTTCGACAGCTACACCGTGAGCCTGCCCGTGACGCTGCTGCTGGCGGTGCTCATCATAATGGTCTTTAACTACTACGTCTCGGTAGCCCGGGGCCTGTGCTTCAGGAGGCAGTTCGCTGAGATGGCCGGGATAAGCCTCGGCGTCTCGGCGCTGAGCTTCATGGTTGGTGTCCTGGTCAAGACGTTTCTAGGGGTAGAAGTGTAGCCGGCCGCGCTCAGCCCTCGTTGTATATGGGGTTGGTCCACGCGGTCCTCCCCTCGTAGTCGGTGACCTCCACCCTGACGTAGGTCTCGCCGGGGCGCCCCGGGTAAGCCGCGGCGGTGAGGGGCCCGTCCATGGCGTGGAACTTCATGCCTAGGCTGGGCGTGGATACGAAGCTTATGCTCTTGACGGGGCTGCACTCGACGGTTATGACGCCGTCGTCCCGTATGACCAGGCTCTTTATCTCGGGGCCCGTGCTGCTGTAGAAGAGCCCGTCCCTCATGCTTTTCATTATGGACTCGCGGCTCAGCGACTCTGCCTTCACGCTGATCCACGCGCCGCAGGCGTCCAGGGGCATGGTGGGCCTGTCGGCTCCGTGGTGGTCGTCCACCGCGTATATCGTGGGCCGCCTCCCCGCCGCTATGACGCCGTCTATGTGGGCCGCGCTGAGGCCCGTGTTGCGCTCGTACATGCAGCTGGTGTTGTATATCTCGATACCGTGGTACCTGTCCAGCGCCATCATGTCCCGATGGCTGAGGCCCGACCAGTAGGGGTGGGCGAGGATGGGGATGCCGCCGATCTTGTTGACGTGGTCCACCACCCGCTGGGGGTCGAGGCCCCTGTCGAAATCGGTGAACGGCAGCGTCTCGTCCACTCCCAGCGCGACCAGGTGGTACAGGGTGCCGGCGTGGGAACTGCCTACGCATATCTCCTCGCCGGGGACGAGGAGGAAGCCGGGCCCCCCCAGGCCCCTCGTGTCGGCGACCACGCTGTGGTCCGTCACCGAGAGGAAGTCGTACCCGGCGTCCCTGTATATATCGACGAGCTTCTCCGGGGTACGGGTGCCGTCGGATATGGTGGTGTGGGCGTGGACGTTGCCCTTGTACCATCTGCCCGGCGCCTTGAACGGGTCTGCGAAGCGTCTCTTCAACTCGAATCCATATTGAGTAGGGGGACGAGGATATCAGGTTTCTCAGGCGGACGGTTACCGCCAATTCTGATCAGATTATGGTGACAATCTGAAATTTACTTATTACCTGATTCACGTCTGCTTCTTCCAGAGGTGAAGAAGCGAGCATAGGCTGAAGTACTTGGGTATGGGTGAGAAAGGTTTTCTGAGGACGCATCGCTTGCGATGGACATTGAGCCTTGAGCCGGTTACCCCCTTGTTTTTCCCTCAGTTTTGGCTGGCTCGAGGCTCTTTTTTTGGCTGGCCGGTTTCTCACATGTCGTATATTGTTTCGGCGTTGTCGTGCAGCACCCTTTTTAGCTGTTCCTCGTCGAGGCCTGCGACCCGTACCTTGGGTATCTCCCAGGCGGGGTGACCCAGGGGGGTGTCGCTGCCGTACATGACGCGGTGGTCGCCGAGGCGCGTCACGGCCTCCCTGATCTTGGCGTGCATGGTCATCCCGGCAGTGTCCACGGCGATGTTGGGGTGGTCCTCGGCCACGTCCAGGGCGGCGTTGATGTAGACTATGTGGCCGTGGCCCATGTGGGCCATAACTATGGTGACGTCGGGGAACCGGTCCGCCAGCCGCTCGAAGCTCCAGGGGAGGCTCCAAGGCGGGTGGCCGCTGTGGATGAGCACCGGCACCCCGTGCCTGGCGGCGACCTCCATGACTGGGTCCACGACGGGGCTGTCCGGCAGGAAGTTGTTGAACAGTGGGTTGAGCTTCACCCCCTTGAAGCCCTGGTCCGCTATGGCCTCCTCCGCCTGTGCCGCCGCGTCGGCTTCATGCGGGTTCACCCGCACGAGCCCGGTGAACCTGTCGGGGTGCTTCTCTATGGCTTCCCGTGTGAGGGAGTTGGGGAGGGCGGACACCACCGCCTTCTCTACGCCGTACTCGTCCATGAGGGCGAGGAGCCCCTCAAGGGTTATGGACTCCCCGAAGACGGGGAACTCGCCCAGGTGGGTGTGTGCGTCTATTATCTTCATCATTGTTTCTCTATGAGGTACGTGACGCCCATTTTTCTCCTTACCGCCGCCAGCACCGCGAGGGTGAGTATGATCTCGAACACGCTCTTGGCTGAGAGGGTGGTGAGGTCCAGGAACGCGGCGGCGCCGTAGAGCATGTAGTCGTAGAGGAAGTAGCCCACGTTCTTCCAGACGTGGCCGAAGAGGACGGCGGCCACCGAGTACTTGACGTAGTCTTCCCGGCCGTAGGCTATCTTGCCTATGAGGTAGCCCATGCTGCCTCTGATGAGGATTGTGCCGGGGAAGTATATGATGAACCTGCTTCCCCAGAGGGGGTTCCAGAGGTCGAAGAGGCCGGCGCCTACGCCGCAGACGAAGGCCCCTATGTTGGGGCCGCAGAGTATGGCGGCTAGGAAGCCGACGAGGTTGCCCATGTGCCAGACGCCTAGGGGCGAAGGCATGGGCACGGAGATTGAGGTGGTTATGTAGACGAGGGCGGTGAACACGCTCATCAACGCCACCTTCTTGGAGGTGGGGGTGAGCTGGGTCTCTGTTTCCATCCAAACACCATTTATTATAGTTATAACTATAGTATAATAGTTTTTTCTATAATATCTTGGTTATTTAAGAGCAAATAAAAACTTGGTCACCCGAGGAGGGTGTTGAATAGCAGCTTGAAGGTGCCGTTGGTTTGGCACCTATGCTGGACCCTAGGGCCCAGCAGCAGCGCCGCCCCGCTGCCCACCTCGGCCCTGAGGACGGCCACCTTGTTGGCCAGGTGCTCCTCACCTATGAGCCACCCCGACTCCAGGATGTCGGTGTCGGGGTAGCTGGCCACAACCTGGTATCTGTGGTTGTCGGGGCTGGGCAGTATCTTGTAGGCGGGGCTTCCCCAGAAGAGGGCGAGGGCGTCCTCCTCCATGCCGTAGGCTGCGGGGTTGAAGGCGTCAACCTCTATATGGACCGTGCTGCCTGGGCAGTGGAACTCCTTGGGGTCGAGGCCCTTCAGCGTGTCGGCGGCCTTGAGTTCGAGGGCCTCGATGGCGTACATGCCTGCCTCGCCGAGGCAGACCAAGGTGCCGCCCTGCTCCACCCACGCCTTGAGCTTCTCCTTGCCTTCGTCGCCGAGCCCTGACTGGTACTCGGGCGGGTACTCGGGCAATGGGTAGTCGGGTCTGTTCTCCTTCCACCATTCCTTAAGCTCGTCTCCGCCGGTGATCATGGCTGGGGGGTCGTGGGGCAGTATTATGGCGCCGTACCCTGAGATGTCTCCCTCCAGGATGTCCTCGTCCATGAGCGTCGTGTAGGGGAAGCAGTGCTGCTCTAGGCAGAGCCGTGTCCATCCCTCGTCGGCGTTGCCGCCCCAGTACCTCTGGTACATGCCCACCTTGAGGCGCCGGACGGGCCTGGTCTCGGCCTCAAGCACCTGCAGGGCGTGGAAGTCTACGCCCGTCTCCTCGGCTACCGTGCTTAGCTTCTCCTCGTGGCCGGGCTCGACTATGAAGCAGCCGGGTGGCAGCTCCGAGCCGCCGGCGAAGAGGGGCTCCGTGACGCGTTTCACCGGGACGCCCTGGTCGAGGAGGAGGTTCACCGCCTTGTAGGTGTTGTTGAGCCGGGTGTCGAGGAGGTAGCCCACCTCGCTGGAGTCGTCTACGACGCCGACGGGCTGCCTATACTCCTCTATCTTCTCCAGCTCGACGTCTGTGATCCACTCTACGGGGTGGACGGCTACGCCCATGAACTCTGCCAGCGTGTCGGTGGCCGTGTCGTAGGGCCTGTGCGGTGACCCGTCGGGCCGCCGGGTGAAGCTGTCGTCGGGGAAACGCGTCCTGCCTAGGAGGGTCTTTATGAGGCCCATCTTGGGCTGGGCGAGGGGGACAACGTAGCTGCCCTGGCCGTATATGTAGCCGTCGCCGGTGAACGGCTCCCCGGCGCGGTAGAGCTCTATGTTCTGGGTGAGGAGCTTCTCTATGAGTAGCTCCATGGTGCGGGGGTCGTGCTGCGCCGCCGGGATCACGTAGGCGGTGACGGGGTCCTCTGCTCCCCGTCGGGTCTGCCTGACGGCCTTCTGGTATGCGTTCAGGAGGACGGTCTCCTTGTTCCGGGCCACGTGGTCGAGGAGGGCCCATGCGGCTATCTTCTGCTGTTCCACGATGTCGCGGAGGGTCCACCAGCCGCCGGGCCAGGGGTGGGGGAAGTTGGTGGTGGGGCGGTAG
>CAZGZR010000039.1:0-24424 GCA_964529745.1 uncultured Candidatus Bathyarchaeia archaeon
TCATAAGAAACGTGAAAGGGGTACTGGGAAAATAAGGAAAAACGGCTCAACCGCAGGAAAAATTCAAGCATAGTCAATCTTTTTCCACGGGTTTCTCGGGATGATGAAGGGCGTTTCATCTCTGTATATGATGTACTCTTGTCCAAACCTCTTGACCAGTTCGGGCTCCTCTATTCTCTTTATCCAGAGCGAGACGGCGGCGACGAGTAAGGTTGACAGTATGAACGACGTGGTGAACGACCCATAGATTAGCCCCGCCCCCATCATGAACAGCCCGTACCCGAGGAGCATGGGGTTACGGGTGTACCTGTATAGGCCCCCTGTGACCAGCTTGGAGGACTGGGAGTCCTCCGCGACGTCGCCCCAGGGCATCCCCGAGCCGAGGGAGTAGAGCTGCCAGATGGATGCGACGCTTAGGAGGAAGCCCGCGAGGAGCACGGGGACCCCGGCCAGGCGTATGGGCTGGAGCGTCGAGGGGAGAAGCATGTAGGGGTCGAGGCTCTCGCCGACGTACAGCAGGATCTTGGGGATGACTAGCAGGAATAGGACGGCGGCTAGGGGTAGACGGAGCTTGTTCATCGAACGGACCCCCGTCTTTCTTAGACGAAAACTAGTGCATATAACATCATTGACGAAGCGTTTGCAGAAACAAGAAAAGGGTTGGGCGTGGATCTTTGTTTAAATGAAGAAGAAAGTGTTATTGGGGTTTTGAGCCGTACTTCCCCCAGCTAGCTATGTCGTCCAGGCTCTTCCTCTCCTTGGGCCCGGGCGTCTCATCGGGCACCCCCACCGGCGTCAACGCGACCACCTTATACTTGTCCGGGATGCCCAGCAGGCCCCTGACGAGGTCCTCCCTGTTGGACTGCCCCATCCAGCACGTGCCGAGGCCTAGGTTCGTGGCGGCCAGCACGATGTGCTCGAACGCTATCCCGTGGTCGTTGAGGCACCAGTTGGGGGACGCCTCCTGGTCCGCAAGCCCCACGATCATGACGGGGGCCTCCGCCGCCCACGGTGATTTAGCTAGCTTCTTGATGGCCTCCTTGTCCTCGACGACTATGAAGTGCCACGGCTCCCTGTTGGCTGCCGAGGGCGCTATCCGGGCGGCCTCGAGCATCTTCAGTATCTTCTCCTTGGGCACGGGCGTGTCCTTGTATCTGCGGATGCTTCTCCGCTTCTTTATGACTTCATCAAACTCTATTGCGATCTCCACTTTTAGACAATACGTGGGGCGATATAAAGGGAGGTTTTCACCGATAAGGGCAAGTACATGATGATCTGGAGGCTCGTGGACGGTTCTTTGAAGTGGGACACAGACGCCTGGAACAGCAGCCTACCGCCCATATAGGTTCACGATAAACCTTCACATGCTCCTTTTTTCCTTTAAACCATGCTCGCACGGCAGGGATCAAGTAGGATAAATCTTGGCTGATACAGGTTTTCTCGGGTTGAATAAATAGGTTAAGATCATGATCAGCGATTCGTATGACTTTCCCATTCGTTAGCCAGTATCCCGAAGATCAACGAGTCCCGGTACTCTCCGTGGATGACCATGTTCTCCCTGAGCCTGCCTTCGAGGCGCATGCCCACCTTCTCCAGAACCCTGATGGAGGCGTGGTTATCCGGGTCACAGGAGGCGTAGACGCGGTGAACCTTCCGCTCGTCGAAGAGATAATCTACGAGTGCTTTCGCGGCCTCCGTCGCGTATCCATAGCCCCAGTACCCCCGGTTCAAGATGTACCCTATGCTGGCCTGTACGTCTGTGATGCCGTGCATCCCGCAGGCCCCGATGAGCCCGTCTTCGCTTTTGAGGACGATTCCCAGACCGTACTCGGTTCTTGGCTGTTCTTGCTGCCTTTTCAGGTTTCTTTCGATGAACTCTTGGGTCTCTTCCATGGTGTTCGGCCCAAAAGGCATGTATCTGACAGTCTCCGGGTCGCTCGCGTACTCGTGCACCGCCTGGAAATCGTCTCGCGTGAACTCCCTGAGTCTAAGCCTCTCGGTGAGTATCTCCATGCTCCGTCCTTTCGAGTAATGTCTTTTATAATTTCCTAGAGACACGGAGAAAGATCAGACGCCCGATCAATGGACCGCGCACTATTCATCATCGAGGAACAGCCTGGCGACCGCTATGCCGCTCTCACCCGCCACCGCGTAGAGCAGATAGACGTCTCCGCCCTCGACGTAGATGGCCGGGTCCCTCAGCTGGTTCACGTGACCATAGGCGACGCTACGCACCGAGGGCTCCAGCGGCGCATCCGCGCCCTCCCAATCGGTCTCAGGGCGAAGCACCTCCACGGCAGTCGTCTCCCGCCAGCCCCTCCAGTCCCCGGACAGGTCGATGGTGCTCAGCTGGATGCGTTCAGGCGCGTGCCCCACCTGGGTCCAGAAAACGTAAAGCGTATCACCCCTCTTCAGCACCGCGGCGTGCCGCATGTCGGGATTAAAAAGCAGCGGCCCCTCCTGGAACCCATTCAGCGGCTCATGTGAACGGTAGAGCCGCCCGGGCATGGCCAGCGCGTATGTGTAGCCGCGGTGCTTGAAGGCCCTCCAGTAGCTTCGGCCCAGCACCTCAGGCCCTGCAGTGTAGTGGACGCCGTCCCGCGACGTCGCCGCCCGGGTCACCTGGTTGCCGAACGACTCTAGGCCGTGGTAGTACATTATGAAGCGCCTGTTCTCGGCGTCGACGTGCACGTCGGGCGACGCGATGTGCGGCCACGTCATCTCCTTGACGAGGTCGTGCCCCAGCCCTTCGAGGTTGAAGCCAGCAGCCTTGACGCGCGCCATGACGGCGTCGACCTGCTCCTGCGTGGCCTCTGGGGGCTCGACCCGGAAACGGGATTCCTCCAGCCTCAGGCTCCCCGGCGGGTGTATCGTCCAGGGGCCCAGGAGGCTGTCCGCGTAGGCGAGCCTGATGTAGCTTCCTTTGTGGTGGGCGAAGTAGAGGTAGTAGAGGCCCAGCCGGTCCTCCACCCAGTCCGGCACCCTGACGAGGGAAGGCCCCTGTATGTTCTCGCCGATGCTGGTGTGCGTAGCCTCGTCGATGATTGGGTGGTCGAGCAGCCTCTCGGCGGTGACGGTAACCATCTCTGAATCATATCGTGCAGGAGCCATAAAACTGTCGCATACTGTTAATCGGGCGTCGGCCTGGGGTGAGGATAAACCCTCAACCTTGAACGAAACCCAGATTCCTTGATAACAATTTGATAAAAAAGGAGGAGATGTGGTTGTTTTATTCGTAGTCCCAGACCATCACTGTCCTCGTCTTATTCAGGGGGGCTGCGTCTTGGTAGCTCGCATCCATCAGCGCCTTCTCCCAGTCCGCAGCCGTCCCTTTAAGGACGAACACCATGGGTTCAGGGACGCCAAACGGTCCACCGTAGAGGACGAGTGATAGGTTGTTTTTCTTGCATACCCCTCTGAATGCCTCGAACATGGCTTTGATGCTGTCTGGTCCTTCTGGTTGTTTTTTAGGCCATCCGTATACTACAATGTATCCTATTGCCATTGTACCATCTCTGTGTTATGGGGTTTGCATAAATTTTGGATGTCAGCAAACCTAGAAATCAATGGACCCATGATTATTTATTTTTAACCTTACAAATAAACGCAGGACGGTGATCTATTGTACCCGTCTTGCGGATTATTTTTAAGGGACACTAAACTGAAGACGAGGTGATTGAAGCGGGAAGGAGGCTCAGAGTTGGCCACCGGAGACAAGGAGATAACGACCCGTGAATGGTACGACTTCGTGGGCAGCATGGCGGACGTCATCCCCGCCCTCCACCTCGGCGGCGGGGAGGCCACCAGGGAGCTCCTCGAGATGTGCTCCCCCACACCCGAGACCAGAGTCCTCGACATCGGCTGCGGCTCGGGTCACACCGCCTGTGAGGCAGCCAAGGCGTACGGCTCCAGGGTCACCGGCATCGACATATCCGAGGTAATGGTCGCCAAGGCGGAGCGGAAGGCGAAGAGGATGCGCCTGGGGGAGCTCGTCGAGTTCAGGGTCGCCGACGTCTTCAACCTCCCCTTCCCCGACGACAGCTACGACCTCGCCCTCTTCGAGTCCGTCATCACCACCCTCCCCGGGGACAAGCACGAGGCCCTCCGGGAGACCGTCCGGGTCACCCGGCCAGGCGGACTGGTGGCCGCGAACGAGTCCGTCGTCGCCTCCGCCCCAGATGATTTCCTCAGGCTGGCGGAGGAGCACCCCGCCACCTACGGCGTCTTCACCCCCGAGGGGCTCAGGGCGCTCCTCGAGGAGTCCGACCTAGACATCGTGGAGATGTCCGATGTGCGGAGCTCCGGGACACCGAGCATGACAGGCGAGCTCGGCGTGCTGGGGACCATCACCTTCATGGTGAAGAACTACTGGAGGATACTGTGGAAGCTCGTCAGCGATCCCCGGTACAGGAGGGCCGCCAGGGTGGACGACGGGCTGTCCAAGTACATAGGCGAGCACGGCGGCTATGTCCTCGTAGTGGGCCGCGTGCCCGAGAAAGCCCCGGAGTGACCACGGCTACTCTTTTCTTTCCATGAGGACTCCATTGATCGAGGGCGTCGAGGTTGTGTTCCGAACGAGAAAAGGTGCTCCTGATGGGCAGCAGCAAGTACGGTGAGGAGGAGCTGCCACCTGAGATCAAGGAGCGAATAGACGCGGCCATGGATAGAGGCGGCGCCTTCATCGTCGCCGAGGCCCGCGGCGCGTGCAGGCTCTTCCAGGACTACCTCGCCTCGAAGGGGTACAGGGAGGTGGTGGTTGGCCACGCCAGGAGCCTGAGGTACAACGCCGGGGGCTGGAGGGACCGCAGGTACGGCGACGACCTCAAGGAGCGGGAGCGGAACATGATCAGGGACTGCGACCGCGCCATAGTGATCTGGCAGGACGAGAGCGGCGTCATCGCCGAGAACCTGGAGTACCTGAAGAAGCTCGGGAAGCCCACGTTTCTCTACGAGTACGACAGCTCGGACGGATCGGTCCGGGCGGGGGAGCTTGACCCGAGGAGAGGCTACAGGAAGTTCTACCCTTACTGGAGGCGCCGTTGAGGGTGGAGCGGGAGAAGAGTCACTGGTTAGAGGACGGGGCCCCAAATCCTAGTGCTAGGGTCCAGCGTGAGCCGATTTGCGTCAGCTATAACCACTGCCCACATTAGAGCCAAGGATTAGCCCCTCGCACATGTAGTTACATGAGCGTGAAGCGCACGCGGAACCTCCTTGCGTGTTGATGAACCCGGTATACTGTTTCTCGTTCGTGAAAGCTTAACAGAAAACCGGGTGGAGGAGCCTGCATGGGCAACGAGGTGGCGCCTAGGCGGGCGCGGTACCTGTTCTGGGTGATCCTCGGGGCCCTCTCCACCGTGGTGCCGGAGGTGACGGCGGGCTCCGACATCTACCCCTTCTTCAAGGTCATAGACTACCTGCTGGTCATCTCTCTGTACACCCTGCACAGCCTGGTGCTGTGGTACGTGGTGTGGAGGGGAGGCAGGCCGAGGCTGTATAACCTCTTCCCCGCCGGCGCCCTGTTCGGCCTCTACGAGGCGTACATGACCAAGGTAATCTGGGACCCGACGTGGGCGGCTGCCCCCCTTAGGGTGTTCGGGGTAGCGGTGGTGGAGACCCTTGTGCTGGTTCTGTTCTGGCACTCGTTCCTCGCGTTCATAGTTCCGCTTTTCATAGCCGAGACAGCCTTTACGTCTTCACGGGAGATCGCCGGCGGGCTCCCCGCCTGGGCAAGCGGGTGGCTGGCCCGGCTCCGGGGCGGGTACCTGTTCCTCGTCCTGCCTTTCGTCGGGGGGCTATTCCAGAGCGTAAACGTACACTCCCTTAGGGACGCGGGTTTCAGCGGGTTGACGAGCACCGCGGTCATCGTGGGCCTCGTCTATGTCTGGAGGAGGCTCTACGGGCGTCGGTATCCGCTTCGCGGCCTCTTACCCACGTGAGGGGAGTTCAGGGTGCTGCTGGCGCTTCTGTTGCTGCTGTATGGTTTGATGGGCGTCTTCTGGAGGCCCGAGGCTCTCCCCGGGCTGGGGCCCCAGCTCGCCGTCTGGGCTCTATACCTCTTCTTTGGGGGTCTCCTGTATCTTGGTTTGAGGAAGTCGCGTTTCGATGAATCTGGGGGTCCGGTGGCTGGGCTGGACTTTTCCCTTGGCGGGATGTTGTTGTTCGGCGCAGTTTTTTCGCTTGGCTCGCTGCTTGGGGAGGCGACGGGGCTGTCCTTAGTGGCGGTGTACGGGATCTGGATCGGGGGCATCGTCTTCGGGTTCTATGTTCTGGTGTACACGGTTCGATCCGTCTTCTAGAACTCTGCGATCATCGTCCGGTGTACGCCTTATCTCTTTCGTCCAGCCATGGTGGGTTACTCTATAAGCTTCAGCAGCTCCCTCATCCCGGCGGCGTAGTCACGGAACTCCCTGGCGCCCAGTGAGGTGATCTCGACCACCTTCAGGGGCCGCCAGTCCAGGACGTGCCTTGTCTTCACGTACCCGGCCTCGGCGAGCCTCCTCAGGTGGTGGTCCAGGTTACCCGGGGTCACCCCGAGGAGCCTCTGAAGCTCCGTGAACCCCGCCTTCTTGTGCAGGTAGAGGAGGAACATTATGGTGAACCTGTGCTGGGCTGAGAAGATCTCCCCTCGTTCGAGCACCTCCAGGGGATCAGCCAACCCAGCCTTCTCCTTCACGCAGCCTCCAGCAGCCTGCCCGCGTTCACCGTCGAGTACACGCCGCCGCACACGAAGCTCAATGCGTACACAGCGAGTACGGCCACCTCAACCTCGAGGAGGTCACCGTAAAGGAATACCGGCAGGCAGGCCACGACGTTGATGAACCCGATTATCAGCAGCTCCGGCCTCCTCATGTGGCCCGAGACGGACATTATCAGGTAGGTCACGAGGCTCGCCAGCCCGCCTGCCAGCGACCACCCCACCCCCGTGAATGGTTCGGGGACGTATCTCACGAGGAAGAAGGAGAAGAACCAGACGCAGAATATCAGCAGCATGAAGGGCAGGCTGTGCTTGTCCTCGGTCTTGGATACCTTCGAGAACAGGACGCGTGCGGAGGCGAACAGGTAGATCGTGGCGAATACCGCTACGCCCGTCAGCAGGGTCGTGGAGACTACGCGGAACGTGGTGGGGGTCATGTCGAGGAGCTTGGAGAAGCTGTCCGCCTTCAACACCATGAGGAACACCGAGGGCCCTACGAGGCCGTTGACTATCAAGGAGAGGCCCATGGCTCTCTGGTAGAGGTACTGTTCGTATCGCTCGACCGTCTTGATGGCCGCGCTGAATCTCTCCAGGTCCTCCATCTTCGATCAAATGTAGCTTCACCTGCAGATATAAAAAATGGTCAAACTCTGCGAGACAGAGAAGCGACGCCACTTATAAGCGGCGGTGCTCTGCGGCGCAGAAAATGACCCCGCCTTATAAACGATGCCTGGCTCAACGGTCTCGAAAGAGTATGAAACAAGGATTCGGAGCCTCACAGCTCATAGACAGGGAGGGTGTGAAGGCTTTCTTAGAGCAGTTCTGTTTACACCTCCTGATCGAGGTCACGGCGGTGAGCCTCATCGATCGGGTCGTAGGGAACACGGCCCTTAGCATGGTCCTGGGTGTCAGTCTAGTTGAAGGCGCTAGGGTGGTCTGGCGTGGATGGAGGGGAGGCAGGTGAGTGGGTTGTCTGGGGCTGTTGAGCCTGATCTGGCGGCGCGGTTGATGGGTCTGCCCTGGGTGAGGTGGAGGCCGGGCAGGGACACGTGGCTGGCTTTGGCTACTCTCATCTACTTCGTTCCGTCGTATTACCTGGGGGCGAACACGGGTTCGCTGTTTGGGCTCGTCAACTTCGTTTTCGCGACCACCGTGGTGCTGGTGGTGCTGCCCGCCTACTACGTGTTGAGGGTGATGGGGAGGCCGCCGAGCGAGATAGGGTTCGCGACCAATAACCTGGTGCCTAGCCTCGGGCTCAGCGCGTTTCTGGTGTTGAGGTACATGCCTGTACTCAGGGCTTCGTTGGCATCCATCCCGGGGTCCAGCGTGGCTCCGCACCTGCTCTACTGCGGCCTGTGTCTCTGGGAACCTTTCTTCATCCATTGCTGGGTGCAGCTCAGGTTCGAGGATGCCTTCGGGATTGTCCCTGGGGTGTTGGCGGCGGGGGTCTGCACCGCCGTTTACCACGTGGGCACCTTCCCCTTGGGAATGGTGCTGAGGCTGGGGGGCTACGGCCTCCTCTACGGGGTGCTGTTCAGGCTCACCAGGAACGTGTTCACGCTGTGGCCTTTGGCGTGGGCCGGGACGTCGGCTATGGGCACCATAGCCGGGGGCTTCGTCTTCGGCTGGGGCCACGCGGCGCTGTACGGTGGGGTGCTGCTCGTTCAGCTGCTGTCCATCTGGTTTTTTAGCGGCTCTGGGAGGCAGGGCGTGGGCAACGCATATGAGGGGGATGCGGTTAAGGTCAAGACGGGAGGCGCGATGGAGCTCGGTGACTGGGCGAGGGCGTGCGTCTACGTGCCTCTGATGTTTTACCAGTTCTATCTGTCTTGGCGGTATTACAACGGGTTGGGGCTGGACTGGGCAGCCAACCTGGGGTGGCTGGTGCTGGCGGTGTCGGCGGTCTTCGGGTGGCTCCCCATAATCGAGTTCAGGAGGCGGGGCGGAGTGGCGGAGGGCGAGAGCTACGTGCAAACGACTCGGCTGGTGACCTCGGGCGTGTATGGTGTGGTGAGGCACCCCCAGTTCCTGGCGGGGATATTGATCACGGTGAGCATGATGTTGTTGTCTCAGAGCTTGTACAGCGTGGTGGCTGGTCTGGTGGCGGCCGTGGTGTACGCGTCTGAGGTGCCGCCCGCGGATAGGAGGCTTGTGGAGAAGTTCGGTGAGCCGTATCGGCGGTACATGGAGGAGGTGCCTGCGCTGAACTTCGTCTCGGGATTGCTTCGTCTGGCCAGGGCTGGCTCTGGGTGATCCCGGGGGTCTACACTCTGATGTGGTGGGTTCAAGAGGCTCCGAACCATGCCCTGTACCTGGCGTTGGTGCATGGCAGGTACTCCTCTAGGTAGGGGTCTCTTATGGGGGTGGCTGGGGCGGGGTTGATATGGTTCTACGAGTCTGTCTGGGCTAGAATTGGTATGGCCAGGGACAGGAGCAGCATGGTGGCGACCAGCGTGGCTACTACTCTGGTTTTCACGTCTGATCCTTTGATTTTGTTGTAATAAAAGTTGCTGGGGTGTTCCGGTTGTTATTCGGATTCGACTCAATGTCTCTAAATCAACGGGATGTTAAAAGCAGAGAGTCTTACTCATTTCAAGTCAATTGATGGTACACGTGTTGTAATAGGTGATATATTATTTTTTCACGGGATTCTATATCATTAAAATAGTTAAAATATTTAATTTTATATATTAATAACTTTATTATTTTAAATGATATTAAAATATTTAAATTTTTATAATAGTTGTGTCGATTTCTTATGAATGGGGAATTGGGCTCAATGGATGATAGACCTTCCATATTTTCAATTCCTCATTCACCGTCTTTGATTGTATAATCAGGAAGTATGTGGAATAAGAAGCGGGTCTGTACATAGATACAGCCGCCCTCGTTGATTAATTGACCACTAAAATAAGCGTCAATGGATGTGACTCAGCTGGATACTATTTGAAATTTAGATTCTTCACATCCCTCAACTATCGTTTAATAAATTAAAACTATACAACTAACTGTTTTTATGTTATATTTGACATAAATAGTCATTAAATAAAATTATTTTAATAAAAAATTTTTAACAAGGCGTGGCGGTTCCTTAACCATGAAAGTTGGGATAGTAACCATAGGGCAGTCGCCCAGGCCGGACGTCGTCAGAGAGATAAAACGGGTTCTCGGTAGCGGCTATGAGATCATAGAGGCAGGGGCCCTCGACAGCTTCACGCTGGAGGAGGTAAAGAAAATGAAGCCTAAGCCAGGCCAAGGGCTGCTCGTCACCCGTATGAGGGACGGCACGGAGGTGAAGATAACCCACGACTCCGTACTCCCGTATATGAGAGAAGCTGTCACCAAGTTAAACGAGAAGCAAGTCAAGATCATTCTGTTGTTATGCACTGGCAGGTTCCCCGAGTTCGAGTCCGACGTCCTCGTCGTGACCCCGTCAAAGATCGTCACGGGCGTTACGAACGCCGCCATCCGGAAGGGTAGGTTCGGGATGATACTTCCATCCATCCAGCAGGTGGGCGGGGCCCCCCGCACAGAGGAAAAGGACGGCCTTGTGACCTACTATGACTCGGCGTCGCCATACGGTCCCATAGAGGAAGTTGAGGCCCTTGGAGACAGGCTGGCTAAACAGAAGGTGGATCTCACTCTGCTGAACTGCATGGGCTTTGATCACAACCATAAGGAAATCATTATGGAGAAAACCGGGAAACCAGTTATCCAGTCAAGCTCCCTCGTCGCTCGGGTAATGAAAGAGTTACTCGAGTCCTAGTTTTTTAAAAAGAAAATTGTAGAAAGACGCTACTTGACGACTTCCTCAATGGGTCTATACGGTATGTCGAAGCCGAAGTGCTTCGGGTTATATATCTTCAGCCCCCTCTCCGTCCTCCAGGGTGACGCCGACTTCATCCCCCAAACGGCGACACTTCTTCCCTGAGACCAGCTCGGCGCCCTGAAGTTCGAGAGGCCCTCACCGGTCTCGCGGTCCACAACTGTGAAAGGGTCCGGGCAGGTCACGTGGGGCTCGTCGTCTATCCAGCTTACCTGGTTCTCGTTCTTGAACCAGATCTTCATAGTGTGGCCGAGGTAGTCGCCTGTGCCCTTTGTCCAGGAGTTGCCCCACGTGAAGGAGCCTCTCCCCTCGTTGGTGTAGGCCGCGACCTCCCCCTCAAAGAGCAGGTAGCCTCCGGCGGCCTTCGTGATCGCCTCGATGGCGTCCTTTCCCTTGTCTCTGGCGTCGCGGATGGCCTTGCCGACCTTCATGGAGAGGGACAACGTGCCCGGGACGGTGCCTTTCTTGATCCAGTCCTCGGTGAAGGAGAGCATCCCCATGCAGCCGCCTCCCGAGGTGATCGCCACGTGCCGGATCAAGTCCTCGGCCCGCTGCCAGCTCAGGAACTTCTCGAACACCATCAGGTCTCCCCAGCTCGTGCAGACCACCGCCGGCGCAATCGGCGCGTTATTAACGTTCAGGGTGGCGAGAGACACCTCCGGGACTGCCCTGTAGCCGGCGTTGTCGGCGTCGACGACTGAGATACCCAGAGCCCCGGCCCTTATGAACTCGCGGTAGTTGTTAGGCCCAACCTCGAATGGCATGTACCCGTACGGTTCGGCCCCCACGAGTTCGACCATCCTCTCATAGGGCTTGTTCATCCAGTCGTCGCCCGGGATCTCCGCCCACGAGGGCAAGGGGAAAACCCTGTCCATTTCCTTGATCCAGTCCTGGACGCTGGTGTATCGGCGCATGTACTTCTCGACCATCTCCCTCTGGAGGCCCCCGCCGACCCCCGCGCTGACGAAGATGTACTCGTCTTTGGGGATCGACTTGGGCTCGACGAGCTTGAACTCTGCACCCTGCTCTATGCTTGCATCGACTATCTTGCTGAAGTTCTCGTAGCTTGGAGCAGCCCCTCCGCCTCCTGTGGCTAGAGCCGCTCCCCCCAGCACCATGTTCCAGAGATCCTCCTTACTTAGAACCTTAGTTGCCATGAAGCATCCCATTGTTAACCGGTGCAAGGGTTTTAAAATATATGTGGTAAAAATAATGAAAAAATAGCTTACAATCATCTCATGATGCGCTCTGACCCATCGTTGCGTAAAATAATAGCTTCCTCAAATTGTATTTAAAAATAATAAAAAAAATTTAATTATAATTTCTTCTGAATAATAACCCTCTTTAGGATCCTCGCCCATGAAACCCCCATGAGGATCTGTTTAATCGTACCGATAATAACCAAGAGCTTCATAGACGAAGAGCACGCTTCGGAAAGGTTCAGGAACTACATAAGACCCGACACAGAGGTCGACATAGTATACCTGGACTACGGCCCGGCCTCCATCGAGTCAAGGTATGACGACGTGCTGGCCGCTCCCTTCGTAGTGAAGAAAGCTGAGTGGGCTGAGGCGAACGGCTACGACGCCGTCGTGGTCAGCTGCATGAACGACCCGGGCGTAGAGGCCTCCAAGGAGGCGGTGAGCATACCCGTCGTGGGCGCCAGGGAGGCGGCTTGGAACGTATCCAACGTTTTGGGCAAGGAGAAGGGGTGGGTGCGAGCGGTAGGGATCACGGTGATCGAGCTCTCCCAGGACCCTGAGAAGACCTACAAGGCCCTCCTTAAAGACGGGAGAAGGGCCATCCAAGAGGGAGCCGACGTCCTGATCCTGAGATGCACCGGCATGACGGGGACGGCGAAGAGTCTCCAGGAGGAGCTTGGCGTACCCGTCCTCGAGGGCGAGGGGCTCGCTCTGGCGCTGACCCAGATGCTCGTTGACGTAGGGATGGCTCACAGCAAGCTGGCCTACCGTTTCCCTCCAAAGAAGAAGAGGGTTCTACCAGGCTATCAATGAGGGTTTAAAAAACCGTCAACCCATCTTTCCTACTTATTTTAATCGAAGGTATGGAGTTCCAGCAGCGGAAGGCTATAGGCTGCAGTTAATCTCTAGAGGTCTCACGTAGGCTAACCTGCCATGGCTCGGGCTGATGCCGCCATAGGCTCGGCTATCTTCGATTAAAAAAAGGTAGAGGGGCTACTCAACCAGCTCCTCGATCGGGACGTACTCCAGGTCGAAGCCGAAGTGCTTCGGGTTGTAGATCTGGATGCCTCTCTCCGTTCTCCAGCAGTCCACCGCCTTGACGCCTACCACCGAGACCTTCCTACCCGGCGTCCACATGTTCTCCCTGAAGTTGGAGAGGCCTTCACCGGTCTCGCTGTCGATGACCGTGAAAGGGTCTGGGCACCTGACGTAGGGCGTGCCGTCGAGCCAGGACACCTGGTTCTCGTTCTTGAACCAGAACCGGAACAGCTTCCCCTCGTAGCCGCCTGTGCCTTTGATCCAGCCGTTCCCCCATACGAAAGCGAAGTCGCCTTCGCTGGTTTTCGCTAGTATCTCTCCCTCGAATATCTTGTAGCCGTCTGCGGCCTCCACGATCTTCTCCACGGGGTCGTCGCCAGACTCCCTAGCCTTGTGGATGGCCTCGCCGACGCCTATGGTCTTGGAGTAGCTGCCTAGGACGCCAGCGTCTTTCACGTCCTTCCCGGTGACGGAGAGCATCGTCGAGTTAAAGCCCTGGGAGACGAGGGCGATGCTTCTGGTGACGTCTTCAAGCCTCTGCCAGCTGAGGGCCTCCTCGTATACGAGCCTGTCGCCCCATACCGTCGAGATGACCATGGGCGTTATCTTCACGCCGTAGACGTTGAAGCTCGTGAAGCTGAGCTCGGGCACGGCTCTCTGCCCAGCCATGTCCGCGTCGATCACAGGAATCCCCTCCTCTGCGGCGTTGATGGCCTGGCGGAAGATCCCTGGCCCGATCTCTCCCGCGAGGTACGCGACGTACTTGTCCTCGCCTTTGAGCTGCCTCAGCCTCTCGGCTCCCGCTTCGCGCCAGTCCGGCCTCGGCCTGGCGTCCTCCCCCAGCAGGGGAAAGAGCCTATGCATCTCCCTGAAGGCGATGTCGATGTCTGGCCCTCTTCTTACGGGTGGGCCGTACATCTCTCTGTACTTTCTGGGTATCCCGCCGCCGATGCCGATGGGCACCAGGACGGGGCCGTCGTCGGCGACGTCCTTGGCGTCCACGAGGACGGGCTTGTGCCCGGCTTCGTAGACCGGGTCAACCATCTCGCTGAAGGATTCGTAGCTCAGCGCCGCTCCTCCCCCACCTGTGGCCAGAGCCGCGCCGCCTAAAACAGAGCACCAGAGATCCTCCTTGGTCAAGTTTTTCTTTACCATTTCGATACCTCATTACAGTCCATATGGAGTAATTTAACCTTCATGATGGCAGCAATGACTATTTTAAGTTATGATATGAAGAAAATTTAACGTGAAGATGCCTCATGAGCGGCTAGAAGCTTCATCAGCGACCTCATCTTCACTGGGAGCAGGTCCCTTATCGGAAGCTCGTATGGGCACCTCTCCTCACACTGGCCGCACTTGACACATGAACTGACCTTCGGCTCGACCTCAAGGATCTGTTTCATCAACCTGGGCGTCCAACCAGTCAGCTTGAGGAACTGGTCCTCTATCCTCAGCACCGTCGAGATGGGTATGCCTTGGGGGCAGGGCCGGCAATAGTCGCATGCCCGACAGAACTGGCTCCCCAGCTCATCTCTGTCCTTCTCTATGAGCCCGAGGTCTGTCTCTGAGAGGGTGTATTCGCCGGAACCCACGGCAAGGTTCTCCTCGATCTCCCTGACGCTCATCATGCCAGGGATTACGACGTCCACCCCCTCGTTTCTCAAGACGTACTTCAATGCGGTCTTCACGTTGGTGATGGCGCCTCCCCCGAAGGGCTTCATGACGATGATCCCCACGTCAAGCTCGCCGCAGAGAGGGATCAACCCGTCTGCAGGCCTGTGCGTCAGGTAGTTGTAGGGGATCATGACTGTCTCGAAGACGCCCTCCCGGAGGACGTCCATCATGAGTTCCGGGTTGTGGCTCGTGATGCCAAGGTGGTTTATCTTCCCGGCTTCCCTCGCCTCGATGAGGCCCTCGAGCGCGCCGCCCGGTCCCCTCACCTTCTCCCACTCGTGCTCCTTGGAGATCATGTGGAGCTGGTAGAGGTCGATCCAGCTCGTCCGCAGCTCATCAAGGCTGGTCTCCAGGTCCTTCAGCAGTCCCTCCTTGTCGCGGTGCACCGTCTTGGTCGCGATAAACACCTCGTCCCTCACGTCCCTCAGGGCCTTCCCTATCCTCTCCTCGCTGGTGGTATAGGCCCTGGCTGTGTCGAAGAAGTTGATGCCGAGCTCGTGGCTCCTCTTGACGACCTCGACGGCTTCCTCCTCCGGCAGCCTCTGTATGGGGATACCTCCGAAGCCGATCCTCGTGGCTTTGAGCCCCGTCTTCCCTAGGACCCTTTTCTGGATGGTCATTTCCCTATTCGTTGTCATTTTCTCATAAAACCTTGAGCTCTGTCCTCGATTCGATTAGCTGTGGTAGATGGAGGAACGGGAGGTTATCTACGGCTCGTTGCCTCCAGGGCCTTCTCTATCGGCGTGTAAGGGATGTCGTAGCCGAAGTGCTTCGGCCCCAGCAACCTGAGGCCCTTCTCCGTCCTCCAGATGGGCTCGGCCCTCACGCCTACGACCGTGACCTCTCTGCCGTGTATCCACTCCGATGTCCACGCGTGTGAGAGGCCCCACCCCGTGTTGGAGTCGATGACGTTCAGCCCGTCCGGGCTGGTGATCCACGGCTTCTCGTCGAGCCAAGAGACGTGGTTCTCGTTCTTGAACCATATCTTCAGGTGGCGGCCCTCCCAGTCCCCTGTTCCCTTGATCCAGCTGTACCCCCAGATGAAGCTGTACTTCTCCTCGAAGAGCAGCGCGTTCACCTTGCCCTCGAAGACCTTGTACGCCCAGCCGTCGGAGGCGTCGATCATGGCCTCTACCGGGTTGTCCCCGGCGGCCACGGCGTTCCTTATCGCTTTCCCGATCTTGATGGTGAAGGACATCGCCCCCGGGAGGAGGGCCTTCTTCATCAGCTTTCCCTCGACCGCCAGCGGCCCCCCACAGGTCCCGCCGGAGTAGGTTGAGATACCCTCGACGATCTCCTCTGCTCTCTGCCAGCTCAGGGCCTTCTCCAGTACAAGCAGGTCGCCCCACGAAGTCGTTATCACCGCTGGGCAGACAGGCACGTCGTGTATGTTGAGAGTGTTTATGTTGACCTCCGGGACTGCCCTGTGTCCGCAGCCCGTCGCGTCGATGATGGGCCACCCCTTGTCGGGGTATGTGAGTAGTCCGCGCATGGACATCTGCATTATCTCGCCTTGGAGCTGGGAGTAGATCTTCCTGTCGCCGATGAGTTCCTTCAGCCGTTTCAGGCCGGCTTCTCCCCAGTCTGGGCCAGGGAGTTCCGACCAGCTATTCAGGGGTGCGAAGGTCTTGTCCTTCAACATGATCTGATCGCGTATGAAGGCTCGACCGTCGAAGCCCGTCCTAAGCACGCCGCCGCTGGACGCGAAGAAGCCTGGCTGGTTCATCCACCTAAGCTTCTGCTCTACCCGGATGCTACCACCTGTCCCGAGCCTCGAAAGAACGAGCTCGTCGTCAGGTATCTCGTCGACGTCGACGAGCCTGTACTCTTTTCCCTGGTCGAAGGCTTCGTCGATCGCCTTCTCCAGGGGCTCCTCCAACGGCCTTACTCCGCCTCCACCTGTTGCCAGGGCCATGGCGCCTATCGTGTAGCTCTTCATCTCCTCTCTCGTGAGGTTTCTAGCCATCCTCAGTATCACCTATCAGAAATTACCTAGAATTTCTATAAATAACCTGCTTATGTCTTGGGCTCCTCGATGGAATCAGGTGCGTTATTTCACACCATCAAGAAAATATAAAATAAAAAGAATGTGGGGAGACGATACTGTTCAGTCTTTTGTCATGGCTTGAGGTTATGATTCTTGAAGTATCTCCCCAATTGTTTTTAATCTAATATCGAGTCCTCTTCTGTTCTTTGCTCTAGCTGCTTCTTCATACGAACCTTTGGTGAAGCTGAAAGCAATAATCACTCCACGTTTTTTATTCACTCTTTGAATAGCTGTCTCGAAGTTATCTATTACATTTCTACCGACGCTATCTGATTGCTTTACCTGTACAGGGACATCAAGTTCTATCCAGCCATCGATTCCATAGTCACCGACCATTCTTTCACTTACTCTTCCATGCAGTTTTCTGAAAACCCAGTTCTGAAATTCAAAGGGCTGTAATTCTCTTAATTCCTCCATCGTTTGAGGGAGCCCAATAATCTTATAGTCAGCATAAAATTTCCTTAGTCGTTCACCCATCAGTTTACATGCAGTAGGCGAGATATCGATTCCAATCCAACGCCTCTTCAAATTATGTGCTGCAACAAGGGATGTACCGCAACCACAGAAGGGATCAAGCACTATATCCATTGGATTCGATGAAGCATTTATGATTCTTTCAAGAAGTTCAACGGGCTTCTGTGTAGGGTATCCTAGACGTTCCTTAGAATGTGCCGATATTGGTTTAATATCCATCCAAATGTCTTGAAGTAGTTGTCCTTTCATCTCGTCTAAATATCGCTTGTATCTCGGTACACCACCGCGTTTCTTAGGGAAATATATCCTTCCCTCTTCAACCAATTCATCAAGTCTTTGTACGGTGAACTTCCAGTGATTCCCTCGCTTAGCTGGATCGATTCCTCTCCACGGCTTACCTGAGTCACCATCTCTTACACCTCTAGCCATAAGATCAGATGAAGTCCACCTTCTACCATCAGGGTCTTTATATCGATAATATTTCTCGACATATTCCTCATCATAAGGTACGTATTGAGGGTTGAATACATAGTCATCAGTTTTGGAGTAAAATAATAGCCTGTCATGGATTGCACCGAATTTTCTGACATTCTGTGATCCAGAGTGGGCTGAGGTGCGTTTCCATACAATGCTGTTTACCATTCTGTCACCGAATATTTTGTCTATTAGCACCTTCAGATAGTCGGCTGCATGCCAATCACAGTGAAGGTACATTGAACCCGTGTCTTTGAGTACACGGAAGCATTCCCTTATCTTGGGTTCCATCCATGCAATATAGTTCTCTACCCCACCCTTCCACCTATCTTCAAAGGCCCTTATCTCAAACCCATCTCCCCATATGATCTCCCATTCTTCATTGGTAAAGAAAGGTGGGTCTGCATAAATTAGATCAACAGATTTGCTTGGAAACCTCATCATTATGTCGGTGCAGTTGCCACAATAGATAGTGTTGGGTTGGAAATATACAGCCATGGTATCGAACTATTTATCCTGTGTGAAAGTTTAAAACTTGGGGTGTGTTGCCTAAACACATTATATTGCTATAAAAAACGACAAGTTAGCACCATTTTTACTGTATTATTACGTTTCGTTTAATCATGGTCTCCCATTCGGCTTGAGTTAGTATTCCTTTTTCTTCAAGCAGTTGCACTAGGCTTTCAAGCATTGTACTTAGTAGTTCAACCTCTTCCTCAAGTTCCTTTTTCGTTTTAATCACATGGCTCGCCTCTCTTCGTCAGATAGCCTTTTTCTCCTAACCAATTCATGATAATGGTTCTAAGGGTATCGCTTCTACCTTCACCAAATGTGCCAATTAGTTCATTGTCAACCATGTTGACTATCTCTTCAGGTAAGGCAACAAGAACCTTTTTCACTGTACTATCGCCTCCATTTGAATCGTATCTATGACTGGTTCTACTACTTGTTCTTGTTTAGTGGTTGCATTTTCGATGGCTTTTCGTTTTGTGGCTTCCTCAATCAACCCTAGCCATGTGTTAGGTACATCCATCTGTGCTGCTTCTGCTGGTGTCTTATTTTCTAAGCTCTGATGTGGCCTTACACAATTGTAATGAACTGACCATCCTTCTAAGAGTAGTTCTGTTGATTCGTAGCTACCTAATCCTCTCATGCATCGGGTTCTGTCCTTGAGTGTTCCATGTAGTCGTTCCACTGAGTTGTTTGTTTCCCTTGATCTTATTCCTACTCTCTGCACTAGTTCTACTCTTTCCGCTTTGTATCTGCTATAGAAAACCCTGTTAAATGCTCTCTTGTAGGCGTTACAACCATCTACAAACACCTTTTTTGGTCTGGTCTTGCTCTGTTTTAACCCTTTATCGAATATCGCTACCGTATCTTCAAAGGTTCTGGTTTCTGAAAGGTGACTTGATACAATGAACTTTGTTTCCTCGTCCATCATCTCCCAGAACCAAATGTTTCTTCCCTCACACTTGAGCATCGTCTCATCTTCATGCCATAGTCCCGATAGTTGAGGCTCTTGTTTGTTAACGTAATCTTTGACCAGCTTGGAGTATTTCCTTATCCAATTGAGTATTGTAACTTGGCTAACGTGTTCACCGAAGAGTTGTTCTAGGTTTCGCTGTGTTTTTCGTAGTGAGAGACCATCATAGTAGAGGTTAAGGGCTGCTGCAATGACGTGTTTTTTACTCTGCATCTTCGAGAAGTTATCATTAAGGTAGAATCTGTGACCACATTCCTTGCACTTGTAAACCTGTTTTCCTTTGACCTTCCCGTTCTTTACGAGTTTTTCAGACCCACAGTACTTGCAGTTCATCGCTCTTAACATCCTACAGGTATCCTATGGGATACCCTACATATATATCTTGTGGTATATCTCTGAGATACCCAAACCTTTAAACAGTTTAAATTATGAGTGAATATTGGAGCCCCAGGCGGGAATTGAACCCGCGATGTTCTCCTTACCAAAGGAGGCACTTTGCCGCTAAGCGACTGGGGCTTGACTTTACATTCTAGGTATTAGTTCTGCTAGTTTTGGAACTTGTGACCTTTGTATTATTTCTCTTATTAACTCTATTTTTCTTTGATCAATATGGGTGGTTATTGTTTTCATTAATCCATTCATCTGGTATACATAGTGTTCTCTTCTAAGTCTATTCCAAATATCTGGATTAATCTGGTTAGGATATAGTTTGGAAATATCTGTACAAGCAGGACATGAACAGGTAAGATTATTGTTGTTATTTTTGAATATTCTTTTTACTTGATCATATGTATAGCTCCATAATCTGTCTAGCATATAATATCTTCCGTAAGCACTTGTACCAAATCCACCATCTCCATCGAGTCCTGTCATGCTTGTAGACACCATATCAAAGCCTACGGTAGCGGATGGGAGGGTTTGGGGGCCTGACTCAAAAAGAAGATATACTTTTTCCTCATTTTCTTGTGTATTATTTGCTAATGACTTCATTAATTCTCTATAGTTTTCTCTTTGTATTACGTAATCTGTTTTGTTAAGCTCACAGTATTTAATTTTTATAGCTGTTATATTTGCTGTATCTTGAGATATGCTGTTGATTATGTTATTTAATAAATCATCATCCTTTAATGTTGTAATGTTTAATATGTAGTATGATGCACTGTGTTTATCTGAAGGTGTAATTGCATTGCTTACTGTGTTTATTCTATTTGTTATATCTAGTAGACCATTGTTTAGAATTACTGGTACGAATGGAATTAGTATATCAGATTCGTATAATATTTCTATGTCGTGTGTCTCTCCTATTAGTTTTGACATTTCTTCTTGATTTCTATCTAAGCCATACCAGAATTTTTTATATTCTGCCTTCTTCGTTCTATTGTACTTATCAGTCTCATATCTTGTTTTTAAATATGCTCGTCTTTCTAGATATTCTTTAATTGGATTTAGTCTTCTTTCTGATTTTTGTAATGTTTTTATTTGATTTAATAATTTAGTTCCTTCATCCCCGCCCTCATAATACATGTATTCACAAGCGGGGTCTATAATCATAGCAGTTTTGTTGAAAAAGTTGTTTTCGAGGCTGAATGCATATGTGTTTGGTTGATCTATCCTGAGTTGATTAAGGTTAGACTTTACAGATAATATTTTATCAGGATGGTTACTTAATCTTATCGTAAATGCTTGAACATGTTCTAATTGGTCAAGTGATAACATGTTCATTAGTATATTAAGTTCTTCACTGTTTTTTATTCTAGGGAAAAAATTTGGGAATAGTATTTCTTTTCTATTTATTGAGAATGTGGCTTGTCTTGAGTATCTATCTCTTACTATTTCTTGTACTAGTTCAACTGTTTGGCTCAACTATTTAACCTCCATTGCAAATTTTTGTAGTTCCACCATAAATTTTAAAAAATCTTCATCTTTTATCATTATCCCACCCGCAACTTCTTTTTTACCATAATAATCTGTTTTTATTTCTTGTATGTATATGAATTTTCCATCATCGTTTAATAGTCTATAAAATACATAGCTATTTTTTTTTGCTATGCTATCTAGTATGCTGCGTGATAATGTTACTTCACCATTGTTATAATATATTGATAAATTTCCTCTTTTTTGTGAGTGTGCTTCTCTTGTGGCTACGAGTTTTTTAAGGTGTTTTGTAATTGTGCTTCTATTTAGTTCTGTAATTGCTTCAATCTCTGATACAGTTATTCCTTTTGAATTAGCGATAAGTAATTCTCTAATTATTTTTTCCACATAGTTATCACGGTCTTTGGGTCTTAATGAAAGCACTTGTTCTTTGCTTAACAGAGTCATCTTAGGCGGTTTTAATCCACGATACTTTATCGCTTGACTGTTCATTTATGTTCAACATATCTGAGGTAAATTGTTATTTAAGTATTTTGAAAATAGTCTAATAAACTCCATGACAAAAGACTGAACAGTATCTGGGGAGACTATCAGCCTTCGTGCGTGAACGCATACGCGATGTTGGCGCCTTCCTGGACGGTCTGTAGACCGCCTGACGTCCCCAGAGCGTCGCCGCAGGGGTAGGCCCAGATGTAGCCATCCACGGGCATCTTCACCTGCTCGAGCACGTCGCCGTAGAGGTCGTAGATCTCCGCGAAGACCTCTCCCTTCTTAACGAGGTCGCCCGGGGTGCTGAGGAAGCGTATGACTCCGCCCCTGTTAGCCCTCAGGACGCCGTGGAACCTGTTGACTCCTGGGACTATGGGGAAGCCCTCTTGGGGCTCCTGCTCGCCGTCGATCATGTCGAAGAGCTTCATGATGTTTAGGACGCCCTTGACCCCCGCCGTCGTCGAGGGCTCGGAGATCCATCTCCCGTCTATGAGCTCCATCAGGAGGATGGGGCAACCCTTCTTGGCGGCGAGGTTGCCGATGGTGGGCGGGGCGTCTTCGCTGAACGGCGACTCGGAGACGATGGTGGTGACGCCGAAGGCCTCGGCCATTTTCTTCAGATCGTCCTTGGTCTTGGGGTTGCCTAGGTTGATCCACTGGTAGATCAACGAGTCAGGCCTGGTGTTGCAGTGGATGTTGATCCCGACGTCTCCTTTGCTCCAAGCCTCGGTCCAGAGCGCGTAGGCGAGCCTCTCCGTTGTGTTGCCGTTGGGCTTGTCCGCGGTGATGAGGCTGCCGCTCCCGCCGCCCCCCACATCGAGGTTGTCGATCCAGGATAGGTACTGGTGGTGCATGTAGGCCAGGGGGTTCGCGACCGGGATGCCTATGATCGCCCCCCTAAGGTCCTTGGGCTTGACCTTCTCCCTCATGACCTTGCGGATGACTTCTATCCCCTGGATCTCTATCCCGTGCTGGGTCGACGTCATCACTAGGGTGGGGCCTTCTTTTGCCCCGTTCATCACCAGGACGGGGATGTCGATGCTAGTGTTTGTGTTCAGCTCGACTCCCTTGATGATCCCCTTCTTCAGCTCTCCTCTCTTAGCGGATGCGTTTCCGACCTTGAGTGTTTCTGGCATATAATTACCCGATATAGATCATCCATGAGACGTAAAATAGTTTTCATCTCTAATAACTACATTAAAGTAGATTCACTAGAATTCTAATTTATAGTAATAAAAAATAGCGGAGTTAGTTAAACTCGTCTTAATGACAACGAACGACATAAATAGACTCGATCTTTAAGGCACCTTTTTTAAGACATGAGGCCGGATCTCTCTGAGATAACGACATGAAGGTATTAAGCAAACAGGACATGCTCGACTACGTGACAGGGGCGGTGATCCTGGGCTGCGGCGGAGGAGGAGGAGCCCAGTGGGGCACCTCCATGATCGACGAAGCCTACGACGCCGGGTACGAGTTTGAACTAGCCGATCTCGACGAGGTCGACGACGACAAGCTCCTATGCATCTTGGCCGGTGTGGGTGGGGGCGTCCCGCAGGAAATACGGGACAAGCTGGCTCCCTACTACGAGAAGTTCGACACTGGTGACCGCGTTCCACGCTTGCGCCAGGCAGCCAAGGAGCTGTCCGAGTTCCTCGGGGAGGAGATCTACTCCTACATAGCGGCAGAGACTGGGGGCGGGAACGGCGTCCTCCCCATGTTCCTGAACGCTCTGGAGGGGAAGCCGTCGGTGGACGCTGACTGCTGCGGGAGGGCCAAGCCAGAGATGGGGATCTCCCTCACGACGGTGGCTAGGATGCCCATCACGCCACTCACAATGGTCTCCCCGTTCATGGAGACCGTCATACTCAAGAGTGCCGTGGACGACGACAGGGCCGAGGACATCACCAGACACGTGGCCGTTGCCTGCGGTGGAGGCGTCACCGTCGCCCGCTGCCCAGGTAAGGTGAAGGACTACAAGCGTGCCGTGGCCCCGAGACAGGTGTCGAACTGCATAAAGATCGGCGCGGCCGTCAGGGACGCGAAGGAGAACGGCGTTGACCCCACGGAAGGCTTCATGGAAGCCTCGGGGGCTTCCAAGGTCTTCCAGGGTAAAGTCTCCAAGTGGGAGATGGAGGGTAGAGGGGGCTTCAACTGGGGCGACTGGTACATCGAAGGAGCAGGCGACTACGAGGGACATAGCCTACGGGTGTGGTACAAAAACGAGAACCTCGTCAGCTGGCTCGACGACGAGCCTTTCGTCATGGGCCCAGACCTGATATGTATCGTGGAGGACGGCACCTTCGAGGGGCTCTCAAACTTCATGCGTGAAGGGACTCACGCGGGGAAGGACGTCACGGTTTTCGCGCTGAGGGCCATCGAGGCTTGGAGAAAACCGAAGGGGATCGAGCTGTTCAGCCCCAGACACTTCGGCTTCGACATCGAGTACGCCCCTTTCTAAACCCCTTTTCCCATTTTCCTCGAGATCTGAAAGATCAGAGCCACCGAAACCAGCCTTCCAATATGGAAAAACATCTAAAATTAGTTTTAAATATAGAGACAAGGATTGTAGTGAAGGAAATGAAGAAACTAACCAAGGAAGACGTTCTCGACTACCAGCTTGGATGCACAACGCTATCGACAGGAGGCGGAGGCGTAGCCCCGTCTCTCGAGGCTGTGGGTAGGATGGTTGACGCCGTCTTAGACGAGGGCCACGAGCTAAACCTCGTCAGCCTCGATGAGATACCCGACGACGCGTATGTCTTCTCGGCCTGCGGGACGGGAGGCGACATCCGCTCCGAGATGAAGGAAAAATGGAAGGGTTGGCCGAGGCAGAGGCTCACCAGAGACGGCCGCCAATACGACCGCTCGGAGAGGCTGAAGGACATGATCATGCAGGCGGACAGGGAGTGGTGTCCCCTCAACACGTGGTCCGAGATCCCCGGCCCCGACTTCTCGGAGCTGGGGACCAAGAGACTCGCCGAACTCGTCGGCCAGGAGCCCTACTCCCACATCCAGTTCGAGGTCGCCCCAGGGTTCGTAAGGACCCTTTGCAGCCTAGCGAGACAGGGAAAGCCCTTCATCGACGCCACCGTCGCAGGGCACAGGGCCGCCCCGGAGATCGCGCAGAACGGCCTCAACCTAGCCA